>CAZVDF010000034.1:0-36349 GCA_964626055.1 uncultured Leptospirales bacterium
AAAAAGTTGGAAAATTTTCTGAAGAAAAATTATTACATCGAGACATTCGGCTGCCAGATGAATAAAAACGATTCGGAGCTTATCTGCCTTTCACTCGAGAGAGCCGGATGTTCGGAATGCATGTCTGCGCATGATGCTGACATCATTATTTTTAACACGTGTTCCGTAAGACAGCACGCGGAGGACAGGGTAATATCCAGAATAGGGGCGATCAGGAACAGGAGAAAAGATAGAAGCATAATTGTGATAGCCGGATGCATGGCACAACGTATAGGGCGTGACCTGGTCGGGCAGGGGATCGCGGATCTCACGATAGGCCCGTATGAATCTCCCCGTACGGGAGAAATAATCGAAAAATATTTCAGCGGTGATAAAGCCGCCGGCAAGCATTACGATTCTTTATTTTTTAATGATTTTAAAACGCGAATAGACCCCGGTCTTGTGGAAAAAAAGGACGACCTTCCGTGGCACAAATGGGTTACAATAAGTCACGGATGCGGAAACTTCTGTTCGTACTGCATCGTACCTTATGTAAGAGGCCCCCTTATTTCTTTCCCGTCATCTTCGCTCTTAGATTTTGTAAAAAAACTCGCAGGGAACGGGATAAAAGAGATCACACTTCTCGGCCAGAACGTCAATCAATACGGCAGCGATAGCGATATGCCGTTTTACAGGCTCCTGGAGAAAATATCCGGCATAAACGGCTTAATAAAGATAAATTTTTTGACGTCTCATCCTAAAGATTTTGACGAAAACATTATACATGTGCTTAGAGATAATCATAATATTTCAAAGGCAATACATCTGCCCCTGCAGAGCGGATCAAACGCGATACTTTCTTTAATGAACAGAAAATATACTGTAGAACGCTATTTTAAAATAGTTGAGAAAATCAATGCCGAACTGGACGACTATTCATTATCCACGGATATAATTGTCGGATTTCCCGGTGAAACCGAAATAGATTTTAAAGCCACTCTAAATGCGGTTCGATATATCAGGTTCGATGACGCGTTCATGTATGCCTATTCGCCAAGGGAAGGAACTTCCTCATACGGAATGAAAGAAAACCTCACAAGAGCGGAAAAGATTGAACGCCTGAATACGCTTATAGAGCTTCAGAGAGGAATATCCAGAGAAAAGCTTTCATCCAGAATAAATACAAAGGAAGAAATGATTGCGGAAAGGATGAGCAAAAGATCGGGGAATGAAATAATGGGGAAAACATTTCTGAATCATCCTGTCATAACGCCCGGCAATAAGGACGATATCGGGAAAAAAATGGAAATAAAGATCACCGAACTGAAAGGCAATACGCTTTATGGCCAGAGGATTGCGTAGAAATTTATTCCAAGATGGTGCTCCCTTTGTCCCGGGGGGAGGCTTCGCGCGGGATAGGGGGATAAAAAGACAATGACGATGAAAGGAAAAAATAAATGTAAAGCAAAAATACAAATAACTGATTTTAGCATGAGACATCCTTGCATCAAAGAAGTTTATAAAAAATTCATATTTCCAATAATTATTACCTTATTTATCTCAATACCGGGAGCTTCTTTTGCGGCGCCATCCGAGCAGGATTCCTTTAAAAAAATAAATGATCTCGTAAAAGAAGGCAAAGGAAAAGAAATCGACGAAGCCTCAAAGCAGTTCCTGAAGGATTTCCCCAAAAGCGGGCTGGTTGCCGATGTGCGCCTGATTATGGCCGATAACCAGGATGATCCGCACAAAGCAGTAGGGCAGTACAGGGTGCTCGTGGATAAATACAAATACTTCAATAAGCGCGCCTATTCCCAGTATAAGATTTGCGAAATCCTCTATCTCCAGTCAAAATGGAACGAACTCAGCACCGAGGCGGAGAAAGGAGCGGGGCTTTTCATTGACAGCGAGTATACCGTCAAATTTAAATTCTTTCTCGTGAAAGCGCTGATACATCTGGAACGGTACGAGGACGCGAAAAAGGTCTGCGTAAACATAACCGTAATCGACCACAGCTACAACAATCTTTCGGACGCGCTGCTTTTACTGTCATACATAAACAGAAATATGTACGGGATATCGAGAAGCTATCTATACAGTTTAAGCGAAATAATATCCGGGTTCGGCAAGTCCGGGAATATGCCTGCGGCCCTTTATCTTCTGGGAAGATACTATCACTCCAGAAGAGAATACAATAAAGCGTATTCTGCCTATTCGGATGTCGTTAAGGATTTTCCAAAATCTCCCGAAGCAGGCTTCTCCGGAAAAGAGCTGCTTGCGATCGAGCAATACAAGCCATCGAGAACGGATTATATACCTGACAGGAATACGATAAGAAAGACGGATAATATCGGCATTGAGCCGGAAATCGATATCGATGAAACCGAAGACAGCAGGGAAACAAAAGGCGATATTAAATACTCAATTTCCCTCGGACCTTTCGAAAAAATACAAAATGCAAGAGAGATACGGGATTTAATCGACAGGGATTTCCAGCCTGTTGAAATTGCGGAAGTAAAAAATAAATTTTTTATTTACACGGGACGCTTCGCCGGTATTGATTCCGCATTAAAGACAAGAATAAGGCTTGCTGAAGAGTTCGGGATAAACGGCTCTATAGTAAGAATCATTAAAGACGCGAAAAAAATCTATATCTATGAAGAATGACAGCGAAAACTCCAGGCTGACGCCCATGATGAAGCAGTATCTCTCGATCAAGAGAAGCCTGCCGGACGAAATTCTGTTCTTCCGCCTTGGAGACTTCTACGAGATGTTTCTAGAGGATGCAAAGACCGCTTCAAAGATACTTGATATTGCTCTTACGTCAAGGCAGGACAACATTCCCATGTGCGGCATCCCTTATCACGCTGCGGAGAGCTATATTGCGCGCCTCATTAAAGCCGGGCACAGGGTCGCGATATGCGAACAGATGGAAACGGCTCCTTCGAACGGTACGATCGTAAAACGCGAAGTGGTAAGGATTATCACCCCCGGAACAATTGTCGAGTCAAACCTTCTTCAGACCGACGATAATAATTTTCTCGCCTCCATCGTATTGAACAATAACAGGATCGGCCTTGCATTTGTGGATATTTCAACAGGCGATTTCATAATTTCATCGATCGACGCATCGATAGACGTATTCAGGGGAGAGATAGTAAAATACAATCCGAAGGAAGCTCTCCTTTACGGTAAGGAAAATCCAGGGCTATCCGTATTTTCTAAGCATATTGAGAACTCAGGCATACCGGTCAATTCTATAAGCGAATGGTTTTACGATAATGATTACTGCACGGGCATTATTAAAGAGATATTCAACCTTGCCGGCCTTGAAGGCCTCGGCATCTCCGAAGAGGTTGAAATAAGCGCCGCCGGATCAATCCTGCAGTACCTTAAAGATACGCACAGAAAAACATTCGCTCATTTAAAACTTCCGAAAAGAACAACATCTTCAAAATTCATGATACTGGACGACGCTACCATCAGGAACCTGGAGCTGGTTCAGAATCAGGATCTGTCAAAGAACAGAACACTATTCTCAGTGCTGGATTACACCAGAACGGCAATGGGCAGAAGGACGCTGGAAAGAAATATTCTCCAGCCGCTTCTTCAAAAGGAAGAAATAGAGAACAGGCTGAATATCATCGAGCATTTATGCGAACACGGCGATCTCACTGCCGATATCCGGGAAGAGCTTAAAAATATACATGATATTGAAAGGCTCATTTCGAGATTCGCGATGTGGAAATCGTTCCCGCGCGATTATATCGCGCTTATGCACTCGGCAGGATCGTCCGGGAAAATTAAGAATATCCTCTCCAATCAATCTATCGAAGCGCTGAAATTATTGTCGGATAATATCCCGGGAATGACCGCTTTATGCAAAAAGATCGCGGATACCATTGCGGACGAACCCGCGATTTCGCCGGAGCACGGACGGGTAATAAGACCCGGATTCAACCCCGAGCTGGACCGCCTGTACGAACTGAAAAAGGACGCAAAGACGTGGATACTCGAATACCAGGAGCGGGAAAAAAACAGGCTCGGCATCCCGACTTTAAAAGTCAGGTACAACAGGATACATGGTTACTTTATAGAAGTAACCAAAGGACAGACAGCCAGGGTCCCGGTTGAATATTTCAGGAAACAGACCCTGGTCGGATCCGAAAGATATACCACCACGGAACTGCAGAATTTCGAATCGGAAATACTTTCTTCCGCAGATAAAATTATTGAGATAGAAAATCACGAGATCGAAAAACTGCTTTCGGAAGTCCTTGCGGCAAAAGATCCCCTTCAGAAATGCGCTTCCGTAATCGGCGAGATCGACTTCCTTTGCTCGCTCGCGTTATCCGCGATCGAGAACAAGTTCACGCGTCCCGGTTTTAACGACGACGGAGCGAATTACATTGAAGCCGGCAGGCATCCAGTAGTGGAAAAATATTATACAAGCGAAGTATTCATACCAAACGATATCAGCCTTGACAGGCACGACAATATAATCAAGATCATTACGGGACCGAACATGTCCGGCAAATCGACATACATCAGGATGGCTGCCGTGATCCAGCTCATGGCGCAAATCGGGTCGTTCGTACCGGCAAAAACCTGCACTCTTTCGCTTGCGGACAGAATATTCACCCGCATAGGCGCGTCAGACAATATATCGCGGGGCGAATCCACTTTTCTTGTGGAAATGAACGAGACCGCGGTTATACTCAACAATGCGACCGACAAAAGCCTTATAATAATGGATGAGATAGGGAGAGGGACAAGCACATACGACGGGCTTTCAATAGCATGGGCTGTTGTGGAATATATTTTAAGGTATTTAAAGGCAAAAACGCTCTTCGCCACGCACTATCACGAGCTGACCAGGCTAGGCGGGAAAAAAGGAATAGTCAATTATAATGTTCTTGTTAAAGAAAAGCCAGGCGGCGTTGAATTCCTCCACAAGGTAGTCCCGGGAGCTGCCGATAAATCCTACGGTATCCACGTTGCGGAGCTTGCCGGGATCCCGAAGGAAATCACTTCAAATGCAAAAGCTATTCTGGAGAAGCTCGAAAAGAATTCATCAAAGAGCTCCGTTCAGGGCGACTCAAAGAAAACGATAGAAAAGGACACCGCGCGGGAGCAGCTGGATATGTTCAATGCATCCAATCATCTTGTAGTGCAGGCGATCAAGAATATCGATCTTAATAACCTGACCCCGCTCGAGGCGATAAATGAGCTTAACAGGCTGAAGAAGCTGGTTGAATAACTCCCCCCTATCCCCCCGAGGGGGCACCGGTTGTTTACTTTAGGAGGTGAATGAATTTTAAGTTTTATTCCAAGATGGTGCCCCCTCGGGGGGATAGGGGGCTATAGAAAGGCGACGGCAAAGGGAATGTAATACAATTTTATATATAAATAAAAGTACTTCCTGTCGTAAGGCTGCCCCCCAGCTAAAGGGAAAATCCGGCGAAGCCGGAAGGGAACCGGCTGACAGGCTGGTGAGTTATTTAAAAAGTCAGTTTGCTCTTCAAGACAGGAGCGTACATCCGGCCTATAGTAAGAGTTGTCTTTGCCGCATCCTTCAAAAACGCTGCATATTGCCCGCCTATGAGATATTGTATATGCGAAATAAAATTCAGGTTTACAATAAACTGTTTATGTATCCGGACGAATATGTCGGGAGGCAGTTTTTGAAGGATTTCCTTCAGCGACATGGCAGTTTCAAACACCTTTGTTCTTGTATGGATCAACGAATGCCTTCCGCGCGAAGAGAGCCATATTATATCATTATAACCTATAAGATAATGATTTTCCTCTTCTTTGAATGAAAGGCCCAGTTTTGTCAACGAGTTGGGGTACGGGCCTTTATTTTTGATAATTGACAATGCCTTGTTCACGGAACTGTTGAATCTTTCCTGTGAAAAAGGCTTTAAAAGATAATCGATCGCGCCAAGCTCGAACGCTTTTATGGCATATTCGTCGTACGCCGTAGTGAAAATCACATAAGGAGGGCTTTTCAGTTTCTCGAGAACCTCTATGCCGGACATCTTCGGCATGTTGATATCGAGAAACATTAAATCATACTCTTTTTCACAGAGCTTTTTATAGGTCTCCTCGCCGTCTTTGGACCACCCTTCCATTTTCAGCTCGTCACGTTTAAAGATATAATCGAGAAGCAGATCCCGCGCCGGCTGTTCATCCTCAGCGACAAAGACTGTAAATACATCATCATGCATTTTAAATCTCCTTTGAGTAATGCTCAGATATATATGTGCGGGAACTTTCAGCCGACTGAAAACCTGATCGTCGCCTTAACGCCGCACTTTTCACGATTTTCAAGCTCAACATCCGATTCTTTAAAATGGAATTTTAATCTATCTTTTATATTACCCAGAGATCTTGTAAATAAATTTTCGGTTTTTAACCGCGTTCCGTCATCCGTTATAATTATTTTTATGTTATTATTCTTTCTCTCGGCATATACTTCGACGAGCCCGAGTTCCATCTTCTGCCTCAGCCCGTGCTTGATGGAATTCTCGACAAGTGGCTGTATGGTAAGCGGGGGAATCATTATATCGCTGAAATCGCCGGATATTTCAGTTCTGTATGTCAACACGTCCGCGAAACGTATCTTCTCGAACTCAAGATAACTCTCGACGAATATCCATTCCTGCTCGAACTGCACAAGTGAAGACAGGGAAGTATCCATGAGATAGCGGTATATCTCGGCGAGTTTTATTATACCCCGGTCGGCTTTCTCGGCATTGGTCCTTATTAAAGCATGAATCGCATGGATAGAATTGAATAAAAAATGAGGATTCATTCTGTTATGAAGGTTTTTAAACCTGGATTCCTCGAACTCTTTAACCGTTCTTTTTAAAGTAATAAGCGTATTGACCCTTGCAAGCAGTTCTCTTTTGTCGAAAGGCTTCGAAAGATAATCGTTCGCCCCGGATTCAAATCCGGCAACGACATCCATGACCTGATTTCTGGCGGTAAACATAAGTATGGGCAGTTCATAGAGCGAATATCTTTTTCTTAAGGACGCGCAGACCTCATAGCCGGATAGACCAGGCATCATAATATCGAGAAGGAGCAGATCGGGCAATTTCTCCGTTTCCAGGACATCCATGGCCATGGAGCCGCTTTCTGCCGTTATGACGTTATAACCGGCGAGACCGAGCTGATATTCGAGCACGCGCAGATTTACGATCTCGTCATCCACTACAAGAATAGTCGCCGACTCTTTATTAAGAGATGCCGAATTCTTTGTGAACCCGCTTTTGCCCCCTGAATCATTTCCCGGAACTGCACCAATAATATTATTATACTTAAAATTGTCGAACCTTGCGTTTGCGAGGATGTCCGTGCATAATTCTTCGGGATCGGAGAAGGCAATCTGCGATGAATACACCGGTAAAGTAAAAATGAATCTTGAGCCCCCGCCGATCCTGGATTCCACGCGTATCGTACCGCCGTGAAGTTCGACCAGTTCTTTCGTTATGCTCAGGCCGAGGCCGGCTCCTCCGTATTTTCTGGAAATAGATCCGTCAGCCTGCTCAAAATAATTGAAGATGTCGCCGAATTTGTTCTCCGGGATTCCTATGCCGGTATCTTCAACCGTAATTTCGATTAAATTAGCGCTGTATGGATTGACGCCCGAACCGATATTCGTAGCCTGCAAGACCGAGGCGTAAATTTTTACTTCTCCTTTCTCCGTAAATTTGACCGCATTGCCAATGAGATTATACAGTATCTGGGACAACCTGTCACTGTCTGCATAAACAGGCGGTAAATTTGCCCGTATATCGTTATTCAGCTTCAGTTGTTTGCCTGCGATGAGATTTTTAGAAAACACCAGAACCATATCCGTGACCTGCCTGAGGGAAACCGGTTTTTTATGCAGCAACAAATCCTTATTCTTTATTTTTGAAAGATCCAGAATATCATTCACAAGGTTAGCCAGCCTTTTGCAGCTGGAAATGATCATTGAAAGATTTTCCCTGGTTTTTTGCGAAAGTCTTCCGGTTGCCCCTTCGATCAGGGAATCAGCCAGTCCTATGATACCCAGCAGAGGCGTTTTAAGCTCATGCGATGTATTCGATAAAAATTCGTCTTTGAGGACATCTAGCCGTTTAAGTTTTTCAACCGCCGTCTGCTGTTCCTTGTACAAGCGGGCATTCTCCAGTGAAATTGCAAACTGCGTGGATATAGCCCTTAACACTTTAAGTCTTTCCGGTGTGAACGCTCCGATCGTAAGGTTATTCTCCAGGTATAGAATAGCGTTTATATCCGGCGCGGTTTTCCCATAACGGCCTATATTTGTGCAAAGTATCGATTTGGGCTTTTTCTCAATTATATACAGATCGACAAAAGTGCTGTCTGCTGCGTTGTTCAACACGATGTTCTCCCCGGTTCTGACCGTAAAATTAACAATTGACTGGGAAATATTTTTATTGTTTTCAAGCGGCACCGAATATAAAATTTTAACTTCATCCTCATCGACCATGCCTTCGGCTTCTATAAACAGCTTTCCGTCTTTCTCCAGGATCAGATACGCCTTTTGAGCACCGGAATTCTGAAGCACGATTTTCATCATCGTCTTTAAAAGTTTATTAAAATCAATCTCTACTGAAATTGCGTGGGATACTTTCAGTATTGTAGCTATATCGAGAGTGCTTGAATCGGTTATCCGCGCGGACCCGGTTCCGCTTTTATCCTCTTCCATTGCACCGGCGTCTGTTAACTGCATAGGTTTTTTTTCTTTTTCAGGGATATTAATGAGATCGCGGTATACTTCCTTCAT
The DNA here is from genome assembly GCA_964626055.1 of uncultured Leptospirales bacterium. Taxonomy (GTDB): domain Bacteria; phylum Spirochaetota; class UBA4802; order UBA4802; family JAFGDQ01; genus JAFGSG01. Next base: position 8,780 of record CAZVDF010000034.1, read on the forward strand.
TTGATATGACTTGCCGTCTGCCCCCAATTCCCGGAACAGGCTGAATGACTCATTGATATACATCCGGGCTATTCCCTCGTGGCCGGCTCCCAGATAAAATTTTGCAGCAAGCTCATTTGCAACGGCTTCGTCAAGAAGATATTCGTTATCGCGGGAGCATTTGATCGCCTTATCAAAAAACCGCATCGCACTTTCATTCCTTCCGCGTAAGGAGTTCATTTCGGCGGAAATAAGATATAATTTATGCAGGAAATTTTCCGGGCAATTGTCCGCCCATTTTTTTAAAACTTTATAGTTCTTCAATAATATTATGCGTAATTTTAACTTCTTCGATGGGGATGCCTTTCTGTAAATCGCGCATATTGCGAGCGAATAATAATAAAAATGTTCCGGGACAAATAATGTTCCGGCAGGGATATCGAGCCCGTCCAGCTCCTCCGAGAATTTATGACATTTTTCGTACTGACCGCTTAAATACGAAATCAGTACCCGGACATAAAGATAATTGCATAATTCAACGATATTCCTGTTCTTTTTTATCTCCGATAATCTCTTATCTTCATTATAATCCGCGCTGTTCAGGGTGTGAATGCCGTCGGTTAAGCCTTTTAAGCAAAAATACATTTGCCTGAAGTCAAGATACACCTGGATCACGAACGGGTCTTTTGTATTTTTTAGAAAATCTTCATACGATGCATTATCGATAAAAATTTCATCCAGATTATCGCCCAGCATGACGCGGTATACAGCCATCATATTTATGCTGTGGCTGGAATAAATTATATTGCCGGATTCAAGACCGAGCTTATACGCCCTCCTGAAATAGGATATATCATTCATCGCATGTCTCTTCCAGTGCTGAATAAAATAGGCAAACATGAACAATACCTGGCAATTGAACCTTCTGTTATTGTATTTTTCGTTCAAAAGCAAAGCCAGTTCGCCGAACTTATACCCGCTTTTATGATCGCCCAGCAATACTCCTACGATAGTCCCGAGGGCTATATATGTAGGAGACGCGAAACTTGTATTGCCGAATTTCAGATAAAAATTTGTTATCGTAAGAACGATCAGGACAAAAAGCCTGGTGTTCGAATAAAAAGCAGGGGTCCCTGTATTCGTTAAAATTTCCAGGAACGCTATTTTATCCTGATCGCAGATTTCCTTTTGTACGAATGAATCGTTAAAATTTATCCTTTTTTGATTCCATTTAAATTTTGCCAGTTCCAGCAAAACATTGATTTTCCCCGGATTCTCCGGTATTCTGATGCCGAATAGTTTAAGGCCTTCGAGCCCAACTTTGATGGCCCTGTCCAGAGTCCCGATATTTGTATATAAAATTACCATAATATTATACACGTTCGCCTTATCAATTCTGTCGGTCACTTTTTCGAGAAGGATATTGAAAATACTTTCGGATTCGTTAAAATTGCCGTTCAAATACTCGCATTCCGCCAGTTCTCTGTGTATTGAATAGGTCAGCGCATAATCATGTTGCCATGAAGTTTCCGAAAGAAGCTCCCTGGCCGATCGCAGGTAATTCACGGCAGAGCCGTATGCCATGGAATCTTTGGCTTTCTTCCCCGCGACCAGATTAAGTTCCGCAACCTCGTTTTTTTCGCTTTGATCTTTTAACAGGCTGGCCCCGAAATTAAGCTGGTTGACCAGATAAAAAATGTTCTCCCCGATTTCCTTTTTGCCTGTTCCGCTCAGGATAAGCTTGCCTATCTTAAAATGCAGGCTGTTCTTCTCCTCATGGCTCATAAGTGAATAGACGGCTTCCTGTACGCTGTCATGGCTGAACCTGAAAAACTTCCCGGAAAAAGTTACAAATCCTTCATTTATCAGATCGGACATCTCAAATGCGGCTTCCACAACGGACTTATTGAAAAGCCGGGACAATATCTCAATGCCGAAATTATTCCCAAGGCAGGCACATATCTTCAGTTTATCCTGTACATGCCCCGGAAGCCTTATAAATTTATCCGAGAGAAGCTCGATTACATTAACCGCTGCCTTTGTCTTTTTAATTGCCTCGGCGTCCCATATCCAGCCGGAATCCCGGTTAAACATCAGTAAATTATCTTTATATAAAGTTTTGATCAACTCAATGACAAAAAACGGGTTCCCCTGCGTTTTTTTATATATTATTGAGGAAAGCGGGAAAGTATTTTCATAGTTTCTTATGATACCGGAAATAAAATCGTTCAGATTGTTCTCGTCCAGCGGTTTGAGATAAATTCTATTTATCTTTATCCCGGCGGAAGTGATCTCATTAATTGTTTTATGCAGCGCATGCGATTCATTTACTTCATTGTCGCGATAAGCTCCAATGATGAATAAATATCCTGTCTCCGGGTCGGTAATTAAAACTTTGATCAGGTTGAGGCTTGCTGAATCGGCCCATTGCAGATCATCAAGGAAAACGGCAAGAGGATGTTTTTTATCGGCAAAGACCCTTACAAACTTCTGGAAGTAAAAATTATACCTGTTCTGCGCTTCGGCAGGCCCAACCTCCGGGACAGGCTCCTGTTCCCCGATTATTAGCTTTAGCTCCGGTATAACGTCTGTAAGGAGACCGGCATTCGGATGAACAGCATCGAGTATGAGCTTTTTCCACCCTGTGATCTCCTCCTCCTCGGCCAATATCTGCCTTATAAGCATCTTAAACGCCTTAATGATTGCGCTATACGGAATTTCCCGTATCAAGTGTTCGAACTTGCTTGAAATGTAATACCCGTTATTCTTTATTACCGGTATATGAATTTCATTGACCAGCGCCGTCTTACCGGTGCCCGCGGAGCCGGATACAAACGCAAGCCCGGATCTGCCTCTGCGTACACCTTCAAATATTTCAATAAGGGCATTAATTTCATTATCCCTCCCATAAAGTTTTTTGGGGATCTGAAGCGTGTTAACAATGTCTTTTTGCGCCAGTGCGAATGAACTCACTTGCCCGGATATTTCATGCTGTTGAAGACATATTTCCAGATCCGCCTTGAGTCCCGGAGCGCTTTGATATCTTTCTTCGGGATCCTTGGATATCAGCTTCATAATGATATCCGAGATTATACGCGGGATTTTATTGTTGATCTTTGAAGGACTGTCCGGCTCTTTGGCAATATGCAGATGTATGAGTTCCATGACATCCTGCGACTTGAACGGCAGGCGGCCTGTCAGCAATTCGTAAAATGTTATTCCCATGGAATAAAAATCCGTTCTGTAGTCAACCGAACGGTTCATCCTGCCTGTCTGTTCCGGCGAGATATATTCTATGGATATTTCCAGAATATTCGGCTGCTCTATCTTTAAGGAATCCTTCAGCCCGAAGGAAGAGCTTCCGAGACCAAGTATCTTCAGCCGGAAATCCGTGTCCGCCGTTCCATAATTTTCGTAATCCGCCGGGAGTATGATCATATCGGGCTTGATATTGCAGTGAGTAATTTCACGGCTATGCAGCAGATTAACGATCTCGCATAGTCTGATCGCAATACGAAGGAACAACTGGATACTCAGCCCCGAGTCTATTACATCCCTTAAAAATACGCCGTCGAAATGTTCGTGGATAAGAGCGCAGTTTTTATCGTACGGGACCAGGTCTAATATCTTTAAAACACCATCGATTTTATTTAATTTATTATTTATCAAAAAAATATCTTTCAACTTATTTACGTCTTCGGAGGGCGGGGTATTGCCGTTTAAAGTCTTTATTAAAACAGGCGAATTGCTCCGGATACAGGTTCCTTCGTAGATTACGATCTTTGAATCTTCGTAGATTTTATTTTTACGCTTATATCCCGGGATTTCCATCATGGCTTTTAATAACTGTAATATTAAAGTTATTACATCCAAATACGATCTATTAAATTAAGAATCCCCTGCCGGCAGGCGGTCAAGTAATATTTTCAGGGATATCGTTCATTACTATTTAAGTAGCATTTAATGCACATTTTGTAGCATTCGTTACATAATCATTGACGTTTTACTTTAATGTATTTAATATTTCAACAGATTTGAAAATACAGCAAGCAATACCGGAAGCCGTCTAAAAATCAGATATTATCTATTGATAACCTGAGATACATTAATAAAATTTGTCTTTTGATCATTTCATGGAATGGAATCAAAGTATGATAGATTATAATGTCTATTATCAAAAATATAATTTAAAAATGCAAAAATGGGATTTCGAGCAAAAGGTGTTCAGCTCGGAAGCGAAAGCGAAAAAATTCGGGGCGGAGGTACTGAGAACATACCCGGACAATGAAGTGATTATAAAAAGCAAAGAATATAAAATAATTTACGAGAACGACAGGCCTTCAAAAAAATATATAGGGAAAGAGCGCTTTCTTGTAAAACCCACGCCCGAAAGCCGCATTAAGCTGCTGCAGGAAGTCTTTCCGGCGCAGTACAGAGTATAGCTGCCGGTTCGCCTCCCCGGTTTAAAATATTAAGTCGAGAAAATAATTACGTTGATTGTATATTATATCAGAAGCCGTCTTAAAATTAGGTTCTTTTTTTGAAAAATCGGAATACATTAGAAAATTTTTGAGATGGCTTCCAGCTAAAATTTAAATCCCGCCAGCAGGGAAAATCTAAAAACTTTAAAATCCATCGCAAGATAATTTATCGTGTAATAATCCGCATAACCCTCAAGGAAATATCTGGAAGATAACCTGCATTCAAGCGAAACGCCTGCTTTATAATATTGCGCCCAGGTACCTGAACTTCCTTTCTCCATCTGGTTGCCCGCATTATCGAATTTCTTGAAATCCAGGATAGTATAGGATATTCCCCCGCCGCCCCTGAGCGCAAAATTCAATGGAAAATCGAAGCTGGTCGGAATAAAAAGATTTATACCGCTTATTATATTCGTCATATCGCTTTCAACTTTGTTGTATGGTTCTTTGCCGGCAAAGCTTACATAATTGCTTTCAATATCGATACCCGCAAATCTTATGAATTTCAGATAAGAAGGAAAATTTATACTGCGGAATGAATAGGCCATATCAAATGCGCAGGCGTAATATGAATCCTTATAATACTTATTCCAGTCGGGCTGGATCATAAAATATGACCAGCCTATGCCCAGTTTAAAATTGCGCGGAACGTCCTTCCCGGTTATTTCTTTCTCTTTTTCTTCCCCGGGCTTTATTATTACAGGCTTCTCAATGATCAGATCATCCCAGTCGGACCAGCTGCCGACCTTGCCGAATTTATTAATTGAGCCGATCCTTATTTTATAATTATCCGGCTGGAGCTCCAGTATAATACTGCTGGAATCCGATTCCTTATTTATTATTATGTTCCCTTTTGAGTCCTTAATATTGATAATATAACTTACCGCGCCGCCGACTTCCTCCCATGTTAATTTAAACCTCCTCTCGGAAGGCGAAATCTCCGATTGCCTTACCTGTCCCGGAACATCAGAAAGCGTTATGGTCATAAAAACAATAACGAATAATATATTTTTAATTTTTTCCATTACGATTTAGAGATTTTCCACCTTGATAGATTTTACGTCGACTTTGTCCAGAGATTTTCCGAGAGTAACTTTGAAATTACTTTTAACAGGCGGGCTCTTCCTGATTATTTCTTTTTTATTTGCGGAAATCTCGAAAGCCTGTAAAGTCCAGGAAAAATTACTTTCATCCAGTTTATGTAAATCCGTTATTTTACAGCCCGTGCTTTTCTCATCGATATCCGCAATTTTATATTCTCTTCCTTTAATTATCTTATATAACGAAACTCTGTAAACAGTGGCACCCTCGACTTTATTCCAGTTCAGGAATAAAATATCTTTATCGCTCATATTAATGGTATAGCCGTTCTTCGGAGAAATAACAACCGGGATTGCAAGGCTGTCCTGTACCGAAAAAAGTTGCGGTTTTGAATCGGCCAGGACGGTATCTTCATTATCGGTCACAACGACCTTCCAGTAATACCTTCCGGGTTCAATCTGTATTGCCGTGCTCGTCGACGGAAATTTGACTGCGCTCTCTCTGTATATTGACGAAAAATCCCCGGACTTCGAAACAAGCGTCCTGTAAGTCCCCTTTATCTCGCCGGCATCCCAGGAAAAGCGCACGCTGGCGGACTTTTCATTCTCTTCGGCTGTAAGGACTGCGTTCTTAACGGGCACGATCAGCCTGACTTCCTCAGTGTCTATAACGCTGAATATCCTTGACTCTGACGGATCGGTGAACTCTTCTGCGCCGATCCTGCCTGCCACTCTCCAGTAATAATTGCCCTTAGGAAGATTTTTCTCAAGAAGCAGAAAATTGACTTTGCTTGCTCCCGTATACACCGTGTCCTTAAAGGCTTCGTCCCTTGCTACGAATAATCTGTACTCAGGTATATCGGGAATATTTTTCCATGTAAATGTTATATTCTGCTTTTCCAGAACAGTTTTGCTGAACTGCTTTGCGTTGCCAGGATAGAGAAGTTCCGGCGGAGCCGTAATCTCCTTTTCAGTTACATTAAGTTCAAAAATGGCGCTTGGAATTGTTTTGCCGATATCCTTCAACCCGGTATTTTTTTCTATTCTCCAGTAATACCGGCCTTTACCCAGAGAATCAAGCGCGAGGCTGTTCTGCGGCGTATCGATTGTTTTTACGACTTTCTCCATCGCCGCGTCCGGAGCAAGGACAAACCTGTAGCTTGAAGCGATCTCGCTTTTTGTCCATTTGAAATTGATAATAGGGAACGCGTTCCTGTATGCGATTATTTCCTTATCGGCAGGCGAAATCAGCGTTACAGGCTCATCCCACAGCACCGTAAATCTTCTTGATTCGCTGAATTCCTCTTTTTTTGTTATCCTGTGAACTGCCCTTATTCTCCAGTAATAAATTCCTTTATCGAGTTCAGCCGATAAATTGCTTCCGGCGACTTCCTTTTTCTGTATAATATTCCCGAATCCCTCTTCTTTCGAAAGCTCAAAAAAAACATTGTGTTCGCCTTTTACATTAAGCCACGAAAAATCTACCTTTCGTTTATCCGACTGCGACAGAAGGTATTCATCCGCATTCGGACTGATAAGCTTGATAGCCAGCTCGAGCCTGATCACATCCCCTGAATTCCTTGCAACTACCAGGGACTGATCGGTCCCCAGCTTTTCCGCCCCCTTCCCGGTGCTTATATCGGCGCTGCCTTTCGCGACCGAAAGATTCAGATCGCCGGCTTTGTTTTGCGATAGTCTTACATTGCCCTTATCTATTGAAACGCTGGTCGCGCCGGATTTTATATTTAATTTTTTCAGATCTCCTTTCGCATCACCCCTGCTGGTCGTAATAGAGCCCTGGTCGAACTGAATATCTATCTGGTTTTTCGTAAGCGCAAGAAGTATCATGCTGTTCTCATTTAGCTTGATTTCAGTCCCGTCATTAAGATGGAGCGTAGCCTCGGACTGGTCCGAAGTCCTGATCGAATCGTAGTTATAGAGAGGAATGTTGTTCTCGACGCCTTCCCATATTACCTGGCCGGCATATTTCCTTTCGGCTGTCTTTCTTTTATAGGTCAGGGTGCCTATAAGTTCATTATTGCCGGCCTGCACTTTTGTCGTCACATCCTTATAATACAGAAACGAAAATGTGGCGATAACAGCCGTACCTATGCCTACTATTAAAAAATCACTGCTCAAGAATTTCATATTTGACTTCTTCTTCTATTATTTGGCTATTGGAATTCTCAAATTGATTATCCTCCGGCGGATCATCTTTCCGCCGGCGGAAAGGCATTTCTTTTGTGCCCAGCATATCTCTCAGGCTATTAATATCTTTTATACTGTTCGGGTCATCCAGCCTGCCCAGAACGGCGTATATCAACTGGGGCTCCTCTTTCCCCTTGACCATTATAGGCGCCATCTTTTCAACTGCGAATATATCCTTTACAAGATTATAGGAATCCTCGCTGACGATAATATCCGTTCCGAAAGGTTTATTAAGCGACTCTATTCTTGATGCAAGATTTACTGCATCCCCGATGACCGTTATCTCCATCCTGTCCATAGAGCCGATCTGTCCCGCGAGAACCGGCCCCGTATTTATGCCGCATCCCATTTTTATGAGAGGTTTCTGCTTCTCGGCTCTCTTCCTGTTGAATCCCTGCAGGGCTTTTCTCATCATTAAAGCGCTATTGACGGCGTTCTCGGTGTCATTGCCCTTTGAAACCAGTATGCCCCATTCCGCCATTATTGCGTCGCCGATAAATTTATCGACAAGCCCGCCTGTCCTGTCCACGCACTCCACCATCTCCGTGAGGTAAGCGTTTAGGAATTCGACCACTTCCTCGGGTTCGAGCTTCTCGGATATGGACGTGAAATCGCGTATGTCGGTGAACATGATCGCAACATTTTTTCTTTCGCCGCCGAGCTTGAGCTCGTCGCTGCTCGTGAGCCTCTCCACTATCTCGGGATTTACGAATTTGCCGAATGTCGTTTTTATCTTTTCGCGCTCTTCGAGCCCCTTGCCCATTTCCACGAACGCGTCCGTGAGCTCCCCGATCTCATCGTGCGATTCGGCGCGGATCCTGACGTTATAATCTCCGTCCTTGATCCTTTTAGTAGCGCCAAGCAGCCGGATGATCGGTCTGGTAAGCTTTTTCCCGAAAAAATAAATTATGATCACTACTGCGCTCAGAACGATTATGGTTAAATATATGTTCCTCCATTGCTGGTTATATACCTCTTTGTAGGCAACCTCTTCCTTTACGGTCGCGATAACGCCGCATCCGCCTATCCCGATTTTATTGAACGAACCAAGATGATAATACCCGTTTTCATCCGTATATCTCTGCTGCTCATTCATCTGCCTGCTCTTTATCATCTGCTTAACGATCGGGACATTCATATAATTGCCTCCGCCGAGCACTATCCTCGCGTCGGGATGAGCAAGAATGTCTCCTTTGCCGTTTACCATGTAGGTTCTGGTTTCGCTCGCGCCCTGGAATGCCTCCATGAACCTGTCGAGCTTTATATAACAGATAAGTATGGATTGCGCGCCGCTTCTTGCATCTTTATGGAACGGCAGGCTGATCCCGATCGCCGGGATGCGGAATCCCTGGGACACGTTATTGACGGTTGTCTCTCCGTTGAACGATTCGTTGAATAAAGCGCCATTTGTGTTGTTAACGGCTTCAACATCGCTGGCCTGTATCTGGCTCTCGGCCATCAGCGGTTTATTGTATACGCTCTTGAAGAAATTAAGCTTTGTCTTATCCCTGGAAAGAGATGCCATTCCGAAAAAAATAAAGTCCCTGTCTTTGTTGAATATAAGATTGGAATAATAATCCAGTTCCATACCGCCCATGTTCTGCATAAGCGCATTAGCGATTATTTTCGATTTATCTATGATTGCCTGGAAATCGGACTTAACCTTGAGCGCCACTACCTGCGAAACATAAAGATTGCTTTCCTGCACCCTTATTGTATTGTCTCTTTTAAAAAAATAGGTCGCGAGCAGGATCATTCCGGAAAGTGAAATGATTATTATTATGGAAGATATTGTAATCAGCTTGAATCTTATTGAAGAATAGAACCTGGCTTTGCCTTTAAGCTTAATATCCTTATATTCATCTTCAATCTCTTCTCCCGGCACTTCCTTCGCAGACACGGCCTTTAATTCCTCTTCACCCGCAAATGCTGCCGCTTCTTCAGCAATTTCTGCGGCTTTTCCTTCCACAGCTTTCTTCCCGTCTTTTTCCTCTATAGCCTGCCGGTCTGTTTTTATTTCTTTTTCTGGCGCCCGGGCCATAGTATCCACCACGGATTTTAAATTTTCAGCTTCCCTCTCTTCCCCCTCCTCTATCGGCTGGAATAAATATTTTTCAACGTCCGCGGCATGTTCAAAATCAGCCTCAGGAATTATGCCGAGATATTTCTGGAAATCCCTTATGAATTCGGTTTCCTCTCTTTTCTGCATTAAATTGCCGTTTACCGCCTTTACTTTATCCAGCGCTTCTTTAAGGCTTTTGCCAGAATATACATAAAAACCGGTGAGCACCGCCCCGGCCACGCTTTTGCCGAAGGATACGATGAGGCAGCTCCCTTTCCTGAAGCTCGAGTTTATTTCCTCAACTGCGTTTTTTACAAAAACAAGATGCTCGCTGTCCAGCGCTTCTATATTGATGCTTTTTACAATAAATCCGCTCTCTTCATAGTGTTTCACTAAAGCCAGGTACGGTTCCAGGGAAACTTCTTCGGAAGTTATTATAAATACAGTTTTTATATTGTTATCTCTAAGTTTTTCGATTTTTCTGGTAAAAGCTCCGTTGCCTGACGGCTGAGTGGAATCACCGCGGTACTGCTCGAACAATAACTTTCTGTTTGTGGACATGGCATTACTCTTGTATCTTATAAAAAATTCTTCAGCCTGATCAAAAACCGGCCGGTAAAACCTGTTAATGACTTTTTCTGTACATCTGTTCAACAAATGTACACTATTGCAGAATTATGATGATCTATTATTATCATCGAAAAAAACGTGGATTTACATTACATATTAAATATATTACAACTTTACGTAAGGGCGATCAAAGAAAAGCGTGTTAGACAGAATAATTTACCGCCTGCAAGAACAGGCTCTCAAACGACAATTCCCGGCATATACCGTTGCCAATATTTCACTTGACAGGATTGCCGGATAAAACAGAATTTGCGTCAAAATGATATATTGCAAAATTAATATACTTTTATATATAAATTTAGCCATATATTCCCGCTATTTCTGCTTTTTAAAATATAAATTACAGAGGTGATCGCCATGCCCAATCCGTTAGTTGACTCACGAGACGTGAGGTTTACTCTTTTCGAAATGCTTGAAGCGGACAAGCTGACAAAATATCCGCCATTTTCGGACCACGACAGAGATATTTTCGAGGATGTACTGAACCTCGCCGAAAGACTTGCTGTCGATTCTTTTTATCCTGCGAACTCCGAGGGGGATAAAGAAGGAGGGGCGAAGTTCGATCCCGCCACAAATACGGTTAAAGTCCCGGAAATAATCAAAAATGCCTGGAATGCTTACGTCGAAGCCGGATTCACAAATATGCGCGTGGAAACGGAGTACGGCGGAATGGGTATTCCGGAAGTTATTACAAACGCATGCAGCGAGTATTTCCAGGCGGCGAATTTCAGCATACTGATGTATGCCAATCTGATCTCGGGCGGCTCGTTCATTATCAATAAATTCGGAACCGACGAACAGAGAAAATTATACGCTCAGAGAATGACTTCGGGTGAATGGGGCGGGACAATGTGCCTCACCGAGCCGGAAGCCGGATCGGACAGCGCGAACATAAAAACCAAAGCTATTAAGCAGAGCGACGGTACATATATTATAAAAGGACAAAAAATATTCATAACTGCCGGCGAACACGATATGGTAAAGAATATCGTGCATATAGTACTCGCGAGAGTCGAAGGACACCCCAAAGGCACAAAAGGTCTATCCTTATTCATTGTTCCGAAATACCGCCTTAATCCCGACGGATCTCCGGGTGAGATCAACGATGTCGTTTGTTCCGGAATTGAACATAAAATGGGAATAAAAAGCAGCGTTACCGCATCACTCAGCTTCGGCGACAACGGCAAATGCGTGGGATACCTGATCGGCAAAGAGATGGAAGGGATTAAAATAATGTTCAACATGATGAACTCCTCGCGCATTGAGGTCGGTTTCCACGCGCTCGGGCCTTCAAGCGCCGCGTATATGCACGCGATAACCTACGCAAAAAACAGAAAGCAGGGAGTTCACTTTGCTCATTCGCGGAATCCCAACGCGTCAGCAGTGCCCATAATCCAGCATCCCGACGTTCAGAGAATGCTTCTGTGGATGAAGGCCCATGTAGAAGGCATGAGGATGCTTGCCTATTTTTTATCGATGAATCTCGATCTTTCAAGGGTGGAAAAAGGCGAACCGGCAAAAAAAGCGCTGGCTCTCCTCGACCTTTTAACTCCAATACACAAAGCGGGCATTTCGGATTACTCGTGGCTGGTGACAGCCGAAGCAATACAGGTATACGGCGGATACGGATACTCCGTGGATTATCCGGTAGAACAGTACGCCCGCGACGCAAAAGTCAATACCGTGTTCGAAGGCACCAACGGCATTCAGGCTATTGACCTGACATTCAGAAAAATTCTGAACAACAAAGACCATTACAATTATAATGTATGGAAAGAAACGGTCAATGAAACCCTGACTAAATCAAAAGGCGTTGTTGAAAATAAATATATAAAGCTTGTAAAGCACGGGATGGATAAGCTCGATGAAGTGCTGGAATTGTTCAAGAGCGAAATGACGAAAGAAGCAAACCCGAAAATCTACATGAACGCAACCCCGTTTTTACAGGCAATGTACCTTGTGCTTCTGTCATGGCTGCACCTGTGGAGCCTGACCCTGTCCATCCCGAAATTCAAAGAAGCAGCGGGGGACGCCGCAGATCACGCGCTGCAGAAGCTTGTAGAAAGCAACGGCGAGACAGCCTATTATTACGGAAGGATCCTTTCCGCTCAATACTTTATTGGCACGGAGATACCGAAAGCGATCGGCAGAATAGAAGCGATCCTTGGCGGAGAGGACGCTGTAATAAAGACTTCGCCCGCGATCTTTACAGGCGCACCGGAAGAATAGAAACCGTACAAGTATATCAGTATCGATAACAACAGAGACAGCCCATCGGTCATATACCGGCGGGCTGTTTTTATTTCAAGACGTAATACCTCGACGCTTGCGTCGAGGATGTAAGCCTATCGATTTGCGGAGTAAATCGATAACGCCTCTGCATTATTATATAATTTGATTAATGCATATATCTCTTCCCGTAATTAAACTTGAAATAATAATTTCCCTTTAATATACTACGAGTTATGACCGATACTTTATTTATTATGAGCATTCCCCAACTTCTCATACCTGTACTCAGCACAGGAATTCTTACAGTAAGTTTGAGCCTTGTAATATATTTCTACCTCCGGTTCAGGGAAAGAATATATCTTATCCTTGCACTGAATGCATTATGCGCTTTAATATTCACTGGCAGCGATCTTGTAATCACAGTCTATGGCGAACTCTTAAACCATGTACAAATCGGTCTTGAGTTCCATCGCACAGAGCAGCTTGCCGGAGCATTTTTCATGTTTTGCCTTCCTCTGCTTCTTGTGAATCTGCTCACCCTTAACCGCAGATGGCAGAAAATCAATCTGGGAATCGCATTTTGCGGACTTGCCTTTGCCGTAATAATATTATTCTCCGCTTTTATGTTCCCTGATTCCTATATCTCTCAGACAATCCTTCAAAAAGGCGGAGAAAATATCACATGGCATATTTCAAGAGGTCAGGAGGGAGTTCTATACAGAATAAGAGATATCCTGCTGGGGATATTGATTTTCTACAGCCTGATATGTGTAGTAATCGAACTGGTGCGCGAAGGAAATTTTCAAAGAGTCGTATTTTTACTGATCGGTTTCATCCTGGCATTTCTCGGAGCGATAGATGATACAATATATGTGCATACCGGAAATTATACGGGCTTATTCTCAAATGTATTCTATTCCCGTTTCTCCGCGGGTATTACGCTGTTTGTTCTGTCGGTTATATCGGGCGTCATCATACAGTTTATCGATGAAGTAAAGAATGTAGAAAAAGCGTATAAGGAAAAAAATAATGCCTACAGGACATTAGGGAAAAGCAACGAGCGATTCCAGCAGCTTGCTGAAAATATCAACGAAGTATTTTTAATATATGATTACGACAACGAAGTATTTATATATATCAGCCCTATGTATGAGACCATCTGGGGCCAGAAACGCGTAACCCTTTATGAGTCGCCCCACCAGTGGCAGGACATGATTTTCCCGGAAGATAAAGAGACAGTTCTGGCAACGATAGGCGACAGCAAGATCAAAGATAAATATGATATTGAATACAGGATAATCTGCCCTGATAATACGATTAGATGGATAAGGGACAAGGGATTCCCGGTAAGGGATGCTGAAGGCGAAGCATACAGGATGGTCAGGACACAGGAGGATATAACGGAAAGAAAAAAAAGCGAGGACAGGTTAATACATTATGCCTATTATGACGTGCTCACCGGGCTTCTGAACAGAAGATCATTTTTTGAGCGGTTGAATGAAGTTGTAAACCAGTCCTTGCGCGAGAACAATGCCGTCAGAGCCCTGCTCCTTATAGATCTCGAAAAATTCAAGACAATAAACAATACATTCGGCAGTGAATTCGGCGACCAGATACTGAAAATTATTTCAATCAGGCTCGTCAAATGCTTAAGAGAAACGGATTTTATTTTCCGTATCGCGGGAAATGAATTTGCCGTAATACTGAGAAATATTTCGGTTGATATTGACGCCTCAATAGTTGCCGCTAAAATCATCAACGAAATAACCGCACCGTATAATCACCAGGACAGAGAGCTGTTCATTAATTGCTCCATCGGCATCAGCATTTTTCCCAAAGACAGTACGGAGACGGAAGCTCTTTTGAAAAACGCGTATCTGGCGCTCAACGAAGCAAAGAAAGAGACCAATGAATACAGATTTTTTAACGATGAAATGAATGTAAAATCCCTCGAGAGACTCACGATTGAGCACAATCTCAGGTATGCCGTCTCGAAAGAGGAATTCTCGGTGCACTACCAGCCTTTCGTGAACATCAAAGGAAAAATCACCGGGATGGAAGCTCTCATAAGATGGAACAATCCGGCGATAGGATTTGTGCCGCCGGAAAAGTTCATTTCCATTGCCGAATCAACCGGCCAGATAATCGCGGTAGGCGAATGGGTTCTGCAAACTGCCTGCAGGCAGGCAAAAAAATGGCAGGATTCGGGGTTCAGGAATTTACGCGTAGCAGTTAATATATCTGCGGTTCAGCTTATGGATAATAAATTTGTAGGAAGGATCGAATCGATACTTGAAGAAACCTGTCTTGGACCGGAATACCTTGAGCTGGAAATAACCGAAAGCAGCGTAATGAAAAATCCGGATGATGCAATTATTAAAATCAATAAACTCCATGATATGGGGATATTCCTGTCAATCGACGATTTCGGGGTGGATTATTCATCCCTGAACTATATCAAACATTTTAAAATAAAGAACCTTAAAATTGACAAATCCTTTATCAGGGATATAATTATTGATAATATTACAGCAGAGATAATCAAAGCCATTATAGGAATGGCGCATAACCTTAATTTAAAGGTAATCGCCGAAGGAATTGAAACTATTGAGCAGAAAGAGCTCCTGAAGTCATTGAATTGCGACGAGATGCAGGGTTATATTTACAGTCGTCCTCTGCCTGCCGATAAGTTCGAAACGCTTCTGAAAAGCGATGGATTCATAAATACCGCCTAATTCGCTTTTCTGTCATTTTTATTCTTATTAATAATTCCGCGTAAAAACACTTTTATTGCAAGGTCTCTCGTGATCTTCAGATGGCTTTTCTCGCGCAGTATGTATTTGGCGCGCTCAAGCTCCATAAGGCCAAGAAATGACGTCCATATTACTTCTGACAGGGTTCTGGGATCGCATTCAATGAAAATTCCGAGATTTACGCCGTATTCAACGATCGAGTGCTGAAGCCTGACAACCCTGCTGTCCGATTTATAGAGCATGCTGCGCAAATAGTCGGGAAGGTTGCGGATTATTTCGTTTTGATGAAAATACAGCGCAAGGCTGAAAGTGTCCGGATCCTTCTCAAAATATTTTTCAAACGTTTCCCATAATTTTTCAAGAAGTTCGCTTTTGTATTTTTCTCTCTCGTCGTATACCGTTTGAAGCTGCTCGAAAAAGAAATCGGAGTGCCTTACAATAGCATTAATTAAAATCTCATCTTTATTTTTGAAATATATATACAAAGCGGCACGGCTGAGTTCCGAACGCTCTGCTATTTTTTCCATTGTAATGGAATGATACCCCTCCTCTTTATATAACTCCATTGCCGCGTCGATTGCACAGTCGCGCCTTATATTTTTTTCCCGCTCCCTTCTTTCAATTACTCCCATTTAGACTCCATTTTTATTATAAATACATTACATCTAAATCTTAGACATAGCTTAATTGTCCCGTCAAGACTATTTTTAAAAAATATTATTAGTATGGTAGTACCGCTTTTAAGGAATGAATAATAATGAATTCCCGTTCCTGCGGGAATGACAATTTCGAATGTTAAATTTTATAGCCCGCAAGTGGCTGAATAATATTATTAACGCACAGTCACATATGACTTTGCGGGTAAATTATGACGCCTTACTAACCTTTCAGCAAAGAAATCCTGCCGCTTCTGATGAGTTCCTTTATTCCATACGGCCTTAAAATCTCTATAAAGTTATCAATTGTATCGGGATCGGCATCTACCGATAAGGTCATGGACTTTTGCGGCATATCGACTATCTCGGCTTTGAACACCTGTGCAAGCTGGAATACTTCAGCTCTCTTTGCAGCGGAAACATTTATTTTTATGAGAACAAGCTCGCGCTGTATGGAATTAAATCCCGTATGATCGGTTATCTTGATGACATCGATCAGTTTATTAAGCTGTTTTTTAACCTGCTCAATTATTCTGTCGTCGCCCATTACGACAATCGTAATGACCGATACATTATGCTGTTCGGTCTCGTTCACTGTAAGCGAATCGATATTATATCCCCGCGCGGAAAAAAGGCCTGCCACCCTCGCAAGAACTCCGGCCTTGTTCTCCACCTTTACTGATATTACGTGTTTCATGCCAGCTCCGTCAAAATAGTTTCCTTAACAGATTTGCCTGAAGGCACCATCGGGTAAACATTCTCCTCTTTTTCAACATGGAAATCCATCACAATCGGCCTGTCTTTTATTGATAAACCCTTTTTAATTGCCTTCTCAACTTCTTCTTTCTTTTCGACGGTTATTCCGACAGCACCGTATGCTTCAGCCAGCTTTTTAAAATCCGGGCTGAACGCGAGTGAAGTATGGGAGTATCTCTTCTCCCAGAAAAGCTGCTGCCACTGTCTTACCATGCCGAGATAGCCGTTATTCAGAATTGCAATAATTATAGGCAGCCTGTGCTCAACAGCCACAATCAATTCCTGAATGTTCATTTGTATCGAGCCGTCTCCCGCAATGTCGATCACTCTCCTGTCTGGCTTTGCAAGCTGGGCGCCAATAGCCGCAGGGAAACCGTAACCCATGGTCCCGAGGCCCCCGGAAGAGATAAACGTACGCGGCTCCGTAAATTTATAGAACTGGGCCGCCCACATCTGGTTCTGCCCGACTTCAGTGCATATGATCGCTTTACCCCTGGTCAGTTCGGATATTTTTTCGACAACAAACTGGGGCTTTATTTTGCCGGAATTATTATCGTAACTTAAAGGATATTTTTTCTTGAGGTCCATAAGATATCCCACCCATTCATTAATCACCGGCGCCTTGACAATTTTATTCATCGCCGAAAGAACATTGGCACAATCGCCTATGATAGGCACATCAACCTCTACATTTTTACTTACGGATGCGGGATCTATATCAATATGAATAACCTTAGCTTTTGGAACGAATTTTGAAATATCTCCGGTTACGCGGTCGTCGAACCTTGCGCCTATGGCGATCAGGAGATCCGACTCGTGGACTGCCTGATTTGCATAATATGTGCCGTGCATACCGAGCATCCCCAGTGAAAGAGGATCCGTTTCCGGGAAAGCGCCGAGACCGAGAAGGGTCGTGGTAACGGGTATCCCCGTTTTTTTAACAAATGCGCGCAATTCTTTAGCAGCATTGGAAAGAATAACCCCGCCGCCCGAATACACTACAGGCTTATCGGCCGAAGCGATAAGCTCGCATGCTTTCTTAATCTGCCCAGCATGGCCTTCGTAGACAGGCTTGTATCCGCGCATATCTACTTTGTCAGGATAGTGAAAAATCGTCTCGCTTTTGGAAATATCCACAGGCACGTCAATAAGCACAGGTCCCGGCCTTCCCGTTGAGGCAATATAAAAGGCTTCTTTAATCGTTCTGGCCAGATCATTAATGTCCTGGATCAAATAGTTATGCTTTGTGATCGGCCTGGTTATGCCGGTTATATCCGCTTCCTGGAAGGCATCATTGCCGATCATGTTCCTTGGGACCTGGCCTGTAAATACAACAAGCGGTATTGAATCCATGTTGGCAGTCGCGATGCCGGTGACGAGATTTGTTCCGCCGGGGCCGGACGTAGCGATCACCACGCCCGGTTTCCCTGATGCCCTCGCATATCCGTCTGCCGCATGTATTGCCCCCTGCTCATGCCTTGAGAGAATAAATTTAAAGGGCGCATTATAAAGGCTGTGGAAAATCGGTATAACCACCCCGCCGGGATAGCCGAACATCACTTCGATGCCCTCTTTAACCAAACTCTCGACAATTATGTCAGATCCTAAAAGCTTCAATTCTTCGCTCCTTCTGTTAAACGTTTAAATTTTTAATCGTTTTTCAGTCAAATTTTACGCTTGTCATAACTCAGTTTTTTTTATATTTTGTAATATAC
The DNA here is from genome assembly GCA_964626055.1 of uncultured Leptospirales bacterium. Lineage (GTDB taxonomy): Bacteria > Spirochaetota > UBA4802 > UBA4802 > JAFGDQ01 > JAFGSG01. The sequence continues at coordinate 27,292 of CAZVDF010000034.1, forward strand.
CTTATTTAAGGTTATAAAGTTTTTAATTTACCGCTTGTATTTATTTTATGTCAATCAATTATAATGAAAAGTTTAAAAAAGATTCCGATGAACTGACGGCCAGATCAAGGAATCATAATGAAAATAAATTCAATATGGACGATATAAAAATAAAATTAAGCCATAAATTCAAATGGGATAACAGCCCTCCAGTCATGCAAAAAATGGATTACGACAAAAATTTAGCGGTATGGAGATCCAAATGAAGCATTCACTTGTTTATTACGGCAACGACGTTCTGCGCAAGCCCGCTGACGAGGTAAAGAACATAAATCAGGAAATAATCGATTTAATAGAAAATATGTTTGACGTCATGTACAGGAATAACGGTGTCGGGCTGGCGGGTCCCCAGGTTAATGAATCTAAAAAAATTATTACCATTGATATAAAAAATGCAAAGTATCCCGGAATGACGATCATTAATCCGGAAATCGTTTCCCTGTCTGATAAAACCGGGCCGTACGAGGAAGGCTGTCTGTCGCTCCCTGGAATCTCCGCAGAGATCATCCGGCCGTTACAAATAACCGTAAAAGCTTTTACGCCGGATGGAAAAGAAATCCTTATAAACGCAGACGGTCTTCTCGCAAGGGTCCTGCAGCATGAGATAGACCATCTCAACGGAAAAGTATTTATCGATCATCTTGAAGATCATATAAGAAAGGAACTTGGCCCTGAATTAAAAACAATTAAAAAGCTGAATAAAACAAAATGAAAATTGGTTTTTTCGGAACGCCGGAAATTGCCGCATATTATCTGGACAGGCTTTCTAAAATCCATGAAGTGGCCTTTGCAGTTACGGGCGAGGACAAGCCTGCGGGCAGGCACGGGACGCCGGCGGCGAGCGCCGTAAAAAAGATCGCTCTGGAAAACGGAATCCCGGTCCTGCAGCCGTCAAACCTTAAGGACGGCTATTTTCTAAAACAGATAACGGACAAAAACGCGGATATATTTATTGTCGTCGCATACGGGAAAATTTTGCCGGCTCAAATTTTCGACATGCCCCGCTTACGGTCAATAAATGTGCATCCGTCCCTTCTCCCAAAGTACAGAGGCGCAGCGCCCATACAGTGGGCACTAATAAACGGAGAGCCTCAAACCGGCATTACCATACAGTATATTAACGAAAAACTCGACTCGGGCGATATAATCCTGCAAAAAAAAATCCGGCTTGATGACGACATGTCCGCAGAAGATCTTTTAAATATTGTTATGCCTTCCGGATCCGAGCTGCTGAGTGAAGCGCTGGATTTGATCGCATCCGGCAGGGCGAATCCGGTTAAGCAGGAGGAAGCCTCCGCAACGTATTGCGGTAAAATAAACAGGGAGACGGCCCGTATAGACTGGGAAAAATCTTCCGGAGAAATTCATAACCTGGTGAGAGGATTGGATCCAAAACCGGCGGCATGGACAGAATTCAAAGAAAAAACCGTTAAAATATTCAAAACAAAACTGCTGCCCGCAGAAATGAATGAATCGATAAAAAAAACTATAAGCGGCGAATTCAAACCCGGTTTCCTTGCAGGATTTCAAAAACGGCTATTTGCCGGCACGGGAAACGGTTTTATCGAGATAATATCGCTTCAGCCGGAAACAAAAAAAATAATGGACGGATCGTCGTTTATCAATGGGTACAGGCTTTCCGGGAAAGATCATTTCGGGATTATCTAGAAGCCATCTCAAATTTATATTTTTCAGGAATTTTTTTTCTTTTTTTCCTGGATCTTCTCCATAAGAAGATCGATCTCATCCTGATCCAGCCATTCATCCACATGATCCGGCAGTATGTCATATGTGACCATATACATTTGAAGGGCCATTACGAGATCTTCCTTGCTCAAAACTCCCTGGGTAACAAGTATCTCGCCTATCAGCCTGTCTTTATTGTCTTTTTGAAGCTCAAGAGCGGCCATTCTCTGGCTTTCTGTTATCATCCCGTTTTCAACAAGGAAGTTCCCTATTTTTCTATCCGATTCATGTCTTGTCATCAAATTATGTCGCTCCACAATTAAAGTTCACATTGCTTGCCTGACTGTTATTGATTGAACAGAGCTTTCAACACGCGCCCGTATTTTAAACATTTTTAATTCTGGCTGCTATTTTAATATAGTTAAATACTAATGTCAATTATTTATATATGAAGTGATATAGTATACAGTTATAATTATATTTGCTGGCTTTGAATATTAATATTTAAAGCCTATTTAAAAATACATTTTGCTTACAAAGTTAAATACAATAAGTATAGCAGAACCGGCCGCAACTATTAAAAAATGTGAATTTACATGAATAACCAGTCGATAAAATAATCCGTACTGATCATTTCCCTCCGATTGACGATTTATTCTCCGCATCGTTCTTAATAAGCCATTTAAGCCCGTCTACTTTTATGACCATATTTTTCAGCGATTCGATTCTCCCTTCAATTATATCTATGTTGTCTTTTGTGATTATTTTTTTCATGGTAAAAATATTTGTGCCCATAAAATTGTAAAGTTTGCTCAACGGCTCGCTTGCGAATCTGTCCAGGTTGTCTACATCAAGCGTCTCCGTAAGCAGGTTTATGCCGGGCGACAGCTCCTTTCGGAAAAGCATATCCACAAGAAAAGAGAACAATTCTTCGGCGGAAAGAATTATTTTCGCTATTTTATTCAATCCCGAAATCATTTCATGTATATAAAGATCTTCGATAGTCTCCTTGAACGGAATGATCGGGATCTTTTTAAAAATTTCAGTTGAAAAAGATTTTCGCAAAAAATAACTGAGATCAAAATTTCTGGCGCCGAGATTTACCAGAATAAACTGGATATTGACGCTGATATCTTCGAATAATTTATCAATAGAATCCACAAACACCGGATTGTAATTAAACCTGCCTATTACGGTATTGAATATATTTATCCTGTGTTCATCATCATCGAGAATTATCAGTTTACCGTACATCTTATTGCTGTATTTTGCCGTTATATCCAGATAATCCGCAATTCTTACCGCGTCATTGGACTCGATCACTTCGGCTATTCCGCGCTTAAAAAAATACTCTTTGAAATTATGGTTTATTCTGGCGGAAAGCGCTATTATCCTGACCGAATTTTTCTGCAGATCGCCTATCATTCCTGAAAGCTGATGCATTGAATCTTCAATTACTTCAATAATCGCCGTACCGTGGAACCTGCTTCCGCATAACTCGGTTAAAGCTTCGTCGCTTAACGGCTGCTCAAAGTTTATTACCCGGAATCCTCTGGATTCGATTTTATTTTGATAGACTTTATTCGCAAATGTAACAAGCAATACATCTTTCATAAAAGTTTCCGTTTAAGATAATATGGAACCGGCTTTATAAAAGATGCAACCAAATTATACTCTGGGAAATCATTTTTAAAGATAAATGTATTTTTTACCATTATACAAAATACTTGAAATTATTTAATATACTTATATATTTCACATTATTAATAATATACTGATCATGGTTGACTTTTATTGATTTAATAATGGACATTAGCGATAAAATGATCAAATATTAATCAATTTTCCGCCTCAAATACCCCATCCATGGACTCTTCGGCGGTCGGCAACATCCTGTTGCCTTAAAATTGATTAATATTTGATCATTTTATCTGTGTATAACTTCTATTTGTGACAGAAAAGCCAGCCAACTTGAATAATATAATTATGGGGCTGATCAAACATGAAAGATCTGATAATAATAGGCGCAGGTCCTGCGGGGCTCAGCGCGGCGATTTACGGGATAAGAGCCGGGCTCGACCTGCTCGTAGTCGAAAGACTCTCGCCCGGCGGACAGGTCATGAATACATACGAAGTGGAGAATTATCCGGGTTTTGTCGAGCCGGTAAAAGGCTGGGAGCTTATGTCCGCGATGGAGAACCAGGCCAGAAGACTCGGCTCGGAGATAATCCCGGGCGATGTTAAAACCGTATCTAGAGATGAAAACAAAAATCTATTTCAAATCGAATTAAGCGGCGGAGAAACCCATGAATGCAGAACAGCCATACTTGCCTGCGGCTGCGCTCATGAATACCTTAATGTGCCGGGCGAGAAAGAATTTACGGGCAGGGGTGTGTCTTACTGTGCCACCTGCGACGGCGCTTTCTATAAAGATAAAATAACAGCGGTCGTCGGCGGCGGCAATTCCGCGCTCGAAGAAGCGATTTTTCTTACGCGTTTCGCGAGCAAAGTATACCTTATTCACAGACGCAGCGAATTCAGAGGGTCAAAGATATTACAGGACAGGATACTAGCTGAAAAAAAGATCGAAATTTTATATAATTCAGGGATCACTTCCATAAAAAGCGGGGAAAGCGGGAAAGTAACTTCCGCAGTCTTAAAAAACAATCGCACCGGAGAAGAGAAGGATCTTAAACTTGACGGTGTGTTCATCTTTGCCGGGTACAAGCCGAATACCGGATTTTTATCAAAGGATATACTGAACGGAAAAGGCGAGATCATAACGGACGGGAACATGGCTACGAAGATAAACGGCCTGTTCGCCGCGGGCGATGTGCGGGAAGGGTCCAGAAGACAGATAGTAATGGCATGCGCCGACGGGGCGACAGCGGTATTAAGCGCATACGATTATTTACAGAAAATAAATCAATATCTATAAATATATAGGAGCCTTCCCGAAATTATTTTTTATTTGCTGATAAATTAGGATACATTAGCCGCTCTTCGCTTTCCATGGCTTCAGCGACACTTCCAACATCCTGTTGGTCGAAATTTTTGAGGATGCCTTTCAGACCTGATGCAATTGTGTTTAAAATTTATCGTTAATTACTTACTCAAGTTGACTGACTTTTATTACACTATTTCTTAAAACTATCGATAGAATGATCAGATTATTATCAATTTTCCGCCTCAAATACCCCATCCGCGGACTCTTCGGCGGTCGGCAACATCCATGTTGCCTTAAAATTAATAATAATCTGATCATTCTATCGCAGATGTTTATAAAAAAGTCAGTCAAGATGAGTTACTTATATGAATCTATAATTTTACGATGGCATATATTATCTTCCAAGCGCTTTTAAGAGCAATGCCGGATCATCTGTCATGATCCCGTCAACTCCGATTTCAATCAGCCTTTTCATGTCTTTTCCGATGTTGATAGTCCATACGTGCAGTTCAATTCCTCTTCCATGAAGCTCTTTTAAAAACGACTCCGTAACCAGCCGGAAGCTGCCGTAGGTTTCAGGGATCTGAAGAACTGATCCTTTAAACGGAATATCAAGGAAAAGAAAGCCGAATTTATGAAGAGAATACAAAAAGAACGTCTCGCTGATAGAAAACGCTGTTGTGATCTGCGGCCTCAATTTTCTCAAAGCTTTTAAATTAGCTAAATATTTCGAAGCCGCGATAATTCTATCAGAAGCGTTATATTTTTCTATAACTTCAACAAGCTTTTTTATCTGATCAGGATTTTTATCCTTTATATCAATATCGATTTTTTGATGCGGGAATGTTTCAAAGAGCTCATCCAGGGACATCATGCTTATGCCTTTGCCTCTTGAAGGATAAGTCAGGCCGCCATCCTTTGTGAAATAATAAGCGGCATCGAATTCTTTAAGCTCATGCATAGAGTAATCCGAGACCTTTCCGCTACCGTTTGTCGTTCTCCCGATCGATCCATCGTGTATAAGCGCGAACCGCTCGTCCCTGGTGAAACGAATATCGACCTCGATAAAATCAACATTAAGCCCGGCTGCCCTCCTGAATGCCTGCAGGGTATTTTCCGGAAATTCTTTCGAGGCTCCCCTGTGCGCGAAAACCCGGATCGCTGAATTATCTTTTTCTTCAATTATATTTCCCATATAAATCCTTGCGCGAATTATTTCATCCCCGATGATAGTACTGATCGAATGCGCCGCCAAATAAATTTTATTTGCAATTATTATTTATCACATGTATAATAAAACAAATTATGCGGCAAAAAATTCTATTGTCTACAAAATATTTATACGTTCCGGAACCTGCCCGGCAGGGATGATTTATTAACTTACTATAATAATCAAAGGTACAATTATGGCTAAAGCATTATCTCTGTTTAAAGCATACCAGACTGAAGCGATACCGACACATGGAGGATTTATAATCAGTTCCAATTTCGACAGCAGTACAGTATACTCGATCTATGAAATAACGGCATTCGCCACCCTTAAAGATATTTACCTGGCAGGAAATGAATTCAATTTCAAGACAGACGGCGACAGAACGCATGTCCTGGTTGAGCCTCCTATCTATACCGGGAAATCGGTCGAGCCGACATTCAGGGAAGCCGGGAAATCGATCCCGTACAGATTTTACGAAATGGACATCCTTACAGGCAAAAAACAGGAAAAAATAATGATCCCCAAGGAACCCGTTAAGCTGCATTCGTATTTTACGGTACAGAACGCGAAAGGGAATAATTTTGCCTTTCTATTCTATCCTACCGAAGATGTTTATCTTGCCATTAAAAAATTCATGGCAGACACGCTGTATAATGACAGCAATGTTGAAAAAACAGACGCGCTGGAAGCCTCTAAACTAATATTACAGACTATTAAAAAGTTCACCATCTGGGACGGCTAGTAAAAAAATATTGACTTTTTTGATCCGGCAGCGCCAAGTTTTTATATGGAAATACAAAAAAGCACGGGAGTCGTATTATCCTCAAGGCGTATCGGGGAAGCGGATTTCTTCTGCACAATGTTCACGAAGGAATTCGGCAAAAGGGATTTTGTTTTTAAAGGACTCCGGAAAAGCCGTAAACGGCCGCAGATAGTTTCGGAACCGGGCACCTGTGCAAATCTTATATATTATTTCCACGACGATAAAATCTCCTATATCGTCAACGAATACAACGTTGTTAAGCATAACATCAACATAAGAAATGATCTAAAATCCATCTACATGCTTTACTATGTGCTCGCCCTTATCGAAAAAACAACCGGATACAACGATAAGAATAAATCCATATTCGAGTTCGCCGAGGCTGGGATCGACAATATCGCCGGAACGGATTTCCCGGAACATTTCTCCGCTTTTTTCGCTCTTCATCTTTTAAGGCTTCACGGCATCCTGCCCGACTTCGGCAGATGCAAAATCTGCGGCAGATCGCAGTATCGCGGGTTTATCATTGACACTGCCGATTTTCATCCTGTCTGCACCGAGTGCGCGGGTGCAATTAAAAGTAAAACAATATTGCTCCATAAAACGGCAAAGGAATTTATTTTTCAGTCGATTAAAAACAAATTCACGTCAATAGATCACTCTCTTTATCCTTCAAATTATATACTTGACCTTCTGTTCGCTATTACGCTATTCATAGAAAACTATTATCATGTTGACATTAAGCCGATGCAGTTGCTGATTAATGAATTGTCGGAATAAAAAGTAATTGTATAAAAATACGCGTTATAATAATTATTTCAATTAATTCTAGCCTAATTAAATTGACTCCATTATTATATTTTTGTATTTTAAAATGGTATATTTTAAAATTCTGCCGAGTCCTGTATGAAAAACTGCCTAATAACTTATTATAAATGCCTTATTATATTGTCTGTATTTTTATCAGCCTGCGGCGGAGGAGATAGTAAAGACAATCCGCCGAAAGTAACAAATATCGATATTAGCAAATTAAATCCCTTTGCCAATCAATATACAATGATATCAGCCCAGCCTTCTTCAAAGCCAGAAAGCAACAGCGCTCCAAGTGCTACATATAACTTTACATTGACTTCGGTTGCGGGCTCATTTCTCGCTCCCTCGATGTTGTCTTCTGAGATTTCGCAAGAAAATTCATTAATTGATAAAAATCCTATTTATGGTACTGGGCAAATAGCGTGTGATAATATGATGAGGCAGCGAGAACATGAATTATTATTAACATATGAAATACCATCACCAAAAAAATTATTTACCAATATTTATAGCTCTTCAGCTCCAAGTTCAATATCTTTAAATGAGTCATGGGAAGACGTTTATATCTATCATTATAATGGAACGGCATTATCTTTAACAACTATAGATACACATTGTAGGCATATATCAACATATGCTTACTTTTTTATAGATGATGCCTATACGACAGATATGTCTTCATTACTAACCAATACTTATGGCCCAACTTTCGATTCTATATACCTTAAAAATCATCAAAAATTCGGCAATGAAAATGATTATGACGAGAATGGAAAAATTATCATTGTTTTCTCTCCTCAATTGACAAACGGGCTTCTAGGTTATTTTAACTCTTCGGATAAATATCCATATAATTCATCTACTAATCCTGACTCTAATGAAGGTGATATTTTTTATATAACAACGGATTTTACCGGTGATAAAATAAATGCTACTTTAGCTCATGAGTTCCAACATATGATATATTTCGATGAACATGTCAATCGCAAGGTTACCAATACATATACATGGCTTAACGAAGCATTGTCCCAGGCTGCTGAATATTATAATGGCTATGATACTGCAGGAAGTAACCATATTAACTGGATTGCTAACTTTCTTCATAACTATACTAGATATCCTGTGGATAATATATATACTGGCTGGGAAGGCCTATCTCTAACACATTGGACCAGTTCAAATTATGGCTATGGAGCATTATTTATACGATATTTAATTGATCAATACGATCCCGATCCGGGCAATCCAACTTATTTCACTAAAAATCTGTGCCAAACAAATAAAGTCGGCATAGCTGCAGTAGAAGCTGCAACAGGAGTAGACTTCAATACCACTTTTAATAATTTTACAAAAGCTATTGTGTTATCTGATGTTCTTTCCAATACAAATACACTTTACCAATTTATAAATCCTCCTCTCGACCTGGAAGATGTACAATCAACTTCACTAAACGGACGAAGAGGTTTAACTACAGCATATACAGCAAGTGCAGGCGCTAGCGCTACCTGGTGGCTGTATCCATACGAGATATGGTTTGTTGACTGGTCGGGTACATTTAAAAGCATGACTATAACGGGGAATAATATTGTATCAACGC
>CAZVDF010000035.1:0-36030 GCA_964626055.1 uncultured Leptospirales bacterium
TAATATAATTATTTTAATAAATGTCTTCATAAATTACCTCTCATTTATTTACACTAAAATTTTCTTGTTGCCGAAAGGCCGAACGCGACAAAGCTCATGGGCCCGTCTGTTTCATAAATCATACCGTAATGAACGCCAAATCCGGCAGTCCAGTAATCCAGAAAGTCGTAGCTGACCGATACTCCGGCCATGATGAGCGGCTCAATGCTGCTTCTGGATTTTTTGTCTTTTGTCCCGGAATAGGACGGTGATTCCCATTTGTAACTTACTTTGTTGTAGCTGAATCCGGCCGCGATCCTTGGCGCAATAAAGAACGAGTCGAATATTTCGTACTTATAGACCGCAGTCGCAAGCAGCGGTATCATGAACGAGGTATCGACGTCTGTCGCCCCGCTGTATGTCCAGTACCCGAGCGCGATCCCGACAACCGTATCGTAAAAAAGCGCGTCCGTCTTTGCGAAATGGATAAGCCCGCCGCAGCCGAAATCGTTTATTTTTTTAAAATCCCCGAAAGGCAGAATATAATTGAACTCAACAGTTGCGTCGTATCCCTTCAGCATGGTTGCCGGAACGATCCTGCTGTCGCCGGACTCCGAGTTCTTGTCGTCGACAGCGCGCACGACAAACCGGTAGCTCTTGTCCGCGTCAAGACCGCTTATTTCATAAGCGGTCTTGTTCGTTTCGCCGACGGACGTATAACCTTTAATATCCTTTCTGTAGATCCTGTAACCCCTGATCGATCCGTCCGCGTCAAAGGCCGCCTTCCATGTGATCTTCGCTGACATTTTTTGCGTGTCTTTTTCGGGCTTGATGGCCGACCTCAGGGAACTCGGCGGATCGGGCGTCGTGTTCTCGGTTTTAATTTTTGCTTCATTTGTGGGCAGGGATTCGTATCCGTCCGTGTCTACAGCCGTAACTTTAATGGTATAAAGCGTGCTGCCTTTAAGGCCTTTAAGCGTCGCGTTTGTGCCGCTCGATGTCCCGTACAGCTTATAATCACCCGTGCTTTTAAAATATATTTTATAGGTGTTGACTTTGGTGAAAGGAGCTTTCCATGAAATATCAATACTGTCGTCCTTTGCCTTGCCTTGAAGGCCTGTCGGATTCTTACGCGTAGTAAAAAGAACTTCTTCGCGCTTCACAGTAAATTCTGCAGGCTTATACAGATCCTTCCTGAACGTATAACTCGTCTGATCCTCATCGACCATATAAACTTCCAGCACGGTTCCGTCCGTTTTGTTAACAAAGATTTTGCCCATGTAAAGCTCTGTGTAAAGTATCCTTATCACGTTCCTCGGATTGAAGGTCGCCTGTTTGCCGTCCGCAAGACGTGCACTTATGGAAGTTTTAGTTTCACTTTCAATCCTGCATTTAATAATGGAACCGTCTTTCAGGAACACGTACTCCGCAAAAAGGGAACCGCTCATGATAAAAATAAAAAGAAAAAACAATAGGATACTTATTTTTGTTTTCATATAGCCTCTTTGTCATGTATTCCCAATCTTTCCTTAATCCCCAAAGGGGGCAATAATGATTTTAGTTCCGCCTCAAGCCGATGCCCCATCCGGGGGTTAGGGGGCAGGGAGCGTATCATGTTTACACAAAAAAATTAAGCATGAGACAGCCATGCCCTTCTGTGAGATTTGGTTTTATTTACTCAACAATGTTTATCGTTCTACGAATGTTTTTTACCTGCTTTGAAGGAACGGATTCAATACCGTCCAGGGTCATTATTTTTACATCTCTGCCGCGTGATAATATTACGCCGGCATAATATTTATTGTTGTATAATGTAACTCTGTTTATGTACCCGAACTTAATAAGCATTTCATCGAGAGTCCGGGGTATCGGGCCGCCTTTTGCCAGTATCTCTTTATTGATCGCCTGCTCTTTTTCTTCAGCCGTCTTTGCAATTTCTCTGTATACATCATCGCCTTCAAGGCTGCTTTTTGAGCTTAAAGGCACGTGGGATAATTTTTCTATTTCAAGCAATTCAAATTCGTTAATGCTTCTGCTCTTCCCGCGGTTAATCACCATAGTGTTACCGGTCTCTACCATTATTTGTTTGTCAGTGTTATTCACTCTGGTATCGAGCTGAACCCTGCCTTCCTTTACGGCAAGCACCGAACGGTTTTTATAGTAGGAAACGCTGTATTGGGTTCCTCTTACGGACGCCACAGTCGTAGGAGTTTTTATTTTAAAGGAAGTATCTTTACCAAGTTTTTTTACATGGGTCACGAGCTGGCCGTTATTTAAAGAAATACTGGTCTCCGACCCTTCAAAGAGCTTAGATATGCCAATGATTGTATTCGGCTGTATTCTGATTAAAATACTGTCTCCTATCTGGACAAGCATGTATCCGGATTTTGTCCTGATAATATCCCCTTTTTTAATCAACATTTTTAATGTGACCGGTTCAGTAATGCCGTCATTATGCGTAATATCCGGTTCGCCTATAAAAAATATTATTCTTGCGTCGATACTCGGACTAGAAGCGCAGGATATAAAAAAAGGAGATACGATTAATATGAAACTAATTGTACAATTTAAAATTTTTGTTCTGGTTTTCATATCATTTTTCCTTCTCCAATACTTAGTTCTGATTTTGCTAAAATCGTCACAAAAAATTTCTGAAAAATACCTGGAAATTGTCACGGCCATTTAAGGAGAGATAGATCATTTTGATACGATATAATCACGGATGAATTTGCCGCGCAATAAAAAAATGGGGATTTTTACAAATATAGTGTAAATAACGTTCATTCCGCTGTAAATAGCGTTTGTTATTTTATATAGCATTTATTTTTAATTGATTATTTTCGGGAAATAAACAGGCTGTATCAACGGTTTGTACCCGTCCGGGCATTCAATTTTGTTCTTGATTTCGTTTTATATACTGAATATATTATCCCGAATTGTTGCTATTAAATCCAATGTAATTTGCGGTCCATATTACGATTAATTACAGGCCGTAACCATACAGCCAGGACTGCTCGGGCCGGTAATATTATATTTTAAAACCAATAATTTGCACAGGCAGGCTTTGAATTTGCTTTCATATATCTACGAAAATATTGTCCTCATAAATTCCGTCGTAATTCTGGCAATGGGAATAATAATCCTGCGCAAAAACCCGCGGAATAAACTCAATATTCTGTTCTTTGTCAAATGCCTGCTGATCTCCGCCAATATTTTCATGGCAATCCCTGAAATGATGGCAGCGAGAGAAAGCATATTATTTTTCTATAAGATCAGGATGTGCCTTGCCACAGGCGTAATATTAGTTTTTTTGTTGTTTTACATTGAAATCGTCGTCCCGAAGACAGGCAAATGGATAAAAGCCGCCGCGTTTTTCCCGGCTTTGATATGCGCATTGATACTAATTTCTCTGGATAATTCTGATCTGAATCTTATTCAGTTCGGTAATTTTACAAAACTTATCCCGTCTTACGGAGACGCTCCGTTCCGGTTTTTATTCCTGTATCTTTTGTTATACGGCTTCTCCTCAAGTATCCTGCTTTTTAAATGGTACCGCAACGCAGGATCCAACAAGGAGAAAAAACAGGCACGGATAATTTTAATTGCCGGCACATTATTCCTCGCGTCAATATTGATCACGGACAACGTGCTGGCTCATCTTCACATACCCTATCTCGCATCGCCGCTTTTTTCGTTGTACATTGGGGCAATATTTTACGCGTTCGTGAAATACCGCTTTCTGACTTTCAGCAAAAAGGATGTGGCGCAGGAAATTTTTTCGCATGTACAGGATATGATTCTTATTTTTAACCCGGATCTCACGCTTATGGACGCGAATGAAAATTGCCGGAAAAGATTTCAGGGCAACGGAAATAAATTAAGCCGCAAAGCTATTAATAAGATGATCATTGACGATGGGAAAATACTAATAAAATTCAAAAATATGATTTCGGGCGAAACGCAATCCTTCAACGGCAGGATCGTCTTTAAAACGGAACCTGAAAACATAATCACCGATTCTTATGTTTCACGGATCACGGATAAATTCAACGACTTCGTCGCTGTGCTTATTGTAGCGAAAGAGAATCAGGGAATTCTGCATCTCAAAAAACTTTTTAACATTACAGGCCGCCAGCTTCAAATAATACAGATGATCATTGACGGTTCATCCAACGAAGAAATATGCGAAAAGCTTTCGCTCGCGAGAAGAACTGTGGAAACGCATCTTTCGCACATTTACGAAAAGCTTTCAGTAAAAAACAGGATTGAGCTTGTGAGGCTCGCGAACGAATATAATATTTTAACAAAAAATAAAAACTAAAAAAGATAATTTATTTTTCTTCAACTATTCAATTCATATCTCATTAATTCCTGATTTACGTATTTTCCACGATACTAAATCCGCAGTTTTTTCCAAAACGCCGTATTTTCCACGATGGCGGCAGCGTAAATTAATTCTATATTAACATGATATATTGCTTCTTAAGAGCTGGATCATAACTAATCATATTATGCAAATTTTAAAAAATATTATGGAGAAAAAAATATGTTTATGAAAAGATTTCTTTACATGGGTTTCGCGTTTTTCATAGCCGCGTTCGTGATCGCCTGCGGCGGAGGCGGCAGCGATAGCGGGGGAGGAGGCGGAACTAATTATATAGCAGGCGATATGGAAACCTATACTGCAGGCGGCGTGTCGTTTAGCATGGCATATATTCCCGGCGGGCTGACGTTCCCGACTGGAGAAAATGACGACGGCACGGCCACAGTAGCCAGAGCCTACTGGATAGGGGAGACCGAGGTGACGTACGAGCTGTGGCAGAAGGTATATGCATGGGCGATAACTAACGGAGGCTATGTTTTCGCCAACGCTGGGTGTGAAGGCAGAAATGGTACCCCTGGCGCTGTACCAACAACTGCTAAGTACGAGCCTGTAACAACTGTAAACTGGCGCGATTGCATAGTATGGTGCAATGCTCTGACAGAATGGTACAACGCCCAAAAGGGTACAAGTTTTGAATGCGTATACACTTACTCAAACGCGATAATCCGCGATTCTAGAGATAGCAATGCAACTGCCTGCGACGGCGTAGTAGCCAGTATTACAGCAAAGGGCTTTCGTCTTCTTACGAGCAATGAGTGGGAGCTGGCGGCGCGCTACCGTAGGAATGCAACCAATGTTGTGACCGGTACAATTAATGGTGTAGATTTTTCAGCGATGACTGTAAAATGGACGAAAGGAGATTCAGCCAGCGGAGCTTATGAAGGGTATAATAACGCCCCTGCAACCGGTCTCGTGGCTGTATATGACGCAAATTCAGGCTTTGTGGCAACGGCAGTGAAAAGTAAAACAGCCAATGCTCTCAGCCTTTACGACTTGAGCGGCAATGTCTGGGAGAGGTGTTTTGATTTGAGCGGGTCAAAGCGCCTTCTAAGGGGAGGAGGTTGGGGTAGTCCCGCCGACTCCCTGATAGTCGGCTTCTGGGCCGTCGACAACCCGAGCGCCAAGAGCAGCGACACTGGCCTCCGCATTGCGAGGACAGAGTAAGGCTTCGACTGGTGTGGAGCATGAGTTTTTCGAGTATCCTGTACGAGCCCGACATCAGCTTAATAATGAAATTTTCAGGAGGAGTATGAAAAAAACCATATTGTTACTGGCAGCTTTGTTTTTGTTTAATTTGGTTGTTCATTCGCAGTCTTTCGCCTGGCAGGGAAGAATGGCAGGCACAGGGGACGCGTACGGCCTTGTTGAAGATGAATCGGATTTTCTGATCCATCCCGCGGCTATTGCTTCATCAGGCAAAGATACAAACGCTTACGGAGCGTACAGAGTTAATTATAAAAGGATCTCCCAATGGGATAATACGACTGCTGTTCCTTCGGAAAACAGGGATTATCCATATGAGAGCAACGGTCATGAACTGGGCAATGTTGGTAATATAGGGACATCTTTACCTATTGGCAATGGAAGAATAGGAATATTTTTCGAATATCTGGGTAAAATCTCAGATTATAGCGGGGAGGAAAATGATTACGGCGCCGGAACACATGATCATAGATTTGATATTAAAACCGGATCGCATTTTTTAAACTTAAACACTGTTTACGGTAAATCAGCCGGGAACTTTAAATTGGGAGGCCAATTTCAATTATCTTACAAGAATGAACACAATGCCAGCTATTTCAGAGACCTTGAAAGCAAGAATGTTTACGATGCTATATTAGGAAGTCCGGCTCAGGATCTGTATACATATAAAATTCCATTCGAATCAGACTATTATGAGTTGCTGGGAAAATTATCCGTTGAAGGAGCAATAGGAACTGTAAAAAACACACTTACGCTGAAAGGCGGAGCGCCTTTGCCATTCGCATCAAACAATAAATACGATTCAAAAGACGGGACTTTTGAAGTCACCATGAAAGGCGAGGTTGCCGGCTGGAATATAGGCTGTGATTACTGGCTGCGGCTTCCTTTGAGCAAAGATTTCTCAATGCCGTTTTTAGTAAGTATCGTACACAAACGAATTACCAGAGATGGTTCGGGGAACAGCAATGATTCTTCCAGAGTCAGCTATGAAAATAATACCGAAAATACTAACGTAACAGCAGGCGGCGGGGCGGATTTTTATTTCAACAAGAGCACAAAGATTGCTATCGGTCTTTATTATGATTATTTAAGGTCGATTGAGGACATATTAATAAAAGACGATCATACAACTAATGTCATCTCTCTAGATTACCCTAATTATCCGAAAAATACGGAGAACCGCGTCACTATTAAAACAATGATAGAGACAAAACTCACTCCGGGGTTTTCTCTTCTTAGCGGTTTAAACGCGTTCTATGGCAAAATAACCAGTAAGTATTATTCAACAGCCTCCAGCACTGCTACCGGACGGGCAATAGAAAGCGACCTGTCAACTGACGGGTACAACTGGGGTTTTAATATCTCTTTAGGCACTGCTGTTAAAACCGGCAATGCAGATGTGGAACCTTTTATAAATTTCGGATATTATAAATTAAAAATAGACGGCAATGGCGTTTATAATTCATATATTACAGCTCAGTACTTTTCAGCTACCGGAGAATCCGAAAAGACCGACTGGACTCTCGGCGGAGGGCTGTCGGTCAGGTACTGATTTAATTGTTAATTTTTTAACAATCATAAATTTTAATCCGGCTTTCTATAAAATACTAAATAGACGAAAAAAGTACAGCCTCCTAAATTCTTAAAACCGACGTGTTGCTTTCCCGCCGGTTTTAGTTTTACTGAAAGAGTAATGTTTATTGCGAGCTGAAATGCTGTATGAAATGAATTGTTATGGTTTTGTTTTACACAATATTCAAATTTAGCATAATTATACTATAAAGGAACATTTGCCTGTTTAAGAAGGTTTAAAAGCTCAACCTTGTTGCCCGCGCCTGTTTTGTCGTATATATGCTCAATGTGGGTTTTTACAGTGCTTTCAGCGACGGCAAGTTTTTCAGAGATTTCCTTGTTGAGTATGCCTGTTGTAAGAAGCCTTAATACTTCGAATTCCCTTTCGGTTAATTTATATTTTTTTATAAATTCCTTGATGCCCCTGATTTCCTTTGCAATCAGAAGATATCCAGCTATATCGTTATACCTGTCGTATATTTTAGATAAATAAATGTCAGCCAGTATCTCCGTTTTATTATGTTTAAGATAAAACCTGTCATTAAAGCTCTTTTCCCCGCTGTTTATAAATGCTTTTACACTTCCTGAAACATTTTCTTTTTCAGGGATAATACTGAATATGTTTTTAATGTTTCTGTCTTTGGCCCTGAGCCCCAGAATCTCTGTGCATTTGGTGTTAATCTTTGTTATCGCTAAATCCGTATCCATCAGTATCACAATATCGCTGATATGCGAGATGATGTCATCCGTAATAATTGAAGGCAGCAGGTTAAGGAACCTGTATCTGAATACGGAATAAAATATGGCAAAAAAATACAAAGTATAGGTAGTGGGCCCTAACCGGGAAAGCTGGAATACTCCGAAATTCGGCAGTGTAAAAGCACAGGTAAAACCTGCCAGCAATGAAATAAGATACGTTGAATTAATGATCAGCGCGCGTCTTTTATCTTTGTTCAGTCTGGTTTTTCTGCGGTAAACATCTATTATGATTATTGCTCCTATAGTGTACGACGCGGTATAAACAAGATAAAACCAGAAACCAAAGCTATGGTATGCGGGTACAAAATTCCATAGGCCGTTTTCGAAGATGAAATCCGAAAAGAGAGAATAATCTGTAAATGTTGTTATGATTACCATCGCGGCAGGTAAATAAAGCAGCAGAATCTGCGATGCTTTTAGTTTATGTTTTGTAAAGATAAGGTTAAAATGCAGGTTTACAGCGAAAAACGGCCCGAAGAAAAAGACCGATATATAATAAATCAGAATTACATTTTCTTTAGAGCCGGCATCATACGCAATGTTAGCCCAGAAGATAAAGCCGGTAAGTGTTATGCTCAGCAAAAAGAAAAGTCTGTTTAACAGCTTCCTGCGGTCCTGAAATAGAACATAAATACCGAGTGTAAGGCAGAAGACTGATCCGACGTTCGAAATAATTGAAAAGATATTCATAAAATAGTTCCGAGTTATGCCAGATGTTTGTAATCTGAACCAGAGATATAAACATAATAAAAATTGCAATCAATAAAAGAAATTATAATTTCATTTTCGTATTTGAATAAGTTGTAATATTTTATAAAATATCCCCCTTATGGGGGATAAAAAACCCGAAAAATTTTCCTCTTATCCGCTTTTCAGCCGATGTCGTTCTTCAGATACTTTAACATCTTCTAATGAAGATGTTGTTTGATTTGGATTATTAAAAATAATTTATTAAAAATTTTTAATAGCATTTCTTCTTAAAGAATGGATTTTATTGTGAAATGATCTGATTTTAATAATATTTATTAGCTGTTAAGTTTGTAACCAAACTAAGTGATCATTGATTCAAAAAAAGAAAAATCTTTAGTTAACATAATTTACTAAATTTTGGAGGAAGTATGCGTAATCTATTAAAAGCGCTTATTTTAATGCTAATTACAGTGCTGGCGATTATCATTACAGCCTGCGGCGGAAGCGGCAGCGATAGCGGCGGAAACGGAACACCCGCGGGGGCGTTTACTAAGGCAGTAGCACTCTCTGCAACACCAGGCAATTTTAATTTAGGAACAAATACCCAGGCGCGAATAATGATGCTTTACCGTGCGAACGATATAAAAGGCTCAGGAATGATAAATTCAATTTCATTTAAACGCTTCTCGGCAATGACAGCCGCGATTACTTGTCCGAACATAACCGTAAGAATGGGGCATACTGATGCGACTGATCTTGAAGCGACCTTTGCCAACAATGTCGAACAGGGGCAGGGTACATTTCAGACAGTAATAAGCAATGGAAGCCTCGCTGTTCCATCTGGCGCAGCAAACGATTATTTTACAATATCATTATCGCAGCCTTTTTATTACAACGGCGTAGATAACCTTGTAGTGGAAATTGCGCGCGCCCCCTTTACAGCAGCAATACCAGTCAGTACGCATGCCGCAGCACCGGCGTATTTCGGTATTTGCTTTCATGGCACCAGCAGTTCGGATCCGGCAGGCACGGTTTTATCACACGTTATTGACATTAAGTTCACTTTTGCGGGCGGGGACAACAAAGTCTGCTATAATACACTATCAGCAAAAGACAGAACTGTACCATTCAGTACAGACTTAGATCATCGTAGAATGCAAATACTATATAACAAGAATGAAATTTCCGGGTCCGGGCTGATAACCGGCATAGGGTTCAAACTTAATGCGATAACTACCGCTCAAAACTATACCTATACAATGAAAATTGGACATACAACAAAATCCAACTTGAACATCCTTGCATCATGGGCCAACAATTTTAATGCAGGCAGCCCTGTTACTGTTGCAAATTCCGTGCAGTTCAATCTTCCGGCAAACGCAGTCGAATTTATCTGGCTACCGGTACCGGACGGCGCATTCACATATAATGGCACGGATAACCTTCTGATCGAACTGACAGTGGAGGGAACGCCAGCCGGTACTACAACGCTGGCTGCAGATAATATCTCAACAGATATAAGGCTGTTATATGGCGAACCGGACAGCGCTGGTCCGTTATATACTGACACAGGTGCACATCAGATCGCGCTTCGTTTCTATGGTGGAACTATGGATGTGATCGGGGGCTTTGGGAGTACTCCCGCCTGGGCTGCCGTATTTTCCAATTCAGGCAGCGCAGGCTTACAATTCCTAGTAAGAGCGGCAGAACTTGGGACATCAGGTTCAATCAGTAAACTCGCTTTCCGGTATCACTCAGGCGTGGGATTATCCGCGGTGAATTGTCAAAGTTTTTCAGTTACGCTTGCCAGCAACAGCACACAAAACGAGCTCGTTTCCACGGACGCGACTAATATAGCCGGAGGAACAAGTGTATATAATGGAGCTATTACCATACCTGCCGAGATTAATGAGGGAGACTGGATCGAGATCCCGCTCGCGACTCCATTCAGCTATAACGGCAAAGACAGTCTTGTGATACAGACTATCAGTTTGAATAGCACGAATATGGTCTGGTGTCAGATTTTAGATAGTGCGACATTGTATCCAAATCTCTTTAAAGCTACCGGTAACGTGGCTCCTGATCATTTTCGCGGGATGTTCAGATTCTGGGTGAATAAATAAAAAAACAAGTTGGAGGAAGCATGAAATTAAAATTTAAATTTATGGTGAAGTGAGGGTAGCTGTAGATTATAACGGCAATATTTTTATGACAGGCATAGTAGATAAAAATATCGATAACCAGACTTTAAAAGGACTTCAGGATGCGATGACAGTCAAATTCAATAATGCCGACGACAAACACAGTGGACTAAGCTTTTCGGAGGGTCAATATTTGAAAAAACTGCAGACTCTATATGTGTCGATTCCGGCGGAATTATTTATGTCATCGGATCATCTAAGTCGTCCTTGTCGAGTTGGAGTGCTTTTGTAACCACATGGTTTAACAACTGAAAAGCTGCATTGGCAGCTGTTATAAAATCAGGAGGGATTAATGAAGAAAAGTATATTTTTAACGGCATGGTTTGTTACAGCATCATTTTATATTTTAATATTCCAGGCATCCGGGTTTGCATGGCAGGGTAGAATGGCAGGCACGGGGGACGCCTATGGCCTTGTTGAAGATGAATCGGATTACCTGATCCATCCCGCGGCCATTGCTTCCGGGAAAGAAACGAATTTTTATGGATCATACAGATTAACATACGATTATATTTCGCAGTGGGATAATAAAACAGGCATTCCTTCAGAAGACAAATATTATCCGTTTAAGGCTGACGGTCATGAATGGAAAAATGAAGGACTAGCAGGTTTGGCTTTCCCGGCAGGTACCGGCAGAATGGGCCTTTTTTTTGAATACATTGGCAAAAGAGGCAGTTACGATGGTGATGAAAATAATTATGGCAATATCCCTTCCGACCTCGAGTTTAACGTGGAAAATAAAGCCGATGACTTTAAACTACGCGCTATTTACGGCAGACCTTTTGGAGGAATTAAATTAGGCTGTGAACTCCAGTTCTCTCATATAGGTGAAGAAACTAAT
The DNA here is from genome assembly GCA_964626055.1 of uncultured Leptospirales bacterium. Taxonomy (GTDB): domain Bacteria; phylum Spirochaetota; class UBA4802; order UBA4802; family JAFGDQ01; genus JAFGSG01. The sequence continues at coordinate 11,630 of CAZVDF010000035.1, forward strand.
GACATCATTAATAACGGAAGAAGAAAAAATGTATTTATTATTGTCGATACAAGTCCTGCTTTTGACCTTTATGCATATATGATTCCTTATAATTCCGATTATTATGTCTCTCAAGGCAAACTGTCAATTGAAGGCAAAACAGATATTTTAAAAAATTCCTTAAGCCTAAAGGGAGGATCTGTACTGCCTTTCGGATCTAATAATAGTTATAACTCTAAAAAAAACAATACAGACGAAGTAAGGATGCGTGGTGAGGTGCAGGGCTGGAATGTTAATTGTGATTACTGGGCAAGATTTTTTTTAAGTAAAGACATTTCGTTGCCGCTGACAGTCGGTGCCGGGCACACATATATTGAAAGAGATGGCGCAGGAGACAGCAATTATGCAACAAGAGTTAATTATAAGCACAGAACAGAAGAGACTAATGTAATAGCCGGGGGCGGGGCTGATTTTAATCTGAATAAAAGCGTAATAATTGCTGCAGGGATTTACTACAGTTATTTGCAATCAACTCAGGATATGAATGTAAAAGACAGATTTGCAAGCGCTACAGTTACTTATGATTATCCTCATTATCCACAAAGGAAAGAAAACCGGATCACTTTAAAAGCAATGACACAAATAAATCTTTCTCCCAATTTAGCTTTTCTCAGCGGTCTGAACGTATTCTATGGGAAGGTAGATAACAATTATTTTTCAAAGCTTACTTCATCTAATTCGTCAGCAGCACTAATAGAGAATGATATTACAACAAAAGGCTACAATTGGGGTTGTAATATTTCTTTCGGTACTGATTACAAAACCGGTAATATAAGCATAGAACCTTTTATTAATGCCGGTTTTAATAAACTAAAAATAGATGGTAAAGGGGAATATAATGCTCCATTTATATCTTCTTATAATTCATGTATCGGCGAATCAGAAAAGACCGACTGGATCATTGGCGGGGGACTATCGGTCAGGTACTGATTTCATCATAAAAATCAGATTAAATAAAATGCTAATGCCTGTTAACGCGCCTTTTGTATTATAAAAATAATTATTTCAAAGCGTATACATTGATGCTTGTGTAGAGAGTATATTGGATCAAATAAAATATTAAATATTACGAATAAAAATACTATCTCCTAATAGTTTAAAACCGGCCTGTGGCTATCCCGCCGGTTTTGTTTTATTATTTTTAATTGATTTTTTAATCCTCATTTGACATTCTAATTATATACAAACGTGATGTTCGATTCTCTTCCAGATCGGTAGGAATCGTTATTTCCCGCGGGGTAAGCCCACTTGGGATATTATAAAATAATACATTGATAGTATAAATCGTGAAACCAGAAAATCTTAAAAAAATAAGCGATTGCCTGTACGAGGCCCCTGCTTCCTGCAAAGCCGGCATGCTTGTGCCCGCGCGAATTTATGCGTCCGAGGAACTCCTACGCACAATGGACGATGCCGCTTTCAGCCAGATAACGAACGTCGCCATGCTCCCGGGTATTGTAAACTACGCCATCCTTTTACCGGACGGGCATTCGGGCTATGGCTTCCCCATAGGCGGCGTTGCAGCGACCGATCCCGGCGAAGGCGTCATCTCCCCCGGCGGTATTGGGTTTGACATAAACTGCGGCATTCGCTTAATGGCAACCTCGCTTACGCTTGATGAAATAAAGCCGGATATTAAAAAGCTTGTGGACGCCTTATTTGCTCATGTGCCTTCAGGTGTCGGCGCAAAAGGAATACTGAATTTGCCGGACAGAAAATTCGACGATGCAATGATAAAAGGCGCTGCCTGGGCGGTTGAGAACGGTTACGGCAATGAAAGCGATCTTGAATTTACAGAGGAGAACGGTTGCATTAAGGATGCAGATCCGGCGTTTGTATCGCAAAAAGCGCGCGATAGAGGACGGAACCAGATCGGGACACTCGGTTCCGGAAATCACTTTCTTGAAATGCAAGTCGCGAAAAAGGAGAACATATTTGATGAAAAGACTGCGAGGGAATTTGGAATATATCTGGATAATCAGATAATGATAATGATCCATTGCGGGAGCAGGGGATTCGGGCACCAGATCGCCACCGATTACTTACGGCAATTTCTGTCTGTAATGCAGCCAAAGTATAAATTGTCTATGCCCGACCGCGAGCTTGCCTGCGCGCCTTTTGACTCTGTCGACGGCAGGGAATATTTCGGCGCCATGAACTGCGCAATCAACATCGCGTTCCTTAACAGGCAGCTCATCTCACACAGGATAAGAGAAGTCTTCTCGAATGTTTTTAAAAAAAGCCCGGCCGATTTAGGAATGAGACTTGTCTATGATGTGTGTCATAATACGGCAAAGCTCGAAAAGCATAAAGTGAACGGCAGTGGAAAAATGCTTCTTGTACACCGCAAGGGCGCAACCCGTGCCTTTCCGAAAGAGACAGCGGGCATTCCCTCGCGATATAAAAGCGCCGGACAGCCGGTCATTATTGGAGGCAGCATGGAGTCCGGCTCGTATCTTCTTGCCGGATACCCGGGCGCGGAGGAAACATTCTATTCGACTGTGCACGGGAGCGGAAGAATGCTTTCGCGCACTCAGGCTAAGAAGCAGTTCCGCGGGGATGCCCTGCAGAAGCAGATGGAAGAACGGGGAATTTATGTGCGTACGGCATCCTGCTCCGGGCTCGCGGAGGAGGCAGGCGCTGCGTACAAAAACGCGGACGATGTGGTAAGGGCTACGGAACTCGCGGGGCTCTCAAGACCGGTCGCCAAGCTTGTCCCGCTCGGGAACATAAAAGGGTAAGATCGTTATGCCTTATGAAATAGTCGACGATATTACGCGCGCCGATATCGCATTCAGGATTTCCGGAACCGATTTAAACGAGCTGTTTTTTTCTGGCGCCGAAGCTCTGATTTCCGCAATACTCGAGAATCCTGAGTCCGTATCTCATAATATTGAAAAAAAATTTATTTTTAAAAATAGATCGCTGGATATGCTTCTTTACGATTTTTTAAGCGACCTTATTTTTATAAAGGATGCGGAATCTCTTCTCCTGTTGCCTGAAGAAATTAATATTTCAAATCTGGATAATACTTATCATTTTAACAGCTTGCTTTACGGAGAAATCATTAATTATCAAAAGCATAATCTGAAGGTAGATGTAAAGGCGGTCACTATGCACAATTTACGTATCGAAAAAACACAGACCGGCTGGGAAGCTGTTTTTGTTCTGGATTTATAACTCATCTCTTCGGGTTTTAAATTATTTGACAAAATGCCGCAATTCGTATTATCATAAGGATATAATTAAGAGTGCGTCTCAAAACCCATCATTATAGAAAGTATTCATATGACCGTAAATTGCTTAAATAGGTTTTGGGGCATACTTAGAAGTATATCCACCGGAGAATATCGATGAATCAACCTGGCAGCAGAATTCAGCAGGGAGCTCAAAAAAAATCTCAAAAAGAAGCCGGACATACAGAGAAGAAAGATATTAAGCTTGAAGAAGGCACTTCCGGGGTAAGCACAGGAAGCGAAAAGATAGATGCGGCAGCGCTGGCTGTTACTGAAGAAATTGCGGAACTGCTTGCCAATGATGATATCGTTATTGCGCTTCAAAAATTCAAATCTGATTCGGAAGAAAAAAAAATAGCCTCTGAATTCGCCAATTCCCATATAGATTTTTTAAAACAGGTTGTTGAAGGCGATTATAAAAAACAGATCGCGAGATCGGATGTGGAAATCAGGGATATGCTTTCCCACGTGAATTCAATGCTCAAGAAAAGAGACGAATATTTATTTTCTACCATCATTACCCATTGCCCTTCGCATTACCGTAATATTCAAAAAAAGTTTTACGCTAAAATTAAAAAAGAGGAAGGGAATAAAAAGGAGTAAATTTTTCAAATTGATCAAAATTTGGTCACTCTTTCGCAGATTTTTATAAAAACGAAAGTCAAGATGAGGAAGAGGCTATTTCGGTAGATGCTGAATAATTCTACTAACGATCTGACTGGATAATATCTATTTCGAAACCGCGTAAAAAACATCCTGTTTTATACGGTTTTGGCGACATCCATGTCGCCCGCTCCATAGATATTATCCAGTCAGACCATGGATGAGCTTACTACTGAAATAAGCTCTAAATTATTTATTGTGACTTTATTAAGAGGTCGATAAAAAATTTTTTTTCGCTGTCCTTCGGTGGCCCAAAGTCGTAGACAAGTAGTAATGAACTGCCCTGGTAATTCTTTTCAAATCCCGAATCGGACTGCGATACGCTGTATATCGGGTACCTTATAAGCGCTGCTTCAACCGAGCTTGAAATTTCGATCTTAAATTTATTGAAATTATCATATAAGCTGAAAGTGGTAATTTTTTCGCTCATTCCGGGTATATCGAGGTACGAGTTTTCTTTTGAAACACCTGCGATCTCGTAACCCCTTTCTTCGTCATGCGGACTTAATAGATTTATATTGAGCTCTACTCCGAATAAACTTTTCTGTATCCCGGAAACCGAATACTCGGCTCTTAATCCTCTCGCGCCTTTTTTAATAATTATATTTTTATTTATGGAAATGGTCTGATTCCTGTCGTTTGCTGAACATGATAATGATATGACAGCTTTATTTGTTTCCTGAGCTACGACAGATTTATACTTTAACAAACTGCAATCGAAGAAATTCCAGCTGCCGAACATAATGTTCTCAGCGGCTGGAATTTCATCCATAACCATATCCTTAAATGAATACCGTCTGGAACTGTCGTAAACAAGATATTTCTTAAGATTCTTTTCCTTAACTTTAATCCTTTCATGTATGGAAGCGATTTTATCTTTCTCATTGTTCTCAGCTTCTTCGTTGTATTTCATGAGTATTTCATGATAGGCTTCCCGCCTTCTTGGAAGCGTATTAAAAATGTTGAATGCTTTGTCGTATATCCCGAATTCGGATACGGTACCTCCGTGATACGGCAGAATAATTAATGATTTCTTATTGTCCCTTATAAGAATTTGATTGTGGCCTTCGTTCCAGAAATCTTCTTCGAGTATATGCATTTCGTTTGATTTCTTTCTTTTTAAAAAGATCTTCTCGGCTCTGAGCAAATGTTCGTATAAGGCATGTCTCAGATGATTCAGATAAATCCCGCCGAAAAGACCGTGCCAGTAAGCGCAATTGCATTCACCCTTGTACAGTTCCGTCGTTTCTTTCCAGCATGTTATTCCGTTCGAATCCTCAAAATCCGATATTTCCCCGCTTAATAGTATTGACCGTTTGTTGATCGAATTCGATTCCGGATACTTGATCAGAAAATTATTCCAGACGCCGCCTTTAAGGAACGGATAGAAATCTTTTTCCCTGTTCCAGCTTTTAATTTCATTGTTTATCCGGACAAGTTCTTCAGCGGCTTTTGCAGGCAGGGCCCATTCCGAAAGCTCAAAATAGCTTCCCTGGGTCAGGTATATTCTTCCAACGGGATTGTTGGCGGCGATATATTCCGAGGGATGAGTTGTCTTTATCCAGGATTCTTTTAGAACAGCTTCAACAAATTTTCTGAGCCATTTTTCTTCATAGACCCATTTGTAGGTATCCGGCCACAGGCCGAATTTTTCCCCGTCATCTCCGTAGACAAATGCGGCCCGACCAAGCCTACCTGTCTTTTCTTTAAAATAATTAATCGTTTCGACAGGCTGTTTAAACGGGATGGAATATCTTAAGAATCTGTCTATGGGGAAAACTTTTAATTTTTTTTCAAGCCGTTCCGTTATAAAATATCCGAAAAGCGCTTCTTCATCTATGCCCGCATAGCGGAAATGGATGTCGTCCAGAATCGTGTAATCCAGGTTAAATCCAGATACCAGGTAAGGTATTTCCGGGTCCCAGACCCTTTCCGCGGTCCAGAAACCCTTCGGGAATGTCCCGAACTCATTTTTGCAGAAATTCTGCATCAGAGCAATCTGGCCTCTTATGTCGTTCTCGGTTATGACGGAGAAGATCGGTTCGTAAAAACCTCCGCCGATGATCTCTACCTGGCCTTTACGGCTCATCTCTTTCAATGTATAAAGATATTCAGGCGAGTTGTTTTTCAGCCATTCAAGAAGAGGACCCGAATGATGCACGCTGAAGCGGAATTCCGGGTATTCCTTTAATATTTCTATGATCTTATTGTAACAGTCGTCAAATGCCCATTTGAATATATGGTCGAAGTTCCCGACAGGCTGATGGTTATGCAGGCAGAATATGAAATTGCAGCTCATTATGGTTTCCGGTTAAAGCGAGTTATTTCGAACTGGACGAAAGCACTTCCCTGACTGTCGTTTTCAATTCATCCAGGTTGCTCGATTTTGTTAAATAGGCATTTGCTGTCCATGTCATAAAATTGCTTTTGTAATTGGAGTATGCGGTGTAAATGATCACAGGCAGTTTTTTTTCATGCGATAAAATTTTTCCGAGCGCTTCAATGCCGTCCATCTCCGGCATCCTGATGTCAAGGATCACGCAGTCATACTTATTGCTGTTTACCAGTTTAACGGCCACCTCGCCGTTCGGCGCCTGATGGACTTCATACCCCTCGTCCTCAAGTTCGGTTGCGTATAATTCTCTCTGATTATCTTCGTCTTCCACTATAAGTATTCTGCTCATATGAAACTCTCCTTACTTATATCGGCTTTTTTGCTGAAATGCAATTTTTTCATTTTTTACAGATATAATTATAAATATAATTTTGTATTATTCAAGAATATTTTATGAGATAAAAAATCGGAAAATTTCATAAAGAGAACCTATTTTGTAAACGGCAGAGTGATAATAAATTCCGCTCCGCTTGTTTCCCTGTTCCTTACGATGATTTCTCCTCTATGGTCTTTGATTATTTTGGTCACGATTGCAAGCCCCAGCCCTACCCCGGTTATCTTGGTTGTAAAAAAAGGCTCGAAAATATTGTCTAAATTATTGGTATCGATCCCGACTCCCGTATCCCTGATAATAATTATTACATTCTCATTAATATTGTCAATTTCCGTGCTGATTTCCACATCGCCTCCGGAAGGAGTGGCATCGATCGCGTTTTGTGTCAGATTTAAAATAACCTGTTTGATCTGGTTCGCGTCGGAATTGACAAGCGGAAGGTCCGAAGAAAGTTTTGTCGTAATATGCAGTTTTTTTTCGAAAAATACGTTTTTCAACAGATCGATCGTGTCCAGAATTATATCGTTTATATTGTTCAGAGTTTTTATAATTGTCTGGGGCTTTGTCAGGTCCATCACATTGGATAAAATATTTTCCAGCCTGACGGACTCCTTGAGTATTACGTCCGCGGCTTTAACGATCTTTTCATTATCGTCCGCGATCTGTTTGATCCTTCTCGCGTATCCTCCCATTGTTACAAGAGGATTTCTTATTTCGTGCGCTATGTGGGAAGAGATCCTGCCGATCGCAGCCAGTTTCTCGGATTCGATTATGGCATCCTGTTTATGCATAATTTTATCCATTTCTTTTTTCAGCGTTGAAACATTATGATAGCTGTCTATCAGCATGGAAGCCTGAACTGCAAAGATGGAAAGAAGTTCTATATGGTCATTCCCAATCGGAACCTGGTTGAATTTGTTGTCGGCAACGATTATGCCGATGCTCCTGTTCTCTATAATAAGAGGAATGACGACGAATTCAGAAACATCCATAAAATTTTTAATGAAATCGTTTACCGAAGGATCGCTCCATGAATTGTATATATGAATATTTTCGTGCGTTTTGAAGGATTTAACGAATATGTTATCCGATTCAAGTTCGAGTCTGATGTTTTTGACCTTTTCGAGAAGTTTTTTTCCTTTTCTCTGTGTGTTGTTGAATGTGCTTGAGATGTCGGAAATATCAATGCCTCCCTGCGGCATCGAATTCCATATTTCGATCGCCTCTTCCATGGAATCCGGTCCGACTGCTATCTCTCCCGCCAGGTATTTTTTTTTCTGATCCAGTAAAAAAAGCATGGCGCGGTTAAAGCCCAGCCCGGCTCCGGAAGTGATGCCATACAAAATAGTATATAATATTCTGTGGATTTCTTCGTCTCTCTGAATGGATTCGCTGACCTGGCTTATCAGGTTTATCTGATAGTCCTTGCGGCATTTGCTTGTTATGTCGTCGATGATGAGGACTATCTGATCCTCGCCCTGGGCGATAATTCTCGAAATCTTTATATCTGCGATGACCGAAGTCCAGTTCTTGGACAGCAGGTGGATTTTTTCAAGTATCGCGGAATGCTCGGAATCGTAAATCTGTTCGATAGTATTTTTTAAATTCTGGGCGACAAAAAGAAAAATATCCTCAATTGTTTTTCCGGTCATTTCGTCCAGTTCCAGCTGGAATTTTTTACAGAATGTGTCGTTGGCAAATATTATTTCCCTGTTTTTGTTTAAAATTATTAAATACGAGGTTATCGAGAACACAATATTATTGTATAATTCCCTTAATGATTTTGTCTCGTTTTTTAATTTCGAAACGGTATTGTCTATATACTTGCCGACGGTAATGATTTCCTGCGAAATATCGCCGAGTATGTCATTTCCGGGTATTGTTTTTTTCTGGTATAAAAATTTTCCTTTTTTATATTCCAGCAGAATATCTTTTATCTGATTAATTTTATTTAGAGGCGAATATCTGTAAAAATACAAGACAGCGGTATTCTTGATAATAATAAGCAAAAATATAATATAATTAATATGATTGGGGATATCAATAAATATTTTACAAATATATATGTATGCTATGAGTATGACATCGGAGACAAACAGCAATGATAGCTTTACTATGGGATTTATATTCATTTTTTACTGAAAAAATTAGTTGAATCCGTTATTGTGATATAATATTAGGATGACTTCTGATTAAGTAAAATTTTATAAACTTTATCATATAATATGAAGCTCGTAATAGCAACAAAAAATATTAATAAGATTAAAGAGATAAAAGATAAGTTCTCAGGTTTTGCGGATCTCGAAATAGGATCCCTGCTGGATTTTCTGGATATTCCCGAAGTGATTGAAGACGGGTTTACGTTTGAAGAGAACGCATTGAAGAAAGCGAGAGAGTATTCGGCTTTTACCGGCATGGCCGTTCTCTCGGATGACTCGGGTCTGGAGATAGACGCGCTCTCGGGAGAACCCGGCGTTCGTTCCGCCCGCTATGCAGGGGAAAACGCCGGCGACGACAGGAATAATGATCTGGTGCTTCAGAGAATGGAAAAAGTACCGGAAGGGAGAAGGAATGCCAGATTCGTATGCGTTATTGCGATAAAACTCCCGGACAATAATGAGTACATAACAAGAGGGACATGTGAAGGCCGGATAATTAAAAGTAAAATCGGCGGCAACGGTTTCGGCTATGACCCCATATTCTATATCCCGGATTTGGAGAAAACCATGGCCGAATTAAGCATCGCTGAAAAAAACAGAATAAGCCACAGGGCGCTGGCTCTTGACAGAGCAAAGGAGATATTGAAAAAAATTTTAGAAAATCCTTTAAAATGAATTTTACTTTGACTTTAATTTAGGAATTACCTGCTTAAGATTTTTTTCTATGAAGTCGTTAAGGCCTTTATCGTAGTAAGCATAAATAACGTAAATGATCCAGATTGTTAAAGTTACTATGCACATGAATTTGAGCAACCTCTGTGCTCCGGCCTCGCTGGATTTGTAGAATATGATGATCAGGGATAAAGGCCACAGAAAAAACAAAGTTGAGTAAATAATTGCTGTCAGTTCCTTCAGGAAATTTATAGTTACTTTCTGCCAGCCTTCGGCAGCCATAAATGCCGCATATCCCCTTGATATTTCTTCGAAAAAGAACCAGATATAAAATCCGAGTATTAAAGTCGCGACTATTTTCCAGAACATCTCTATATTGCGCCTGAACCATAAAAGCATTATGCCGATGCCCCAGAGGCATACGAACATAAATATGGATTTGATTATTATCGGTTTATCCATAATTTTTTCTCTTGTCTTTTATGCGGACTTCATATCTTAATTTTACTTACCTTTTATGATACGTCTGTTATGCTTATTAATTCGGCTTTTATTTTGCGGCTGAATAGGTTAATATTTTTAATTTTTAAAAATATTCAGCGTCAACCGAAAAAGAGAATAACTCAGCCGGGATAATGAAAATCTGTTGTCGGGGAAGAGCAATTCATAATTATATGAAAAAATATTTAATAATTATTCTGGCGCTGTCTATTGTATCGTGCGGCAGGAATTACAAACCTGATTATTGCGCATGTAATTTTACAGTACGCGTACCGGAGAACATATTCCTTAATAAAGATGAAGTGTATGCCGCAATATCGCAAGTCCTTAAAGAAAATGGGGAAAGCCGGTTTTCCGCTGAAATAATAATTTTAAGTTACTCCTCGGGTAAAGAGGTATTCTCGCTCCCAGAAGATAATCCCGAAAATCCTAAAATTAAGACATATTCGGGGAATATCAGCGCGCTTCTTAAAATAAAGCAGGGAAAAGTACTGCAGAAAGTTCTTTTTTTAAAGGCGGGAGGCAACAGCAGGGAAGAAATCCTGAAAGGCCTGGCAAAGGGAATAGAAAAGACGGTTTGTTATAATTAGTAGCGTATTTTAAAATCAATATCGCTATATTTAATTTTTTATTGATAAATAGCAGCTGTACACGGACAAACCATAATCCTTTACTAATTTCCTGCGGAACTCGGTCTGCGCCCTCAGACAGCCCCCGGAAATTATTAAAGGATTATGGTTTGTCGAAAAATCACTAAACATTGTCTAAAGGTTTTAATATGAACTATAATTAAGAAATTAACCTGTTCTTTTACTCCCCGCCAGTCTTCCTGCCAGCTTAATAGCCTCGAGCATGCTTTTATGATTCGCTAAATTTTTCCCTGCGATATCATATGCCGTGCCGTGGTCCGGCGATGTCCTTACTATTGAGAGTCCGAGGGTAATGTTGACGCCGTTGTCGAATGCGAGCACCTTGAACGGGATCAGCCCCTGGTCGTGGTAATGCGCTATCACGAGATTATATGCTTTCCATTTTTGCGGGGTAAAGAGAGTGTCTGCCGCAAACGGGCCTTCAATATTGACGCCGGCTTTTAAGGCTCTCTGCACTGCTTTGTTTGTAATATTAATATCAAAATTCCCGATCGCCCCTTCATCCCCGCAATGCGGGTCCAGTCCTGCAATTCCAATTCTAGCGTTCCTGTTATCCAGGGTTTTTATCGCGTTATGCCCTGTTATTATGGTGCTATAGATTTTATCGGCATCTATCGACCCTGGTATGTCAGCGACCGGAATGTGGGTTGTAACCAGAAGAACCCTGTATTCAGGCGAATACATCATCATATACGGATTTTTTTCGTTGATCAGTTTCGCAATATATTCCGTATGACCGGTGAAATGGCTGCCCGATTTTTCTATGAATGCCTTGCTTACCGGGCCGGTCACGATAGCGTCTGCAATTCCTTCTTTCCAGAGATCGACGGCTTTATCGATGTATAACCTCGATTCGAGACCGGTATCGGAGCTTCCGTTACCCGGAGAGGGCAGAGGATTTTTTAAATCAATATCGATAATGTATTTTTTATCCTGAAGGATGTCGGAGGAATTAATTTTTTTTTTGCGTATTATGGTAAAGTTCTTTACAAATGCGGGGAAATATTTCTGTAAAAGTTCCGCCCTTCCGATAACTATGGGTGTTATTCCGGATTTCCGTAATTCGTTAACCGACTTGAGCGTTACTTCCGGTCCAATGCCGGCAGGGTCTCCGATCGTTATTCCGATTATGACGGCAGGATTATTCAAGGAATTCTTCCGGAATAACTCTATTTTTTTGGTATTCGGCGTCTATTAATGTTTTTGCGGATGATTTAAGGTCGTTGGATATCGCGCATCTGCCTTCGAGGATAACGCCTTTTTGAATGATAAGCTCCGGCGTCTTTATGTCGCCGAGTATTTTCGCGCTCGGCATCAAGAGGACCCTGTTGCTTGCGTTGATATTGCCTATAACCAGGCCTTCGACGATCACCGATACGGCGTTTATATTCGTTTTAATTTTACCCTGCGATCCGATATATAACTGTTCCGCCTGCAAGTACTTTCCTTCAAAGCGGCCGTCGATTCTTAACGAGCCGTTAATATGGAAATTGCCGGTAAAATATGAATTTTCTCCTATAATGTTGGTAGAAACATCCCCGCCGGATTTTGAAATAGCCATTTTTCCCTCAAATTATTAAGTATATATCAACCAAAGTTTTTAAACTAAGTCTTCCGGGATTGTCAAGATCAATTTTAATTGTCTCTCATTGCAGATAACGCCATGAAACATAATACTCCGCCGACACCAAAGGTGGCGGCCGGTACGTCACCTTCGGCCGGGGGCTTGCCCCGGAGAATTTTATTTAATATTCGGAATATTTATCAGATCCAGCGCTTCGTCAATAAATTCGAGCATGTTCTTTAATGCGTTTACAACCGTCCAGTTTTCGTATGTCGGATATTCTTCATAATCGGCATATTTAATTATTTCATCCGGATTTAAAATCATGTTCCCGTCGGCTTCATGATTCGAAATCAGGTTAGCAATAAACTCCCTGGCTGATTTGAAGAACTGATGAATTTCGAAAAGGAAGAGCCTGCCGTGACGGATTCTCATCATATGAAGCTGATTGATGTATTCGGACGATCTTACCTTGTCGATATCCTCAATTGTCTGGCAGAACGATTTAAATGCCCTGTTGCATTCATCCAGTTTCCTGTAAAGAGTATCTCTTTCGCCGGAATTGGAAAAATCCAGTTTGGTATGCTGGTCGGAGATAGCCACCCATATTCTTTCCTGGAAAAATTTCATTACGCTGGCGGCTTCATTTGTTTCAGTATCTTCCTTATAATTGGAGTTTATTTCAATATCAATGTTTTTTAAATGTTTATATTCCCTGAACGGCTTGGCATCCGTACCGGGCATAGCCATTATATTCGCGTAGACGGCGTTTTCCAGTTCCTTTAAATCCGAGTCGGGGTAAAGTTCTTTTAATTTTTCCCTTAACTCTTTTAAATCTTTTTTAACTCTCGCTTTCTGGTTCCCGTCAATGCTTGTCTTTAAAACACTTTCAAGCAGTTTTATCGATTTGACGATCTCTTCTGATTTTTTGGTTTTATCTTGCATCTTTATTACAGATTTTCGGTTTACCGCAGAATAATTTCCCTGTTTTGAACCTTTTGATTTTTATATTTTATCCTTTCTAATTTACTTGATGTAAAAATTTCAATAATAATTTATTTTATGGAGGCAAAAGCCGTTAAAAATTATAAGAATATGTCTTTATTGTCGGTTGCGATAGTCCGAATATATAAGTATGATGAGCCGGTATATATATTCCATGAAATATTTTAAAACATTTCTTTTATTCATATTCATTGTTTTCTTTGGATATACGGATTCCGGATCCGCAGCATATAAGTCGGATCCTTTTGAGATTTTAAAAACAGCAGATCCCCAGGATGATACGATCAAATCCATCCGGAAAGACATAAGAAACACTATCGTCATAATAAAAAAACGACAATTTGCCGAAAATCTGCCCGAGCTTAAGTTCTATAAATATAAATTAAGGCAGAATGATAATTTCTGGAAAATACTGTCACAGACATCCCTCAATATCGATACGCTCTCAGCGGTCAACTCGCTGCAGTCCCCGGTTGATATATTCCCTGGGAAGGAAATATTTATATGCAACATGAGAGGCGTTCTTCATAAAGTAAATAAAAACGATACGATTGACGGTATTTCCAAAAAATATAATATTCGAAGAGATTATATTTGTAAAGTAAATAAAATTACTGAAGATGGGCTCGGCAAAGAATACCTGTTTATTCCTTCAGGCGAGCTCTCGAATATTGAGAGGTCTCTTTTCCTGGGAGTAGGGTTCGCGAGTCCATTAAAACAATTTATCAGAACATCGGCTTTCGGGACAAGGATCGATCCGTTCAACAAAAAGTTCGGGTTTCATCCGGGGCTCGATCTGGCATGCCCTGTGGGTTCGGAAGTATTTGCTGCCAGGAAGGGCAGAGTAACCTTTGCCGGTTACCGGGGCGGATACGGATTATTGCTGATAATTAAACATGAGCACGGTTATTCAAGTTATTACGGGCATCTTAAAAAAATAGTTATCGGCAAAGGAGATATCGTCGAAAGAGGAGCATTGATCGGCATATCGGGCGACAGCGGAAGATCCACAGGCCCTCATCTGCATTTCGAAGTCAGGAAGGAAACAAGGCCTATAAATCCCGGCGTACTGCTTTAAAGAGATATCCATATTACCTCTGAATAATTTAAAGTCATTTTAAAATTCCAGCTCCATATAAATAATAAACGATAAATTGGAATAGATTAAATAATTTTTAAGGACGCCTTTCAGACCTGATGCAACGGCCTTCAGAACTATTAAAAACTTACCAGGAAGGTCTGATTCCGCAGAAAATTATTTAATCTATTCCAATTTATCATAAAATAAAATATAATTTTGAGATGACTTCAAGTTATTATTACGGTTAGCAGGGAATAATCAGGCGCAAAATATGTTCGGCATAGGCGGGTATTTTAATCGATTACGTCTACAAGCGTAAGGAGGTCATCTCCGTCTTCCGGATATTCCGCAAGCAGGAATGTGATCAAAAGCTGCATCTCGGTCCTCTTGAATTTCTGTAAAAATTCATTTCTGATTATATTGGCAAAAGTTTCGCAGAATTTTTTGTCTTTGCCCGGGCATACTATCAGGATCTTGTTCCTGTCATACCTGGCAGAGAAATCGGTTGCCGACAGCCTGCTTTTAATAAGTTCGGCAAAACTGTCGATCAGCTCTTTTGCTCTGGCATAACCGAATAAATTTCCGTATCTTTTATAGTTTTTAATGGAAAAGAGTGCCAGAGTAAGCGGGACAAAAAGCATTTTCGCATTAGCAAGTTCCGAATCTATTCTCTTGAAAATAGTCCCGATATTATCAATGTATTTATTCTCTTCGGGATCGATTTTAAATATGTTAGAGATAGTCAGCAATAGCATTTTTGAGAGCTTATCGAGATTACCGTCTGTTTCGGTCTTTTTGTCGGAATTTAACAGTTCGTCGCTGACGTTATAAATTAATGTAAAACCTATAAGATGTTTTTCTATTTCAACAGGGTATAGCCAGAGAATATTCATTTTTTTTATCTCGATTTCTTTGAATGCGGCACTTATTGCTTCTTTTGTTTTAAAGTCGTCGATTCTGGGTTTATTGCTTCTTTCTCCGGCAAAAGGGATAAATGGATTTTTTTCGTCGATGGAATATCCCGCTCCATGAAAAGCATTTTTACCTGATATAACAGGGAAGTATATATTCCGAATCGAATCGTGAAGAAAAACTGAAAATCCGGTTATTCCGAGTTCATTGAGCTCCGATATAATAAGATCTTTTATTTTTTTTAGGCTGTTATTTGAAATTATCTTTTCCTGGATGTTGCCGATCCGCTGTAAAAATTCCAGCCCTGTCCTTGATGATTCATTCTCGGTTTTAATTTTTTCAATAGTGTTGATATTATTCAATTCAATGGCGGAAGCTTCGCATATCGCCTGAATAAAATCTTTCTCTTCGGGGGTATAATCTTCGTCTGTGATCTTATTGCCGAGAGCAAGGATGCCGAGCACTTTTCCCTTAAAAAACCACGGAATTAAAAGCCTTACACCCGCTGATGCCAGTTCACTGTAATTCTGATTATATTCCGGGTCATTACGGAATTTTTCAATATCCAAAATGTCTTTTTTAATATTTTTAAATATCCCCGATGAAGGTTCAAAAGAAAATATTTTTGATCCGGCTTTCAACCCGCTGGAATTGACTATTATCCACCTGTCCTTTTCCGGGTTTTTTATCATGATCGAGGCGGAAGACGTTCCTATTTGGCCCATTATAGAGAATATAACCACTTCGAAAAGAGATTTTTTAGTTTCCGATCTCGATATTTCTTTACCGATTTCATACAGCGTTATATTCTCCTGATATTTTTCACTGGGTATATTTCCAAGATCTCCGTCGTACTTTATCATATTCTCGTTTTCTTCAGTCCCGGCAGGATTAATAATTTTTATCTGTTCATCCTGTATCTTTCCAGGCGGTTCGGTATATTCGTAGCTTTCCTCCGTTATTATATATGGTTCGATTTCCTGTATCTCGCCGTTTTTACCGGCGGTCTTACCTGCAATTACCATGTCGATATCCTTTGGAAGTATCGGAGCGTCCTCCGGCGTCAATGCATCTGGAAAATCAAGTTGCTGTGAAACTGATTCATCCGCGGTCTGGTCAACTATTGTTGTATCCGGATTTGTATAATCGGAGCCGGTCTTTTCGGGATATTCGCCATTAGTTACTTTAACGGAGCTTAGTGGAGAATAATCGTTGTCCTCGGGGAGTTTGAAAAGATCGTCGCCGCCATCCTCATCGGGTCCTGACGTAACATTTTCCGCTGTGTCGGTATTTATCTCCGTATGCAGCATCTCTGTCTCCGCCGGTCCGGCGATTGTATCGAGAAGAGTGATTTTCCCCTGGCGATTTATTTCTTTTTTAAATTCTAGAGCTTTTTCCAGTAAACCCATCTATTATGCTTCCGCAATATTATTAATTGAAATCATTGAACTTACAGCAAAACAGGAATTATCCTTCAGCTAATGCCGCATGGAATTGACTTTCGCAGCAAGCCTGTCGGATTTAAAGCAAATTTTACAATAGTTTTTTATATAATTCGTAATATTCCGAATCGGCAAAATTTTTAATGTTTTCTTCGGGCAATTTTTCGAAAAGTTCGTTTAAATAGCCGAGTAATTTTTTTATTTCCTCTTTGTCTTTCGGATCGTTATTATCGATTTTTTTTCTGTTTTTTTCTTCATAAATAGTGATCCTGTCCGTAATATCATTGATCGATTTCACGGTTTCCTTTTTCGAAGAATCGTCGAGTTTTTTCTTTATCTTCGCAACGTCTTCTTCCATGATCAATGCGCTTTCCGTGGATATATCGTCCTCTATGCTTTTCTTCTCCTGATCCAGTAAACTGTCCGGAACCGGAAGGATGTATTTGTATTTGCTTAATGATATTGTGTCTGAAGGATGCTGGTCCAGGCCGGCCTTCTGGGGATCGGTTTTGGGCGCATCGGCTTTTCTTTTGAACAGCTGACTTTCAATAATTTCCAGCTCATCAGGAACTAATCCCAGTATTTGTTCATGCGGAGATGTGATTTTTTCTTTTATTGTACTATCTGCAACGTCTTTTATTTCCGGCAATTTTTTAGTTAAATTATCGGTTAAAATCGAGTAATCGAGGAAATCGGCATCTTCGTCGGAATACGAATGTTTATCTTTAATTTCCTTTTCTTTCAATAAATCGTTGAATGTAGGATAGTTGTCACGGATTAAACCTGTTATACTTTTTCTTTCGGCTGTCTCGGACTCGACAAGCTGTTTTGGCTTTCCGCCGATAACATCTACGGCGGAGGAAGTAATGTTTTCCAGTTCATCAGTGCCGGAAATTTTTAATTGTATATCTGTTTTATTCGACGTATTATCAATGATAAAGACGTTTTCATCCGTAACGATTTTACCCTGTTCATCCTGCTTAAACTGGATATCAACATCCGTATCTACACCGGCGGTCAAACCGGCAGACTGGATTTCCCCTTTATTTTCCAATAATGTCTCGGAAATAGTTTCATTTTTTTCTGCCGTGATTTTTATGGGTTCAAGAGTTTTTTCTTCCGCTATTATTACTGGTTTCCCTTCTGTAAGATCTTCGGCTCCTGGCCCGTTCTTCTGTACCGGTACAGGCGTTTGTTCCGGAGCGGAGGTTTTTATTTTTTCTTTGCTTTCTTTAGCCTTCTCAGGCACAATATTAAGCCTTTCAAGCTCTTTCAGCAGCTCACCTCCGGTGAAAGAAAGCAAATCCTGTTCAGCGATCACTTCCGCTTCCTTCAGGTTAATTTTCCCGAGTTCATCTAAATTAAAATCTGCCGGCAGCTCTAAGGCGAGCTTATCCGGTATTTCAATTGTTATTGAGTTACCGCCGGGCTGTCTTTCCGCTTTTTCTCTCGGAGCTTCCTTTGCTTCTTTTATTTCCTCATGCAGTTTACCGAGCTTGCTTTCTATAATAGTATTGAGTATTTTTTCATTGATTTCGAATTTTGGCGTTTCACCCGGAGTGATTCTACTTTCTTTCGTTTCTTTAAGCTCTTCAACCAGGTCTTTTACTTTTTCTGTAACCTGCAATATCTGTTCAATATCCGATTTTAATTCCGGGATTTCCTTGATCTCAACTCTTATTTCGGGCTTTTCCTCTCTTTTCCCGGCCTCCTGCTCCTGTATCATTTTTTCCGGTTCTGCTATTTCCCTGATCTCTTTAATTTCTCTGATCTCTTCGATTTTCCGGATGTCCTCAGTCTTATTGATCTGTTTTATTTCATTTTCAGCTTTTTTCGGTTCTATTTCCTTTATGATTTCTTTTTCTTCTTCTTTTGAAACGATCGGTTTCACGGGCATTATTATTTTTTTACGTTTTTTTACCGATGTCAGGCTGTCGATTTGAATTGTGAGCTGTTCAATATTAAACGAATCAGCTGAACTCTCGAACTTTGCCGGCAATGTATTTTTATAATCGAGATCATTTTCAAATTCGTCAATGATGGTCATCGATTTCAGGTATTTGTTTCCGGTAAAATCGCCGACTTCTTCGAAATCCTTTAGATCGAGTTCGATAACCGAATCTTCATTGAATATTTCATCGCCGTCGATCGCATTTCCCTGCGCAATAGTTTCACGAATATCCGCTATTTCTTCATAATTGTTTTCGGGCAGGATTCGGTTTTTATTTTCTGTTCTGCTTTTCATAAAAAAATTAAAAAATGCGTTAAAATTGGTGCTTTTCCCGGTAAAAACAGGTACTTTCAGGATTCCGCAGCCGGGAATATTCAATTTTTCAACAATTCTATTGTTGTAGATATAATAAAATAACTATAATTTCTCAATATTATTATCGGATGTTATATTTCATTACTCAATTACAAGAAGTCATCTCAAAATTATATTTTATTTGTTGATAAAGCGGGATATATTGCATATATGAATCTGTAATTTTAAGATGCCTTCTGGCCGCGCGTGAATGGTTTCCTGGCTTTGATTTAATAGACCGTATTTTACCTCTCCCGGACCGGAATTTATATATTTTATTTGAAGATTGATATCCATTTAATTAATAATAACAAATTATCTAAAAGTTCAATATAAAAATATATTTTTTATGATAACAAAGGCAAAAGCAAAAAAAATATTTGAGAAATTGCGGCGATTCTACGGAAAGATTATTCCCGGGCTGTCGTATTCCGGCATTTACGAGCTTACGATCGCCGTTGTGCTTTCCGCCCAGACTACGGATAAACAGGTAAATTCCGTCACCCCAATACTTTTTAATAAATATCCTGATTTTAAAAGTTTATCGAAAGCCGGCATACGCGAAGTGGAGCCTATAATTAAAAGTGTCGGCCTCTATAAGACAAAAGCAAAAAATATCGTCAGACTTTCCGGAAAAGTCGTGACGGAATTCAATAATATTCTGCCGAATAATATTGAAGGATTGCTTACGCTCCCGGGAGTAGGGAGAAAGTCGGCAAATGTAATTTTATCCATGGGTTTTGGAATACCGGCTTTTCCTGTGGATACTCATATATTAAGAATCGCTAACAGGATTGGCTTCATTAAATCATCAGATCCGTACGGGGTCGAAAAGGCCGTTACCGGATGTGTGCCGGAAGAGAACTGGATTGAGTTGCATTTGCTGTTTATCAAACACGGAAGGAGTATTTGTACGGCAAGAAGACCCGGCTGCTCCCGGTGCCCTGTCAATGAGCTTTGTCCGTCTGCGAATACTTTAAGTAATATTTCTTGAAAATTTCGATCGTATCCGGATCATTTTTATCCTTATCCAGGGCAATCGCCGGATCCATTGCCGTAATAATTTTTAACGTATTATATGCGCTGTCGGCCAGGGTATCATCAATATCAGTAATAAAAGAAATTAATAAAGGAATTGATTTTATGTTTCTATTCTCTTCAAGTATGCGCATTCCCCATAGTTTAAACTTTTTATTTGATCTTTTCATCCTCCCGAAAAAATCCTTTTCATTTCCTGTGATATACGGGGATGACAATTTTATTAAATTTTTGGCATTCTCAAGACTGCCTGATTCGTCCCTGGACTGCCGTTCCGCGTATGAAACGATCTTTTGATAAGTGAAACTAAAATTTTTATTCAGTATAAATCCGGCGATAATATCGGCTTTTTCAGCCGAACCGTGGAATAATAAGCCCTCCCACTCGGATTTTGAGTAATTTATTCCAATGCCGTACCTGTTGGAAAATGCGATTAACCTTCCCATCAAATCGTAATTTCTGGATTCAAGAGCCGATTCTGCCAGGTCTTCGAAAGGGAAAGTGTATCCCATTCTTAAAAGATACAGTCCGGATTCTCTCCTCAGGAAGCTGTCGCCGGAATTTCTGTATAGCAATAAGAACGAACCTGTTATTGAGAGGAGTATCAGTAATGATGTTATTAATGTAACGGCAATTCTATGTGCAATTTTATCGATAAATTCGGATAAAAGAAAAAATAAAAATATTATTATCTTCAATAATTTTATTCCGGATATGATAAATCCGCTTTCAACTATTGAGTAAACGGCTTTATCCATTACTCCGTAAACTAATAATAAACCCATAAAAAGCGGTATGGTTATACTGGGTTTTTTTTTAAGTTTAAGAGAAATAAGCATCATCCACGGATATATTAAATTATTCGAATATCTTCCGTTCAATAAACTCAGGATAGGGTCCCACGGCCAGTCAGCCGTTCGTATCTGGTCTATAAATGTAAAGATGACGGTGATGAAATAAATTAATAAAAACGGGAATATCCTGATTTCAAAGAATAACAGGAAGTCCCCCTTTTTTTCGAATTTATCCGAATAGTCAAATTTTAGGCGCGTTATGTCCACTGAAGTGAATATGAATACCAGGTAAATTGAAAAAATAAAAATATATACACGGAGAATCAGCGAAACGCCGTACCAGCTGTAATTGAGGTTGAAATACAGATTAAAGATCAGAAGAAATATAAGAGTGTAAATAAAAACCGATATTTCCCGCAGTTTGGAAAAGAGTATCATTTTCTATTCAGTGCTCTGAAGCAGTTTTAACATTTCAGCGGAAAGATAATGATCTTCAACTCCGTAGCCTTTTTTATTGGTGCCTATGATAGTAAATTCTGAAAAATTCCTGAAACAGTAGAATTTCTTTCTTTTGCTGCCTGGCATAGACATAGGAATGGAATAAAGCGATTTTGCAACAACCAGGTCAACGTCATCCTGTGCGTCTTTATATGAAAATTCGGTAGACGCCAGATTGTCCTTGTTTTTATTGATCGATAATGATTCACATTCGACATTAATAATCGGGATATTTCCGCTTCTTTTGGAAATGAATCCGTTTGATTCCGGTATCGTGTTGTTTTCGGCATAAGTCAGTATCATTGCCATATCCCGGAACTGGATGTTTAAAGTGCTTTGAATTCCGATATCGGCAAGCTGATGGATGCCCCATATATGTTCCCGCTGGCCGAAGCAGTCAAAAATGACTTTTTTGCCTTTATCTTCCCCTCCTTTAACCGCTATATTGCCCGATATCCTGCATCGTTGCTGATATTTATTCCATTTTTTATTGCTTACAATCTGCTGTTCATCAATTTCATTGTCTATAATGTTGTCAGGGAAGTCGAAGATCGGGCAAATACCCGTTATGCTTATGTCCGCCGTAATTTGTTCGTCCCTGATAGCAAACTTGAATTTTTCAAGCGGAGAAAGTATAACATATTCAAATTTGCTGTTCCCTATTTTTTTAAAATTAAGTTTCCCTGTAAATTTAATAAGATTGGTTTTTTCATATTTTTTATTGTTAACAATCAGCAGCCATCTTAATGATATTTGTTTTTTAACGAATAAAATATCGATATCTGCAGATCCGAATACTTTGCTTTTTTTACTTAAAAAATTAATATGAAATGATTCAATCCAGTCTTTTTTATTTTTATATTCGTGTAAAAACTCGTCGTTTTTATGAATCATAAAATAAGGTTCCTCGGAGTGATTGTTATATTAATAATTTTTTTTATTTCAAGGTGTAATCCCTCGACGCTTGCGTCGAGTATGAAAGCTTATAGATTTGCGGAGCAAATCTATAACGCCTTGAAGAATTCGTAATCTTATAAGCTAAATTAATCAGATTTCAATCACTTTTTTTCAATAAAGCTATTCTCGGTAAATTTGCGTAATCCTTTAAGATGGAAACGGAATAGCCGTTCTCGGAACCGACAGATCTGATAAAGCCGTCCTGCCCGCCAATTTCTATTATCATAAGCCCGCTCCTTTTTAAGAATTTTTCGGCGTTTTTTATTATTTTTTCCAGTATTTTATTCCCGTTGTTTTCGGCAAAGACTGCAATCCCGGGTTCAAATAAAATTTCTTTTTGTATCGAGTTCTTTAAAGCAATATCTACATAGGGCGGATTGGATAAAATAAGATCGAATTTTTTGCCTTTGAAGCTTTCGAACAGGTCGCTTTTGTAAAATTTGATGGATTTTATCCCAAGTATACTGTGCGCGTTTTTCCAGGCTATTTTTAAAGCTTTCTCCGAAATATCACAAGCGTATATTTTCAGATCGGGCCTGTTTTTCTTTAAAGCGATCGCTATAGCACCCGAACCGGTGCCGACATCCAGTACGAAAGCGCCTTTTTTTGCATGGAATATCGCCAGATCCACAAGCTGCTCCGTTTCCGGCCTTGGGATAAGAACGTCCTTTGTTACGATAAAATCAATGGAATAAAATTCTTTTTTACCGGTGATATAGGCAACCGGTTCTCCTTTGATTCTTCTTTTTATAAATTTATTCAGCAGAGAGAGATCGTTTTTCGAGAGCGTTTTATCCGCATCTGTAAGCAGTTTATATTTTTCGACATTCAATATATGCGCTAACAGAACGCTGGCATCCAGTTCGGGCGATTCGATGCCTGCAGCTTTAAAACTGCTGATCGCGCCGGAAAGTGCGTCGGATATTGACATAAAGATTTAAATATTTATTTTTTATTTGAGGATTTTAAAAGCTGTTCCTGTTCGAATTTTTTCAGATTATCGACCAGCTCATCGATACCGCCATCCAGAATTTTTTCCAGCGAATGGAGAGTAAGTCCGATACGATGGTCGGTTACTCTTGATTGCGGAAAATTGTATGTTCTTATCTTTTCGCTTCTGTCGCCGGATCCTATCTGCGAGCGTCTCATCTGGGATTCTTCGGCCATTCTTTCCTTTTCGGCGATCTCGAAAAGCCGCGCCCTGAGTATCTTCATCGCCTTGTTTTTGTTCTTAAGCTGGGATTTTTCATCCTGGCACGTTACGACAAGGCCGGACGGCAGGTGGGTTATCCTGACAGCCGAGTCGGTCGTGTTTACCGACTGGCCGCCGTGTCCCGATGAACGGTAAACGTCTATCCGCAGGTCGTCCGGGTTTATTTCGACATCGCTTTCTTCGGCTTCCGGCAATACGGCTACCGTGGCCGCGGAAGTGTGTATCCTGCCGCTGGCTTCGGTATCCGGAACTCTCTGGACCCTGTGCGTACCGGATTCATATTTTAAATTGTCATAAGCGTCCTGTCCCGAGACCGAAAATATAATTTCTTTTAAACCATCCTTGCCGGTAGTGTTAGCGCTGATAATTTCCAGCTTCCATTTTTTAGTGTCTAAATACCGGCTGTACATTCTGAACAGGTCCCTGGCGAACAGAGCCGCTTCTTCTCCTCCCGTGCCGGCCCTGATCTCAATCAATATGTTTTTCCCGGAGTTCGGATCTTTAGGCAGCAGCAGGATAGTGAGCTCTTTTTCAAGTGCGATTAATTTTTCTTCCAGGCTTGATATCTCTGTTTTAAGCAGGTCTTTCATTTCCTGGTCTTTTTCGCTGTTAAGGAGATCTCTGGAGTCGGCGATTTCCTTTCTGGCCTTCTCGAGTTCCTGGTATTTCTGAATGACCGGAGTGAGTTTCGAGTGCTCCATTGTAAGCTGTTTGTATAATTTCTGATCGGCAATGGTTTCAGGTTTAATGATCGATGATTCCAATTCGGAATATCTGGTTTTTATTTCATTCAGGATATTTTGCATTTTGTTCCTTACAGTGTAGAAAAAAAATAGCGGGGCTAACCGCTTTTATTGACAACTTTTATTTGCTCCCGAGAGGATTCGAACCTCCGGCACATAGTTTAGGAAACTACTGCTCTATCCGCCTGAGCTACGGGAGC
>CAZVDF010000036.1:0-34975 GCA_964626055.1 uncultured Leptospirales bacterium
AAATACGGAATGATAATTATGATATATTCCTTATTGATTATTCTCTTGGGGAAAAGACGGGAATAGATCTGATAGATGAGATACAGAATAAAGACCGGGATATACCTGTTATCATTTTAACGGGACACGATGATTACTCAATAGATTTAGTATCAATGAAAAAGGGAGTTTCCGATTTTTTGGTTAAAAGCAAGATCGATGCGGAGAAATTGGAGCGTTCCATCAGGTATGCTATTGA
Organism: uncultured Leptospirales bacterium; assembly: GCA_964626055.1. Classification (GTDB taxonomy): domain Bacteria; phylum Spirochaetota; class UBA4802; order UBA4802; family JAFGDQ01; genus JAFGSG01. The sequence goes on from CAZVDF010000036.1 coordinate 239, forward strand.
AAATAAAAGATCGCAGGAAGTAATCAATATATTACTGGTTGAAGATGATGAATCGGACTATTTAATCACTAAAGAAATGCTTTCGGAGATAAGGACTCAAAAATACAATATAAACTGGATCCCGACTTATGAAAAAGCCGTGAGCGAAATTCAGAAGGAAGATTATGATATATTCCTGATCGATTATTCTCTGGGGGTAAAGACGGGAATAGATCTGATGGATGAGATACAGGATAAAAACCGGAATATACCTATTATCATTTTAACGGGACTTGATGACTATTCGATAGATATTTTATCCATGAAAAAAGGCGTCTCCGACTTTCTGGTTAAAGGCAAGATCGATACTGAGAAACTGGAGCGTTCAATCCGGTATGCGATTGAAAATAAAAGATCTGAAAGATTAAAATACACCCTCAGACAGCTGGAAAATCTCAATGAACAATTGAGAATGATGTCGTTAAAGGATGAATTGACCGGTTTATTCAACAGAAGGGGATTTATTACCCTTGCCGAACAATACATTAAATTGTCAAAAAGGATGAAGAGAAACTTTATTATCTTTTATATGGATATCGACAATTTGAAGACAATCAATGACACATACGGGCATCATGAAGGCGATATACTTATTATGTCGGCGGCGGAAGTTCTTAAATTATCTTTCAGGGAAGCGGATGTGCTGGCGCGCATTGGCGGGGATGAGTTCACTGTTTTATCAATCAACACATCTGTGGATGATATAGAGGAAATAGAAAGAAGGCTGCTGGAAAATGTAAATATTTACAACAGAAGATTGAGCAAGCCATACAGACTGTCGATAAGTTACGGGACATCCGACTATAAGGAAGGATCAACTCTCGGCATTAATGAGCTGCTGTCGGAGGCGGATGCGAGCCTTTATGAACAGAAAAAAGCCAAGAAGCAAATCTCGCAGAAATGAACGGGGAGAGAAGGAATATTATCAGTTATTCAGGGTGTTTTCGGGATATATTTACGTATTAAATATATATTTAATATTTTTTTATTATTTTTTATTGACAAAAACATTAAATCCTGCTCTGATTAATTCCAATTTATAGTTAAAAACAATTAATTCATTAGCTCCTGCGCTTTTATGAAAAACAATAGATAAGCGTTTTATAATTGTGAAAAGTCATATTTCGAATACTGATCGTCATGATCAGTTTTAAAAATAACCGTAAGGGATCAATCGGGAGGTGGAGAAGGTAACCGTGAATAAGCATTAGGAGGACTATCAACTCAATTCAGTCTCTCATAAAAATTATAAAATACAGGAGAAGACGAATATGCAGAAAACTTATAAATGTAAAAACGGGCATAAATTCAAGACAGAAGAACAAAAGATAGTATCATGCCCCACATGCAATGAACATGCAGAGCCTGTTCATTGGAATAGAGTTAACGGTGAATTCCATAAAGTACCGTTTGGTTTTGGCTTAAAGAAAGAGTTCGGTTCCATAATAGATACCTTGAGATGGAAATAGCCGTATAAAGTTCAAATACGCATTCTATTCCAGGATGTACAAAAAAATGGCCGGTTTTATTCCGGCCGTTTCTACTAAAAATTATATTATGGTCAGGGGTGGCTGACGGGATTTGAACCCGCGACAACAGGAGCCACAATCCTGGGCTCTGCCAACTGAGCTACAGCCACCATACTATAACTGATCGGCACTTTAATTGCCGTGCCGCTACAAATAAAACTAAATGCGACATCAGTGTCAACTTAATTTTTCGGATAAAAAATTTTAAGATAATGAAATATAATCAAGTTACAAGTGAGATGAAATAGTATCTATGGAGCAGGCGTCAGGCCGCTCCCGGCCATCCATGGCCTCCGCGACATTCATTACATCCTGTAATTCGATGTCGCTTGAACTGCGTAATTCAGGATGAATTTTACGCAGTTCCGGAATAGATACTATTTCATCTCACTTGTCAGTAATTATTATTAAGTTGATTCTATCCTTTTATTTCAAGGCGTAATACCTTGACGCTTGCGTCGAGGATGTAAGCCTATCGATTTGCGGAGCAAATCGATAACGCCTTGAAACATAATACCCCGCCGACACCGAAGGTGGCGGCCGGTACGTCAGTACCGGGGGCTTGCCCCGGGGAATTTTATTTCAGCGCTTTTTCGGTGATCGCGTTCAGTCTCTTCACGAACTGCGGCGGATCTTTGATCTCGATCCCTTCGATCAATAGCGCCTGCTCCAACAGAAGACGGCTGATGTCCTCGAAAAGCGCGTCGTCTGTTATTTCCGTAAGTTTTTTTACAATTTCGTGAGTCGGGTTTATTTCGAGAATCGGCTTGATATCCGCAAAGTTTTTCTGACCCATGGCCTTCATCATTTCCTGCATCTGGACGCTCGGATCGCTGACATCGACAACCACGCAAGAAGGCGAATCGGACAGCCGTGTGCTTGCTTTAACGTCTTTTACGTCTTCGCCGAGCACCTTTTTTATGCGTTTTATTACAGGCTCTATCTGCTTCTCCTCCTTTTTATCCTCCTCTGTTTTAAGGTCCTCGGCAGCATCGCTTTTATTAATGGATTTAAGTTCAATATCCTTGTATTTATTAACTGAAGGCATTACGATCTCATCGATCTTATCATCGAGAATAAGTACTTCGATATCTTTTTTCTTGTACATTTCAAGAAGCGGCGATTTTCTCAGTACGGTCTCTTTTTCTCCTGTTATATAATAGATCGCTTTCTGGTCCGGCTGCATTCTCATTTTGTAATCTGCAAAACCCGTGTATCCGTCAACCTTTGTCGATTTGAAGCGCACAAGTTCAAGAAGAGTATCGCGGTTTTCGTAGTCCTGAAATAAGCCTTCCTTAAGCGGATTGCCGTATTCTTTAATAAACGCAGTGTATTTATCTGCGTCTTTTGCGAGATTTCCGAACTCGGTTAACAGTTTTTTTACCGATGTTGATTTTATTTTCATCATGATCGTGTTTCTCTGAAGGATTTCCCTGCTTACATTTAATGGCAGATCCTCGGAATCTATGATCCCTCTCACGAAACGCAGATAGGTCGGGAGCAGCTCCTTGTTGTCGTCGGTTATGAATACCCTTTTTACATAGAGTTTTACGCCCGGCCTGTAGTCGGCATAGTACATATCGAACGGGGCTTTCGCGGGGACATAGAACAGCGTTGTGTAGTCCATGGTGCCTTCGGCCTGTGTATGCACATAGAACATGGGATCGTCGCTCTCATGGGCGATGGTCCTGTAAAATTCTTTATAATCTTCTTCTTTCAGCTCGCTTTTAGACCGTTTCCATATTGCTCTCGCATCATTGATTTTTTCTGTTTTCTGCTCCTTTATTTCCTTTTTATCTTTATCCTTACCTTCGTACCTGACATCTTCATAATGCAGATTGATAGGGAAGGGAATATGATTTGAATATTTCTTTATAATACCGTCTATTCTCCACCTGCTCGCGAATTCCTTGCCTTCCTCGTTAAGATGCAGGATAATCGTTGTGCCGCTGCTATCTCTTTCGGCTTCCGAAGTTGTGTATTCGCCTTTGCCGTCGCTTTCCCATCTATATGCCTTATCTTCGCCCGCTTTTCTGCTGATGATCTCGATTTTTTCAGCGATCATGAAAGCTGAATAGAATCCGACGCCGAACTGACCGATCAGGTTGGAATCTTTTTTGCTGTCGCCGCTGAGCTTCTCGACAAAGCTTTTTGTGCCGGATTTCGCGATAGTGCCTATCTGTTCGATAAGATCGCCTTCATTCATTCCTATGCCGGTATCGCTTACCGTGATGGTATTGTTTGCTGTATCAAAGCTTATATCGATCTTCGGATCGAACGATATGTTTTTGTATTTCTCGTCCGTAAGGGTGAGATATTTCAGCTTGTCAAGGGCGTCTGAAGCATTCGATACAAGCTCCCTTAAGAATATTTCTTTGTGCGAATATAGCGAATGAATGATAAGATAGAGCAGCTGATTTACTTCTGTTTCGAATTTTCTGGTTGTCATTGCTTTTACTCCTTAATCAAGATAGATATTAAATAAACCGCAAAAGCGGATACCCGGAAGGGGAATATATATCCTGTCTGCAGGCGTTGATTTATATTCATCCGAGTTATCCGCTGCAGCATCTTTGCAGCGCAACAATTTTTTTATTTTAATATTTAATATAATAAAAAATTTTTAAATTGTAAAGCGGTTAGTACCGTATGTATTTTTTATCTTTCAGGGCTGAAATTTTAGCAAGTATTTTTCCGGAGATCCTGAAGAGCGGACCGTTATGATTATTGTTGACGAAAACGATATTATCAGGGAAACTCGCACAGGTAAACGAAAAAAATAAGACGATTCGCAGTACCGGCAGGAAAGCGTAATTATTACGGAGGGCAGATGGTTTCGCAGAAGGCAAAAGATCTAAAATCATTCATAGTAATGGATGTAATGGCAAAAGCGGAAAAGCTGGAAAAGGCCGGAGAAAACGTAATTCATCTTGAAGTCGGCGAACCGGATTTCAACACACCGTCGATTATCCAGGAAACAGCCATAAAGGCAATCGAAGCGGGACGTACGCACTACACGCACGCAATGGGGCTAATTGAGCTTCGCGAAGCTATTTGCGAACATTATAGAGAGGAATACAACGTGAGCCTCAGCCCTGACCGGATAATGGTGACAACAGGAACATCGCCGGCTCTCCTGCTCATGATGATGGCAATAATTGACGGTAAAGACGAAGTCATTATCTCAAACCCGCATTACTCGTGCTATCCGAATTTCATTAAGTCGCTGGGCGGTAAACCGGTAGAGATAAATACGCAGCCTGAAGACGGTTTTCAGTACAGGCCTGAGGCTATTAAAAGAGCTTTGACCAGGCGCACAAAGGCTATCGTCATCAATTCTCCGTCAAACCCTACCGGTATTGTAATGACCGAAAAAAATCTGAAGGATATCTCTGCGTTCGAGAGGCAGTATATCATTTCGGACGAGATCTATCACGGGCTCTCGTACGAGGGCAGGGCCCGCTCCATTCTTGAATACACGAACAATGCGTTCGTGATCAATGGATTCTCGAAGCTCTATGCAATGACAGGATGGAGACTGGGTTATCTTATCTTTCCTAAAGAATTTTACGATATCATGCAGAAAATACATCAGAACTTCATGATTTCCGCAAACAGCTTTGTTCAGTGGGCAGGCATTACCGCTCTCACTCAAACAAATGATGAGATAAGCAGAATGAGAGCGACATATAATGAACGAAGGATATATATGATTAAACGCCTGAGAGAGATGGGTTTCGATATACATGTCGAACCGACCGGCGCATTCTATGTTTTTGCCGACGCCAGGAAATTCTGTAAAGATTCGTACAGGGAAGCCTTTAATATTCTTGAAAAAGTAAAAGTCGGAGTAACTCCGGGAATAGATTTCGGTACAGGCGGGGAAGGATTTTTAAGGTTTTCTTATGCTAATTCGATGGAGAACATAAAGGAAGGATTAAACAGGATAGAAAAGTATTTGAGTTGACCTGAAGTCGGATATCGTTTATTATAATAACGCGATGTGCGAAGAAAGACTTTATCGGACTTGAAAGTAAGTCGCATATGACGTCCTAACTAGAAGTTAGCTATAAATTATAGATTTATCTAAGTGATTAAAGATAAATAGGAATACGTTACGAATTTTTTGATTTTTATCTATCCAGATGAGGTGCCCGTATGAAGATTCTTATCGCAGATGATGAAAAAGTATCCCAGCTTGCGCTAAAGCGAACTCTCGAGAAAGAGAAATATAAAACAGAGCTCTGTAAAAACGGGAAAAAAGCTTTTGAACTTATTAAAAGCGACAAAGACATACGCATCGTGATCCTTAATCTGGACCTGCCAGAAATGGACGGGCTGAGCATATGCAGGGAGATCAGGAAGCTGGGAATGCTCCGGTATATTTATATAATCGTGATATTATCCGACAACAGGAAAGACCTCTACAATACCATGGAGGCCGGGGCTGATGATTATATTACAACTCCGTTTGAAAATGATTTTTTTATCTTTAAAATAAAAGCTGGCGCAAGGATAATTGAAACGGAAGATAAGCTTTATAAATCTCAAAAGGAATTAATAAGACTCGTCAAAGAGGACTCTCTCACAACCCTGCTTAACAGAAGGGCATTCCTTGATGAAGCCGTCAAACAGCTGGACAGGGCGTCCAGGGAAAATCAGCCGGTTTCGGCAATTATGGTTGATATTGACGATTTTAAATCCATAAACGAACTTTACGGGAGCGAGATCGGGGACAGGATCCTCGTAGAATTCGCGAACAGGCTCCGTTTCGGATGCAGGCCTTACGATATTATTGGAAGGCACGGCGGAGAGGAGTTCTTTGTGCTTCTCCCTAACGTGAAAGTTCACAATGCGGGAAAAATAGCAAAGCGTCTGCGTTCCGTACTGTCAAAAAAATATTACGATATACACGGACGCAGCATTAAATGTACTGCGAGTTTCGGCGTATCGTTTATTTTACCCGATGTGGGGCTCAAAGACAGGCAGATCGATATTCTGATAAAGAAAACGGAAGTGGCGCTTCACAAAGCAAAAAGCGAAGGATACGATAAGATAGCCCTTAACGCTGAGAATTGAAATTGAACGTCCTCTAACACACGAAGGTGGCACCTGTCAGGATGAGTTCAATTAAAAATTTTGGGGTGGCTTCGCGCGGGAATAGGGGGATCATTTTGCTTTCAGGATTTTATTCAAATCCGGCAGCCTTTTTTCATCCATTACCGTAACATAATCCACGCATTCCAGGCCGGCGATTATTCCGCAAATTTCGTCTGTATCGCTGCCGGCAGAATTGTTCGCGGTTACGCACGCGATTAATATATCAGCTTCTTCTTTCGTTTTTTTTAATTTATTAACCGTATTCAGTTTAATTGAGCTGTCTTTTACGGCAGCCAGTTTGATAATTTTATCTTTTTTCTTTAAATGTTTTAATATATCCGTCAGTCCTTTAAGCGTCAGTATTTTTGATTCTGATCCGTTATGAAAAGACCGGATGAGCTCGTCGATTTCGATCGACGCCGTTCCGAATTTGCCTACGACTATGCCAGCTGCCCTGTTGGCAATATCGGCCGATTCCGGTACCGTAAGTCCGGATGCAAGCCCGGTTGCCATGGCTGCAACCACGGTGTCGCCGGCGCCGGATACGTCGAAGACCTCGATAGCCCTGGTCGGAATATGATGTACGCTGCTTTTGCCGATCAGGGTCATGCCTCTGTCCGATCTGGTTACAAGCAGATTTTGCAGGGAATATCTGTTCATTATCTGCCTGCCGGTATTTACGATCTCATCGTCTTCATTTGGGATTTCCTTTCCCGCGGCTTCACTCAGCTCTTTGACATTGGGGGTTATAATAAACGCGTTTTTGTATTTTTCCCAATCGTAACCTTTAGGATCGACTATTACTGGAATATTCCGCTTATTGGATCCGTTTATTATAAACCGGCAGATCCCGGAAGTGCACAGGCCCTTTCCGTAATCGGAGATCACGACAGCGTCTGCTCTGGTTATCATCTTATCAAAAGCTGCAGTAATTTTGTCTGTAATCGCTTTGCTGATGGTAAATTTTTCTTCAAAATCAAGCCTTGCAACCTGCTGATGTTCGCCGATAATGCGGATTTTTGTGATGGTCGCTTTACTGACGGCAATGAATTTATTTTCAATATTAGGATTTTTAAGAACCTGACGCAATTTTTGCGCATTAATGTCTTTTCCCGTAAGGCTGATGTGGCAGACTTTTGCGTTCAATCCGCTGATATTGCTTACGACATTTCCCGATCCTCCCGGCGTATGCTTCTCTTTAACGACTTTTATAACTGGCACCGGGGCTTCGGGCGATATTCTGCTGACTTTACCATAATAGTATTTATCCAGAATAACATCTCCAATTACGAGAATGCGTGATTTTGAAAAATCAAGATTCATTGAATTCCCCGTCGATGATTTCACAGACAGCATGTATGATCAGGATATGGCATTCCTGTATATATGGAGTTTTATCCGACGGAACGATTACAGGGAAATCCACTTTGCGGCCGATATCTCCGCCTCCGCATCCCAGAAGTCCGGCAGTAACGCATTGAATATTTTTTGCGGATTCTATTCCTCTGATAATGTTTTTACTGCGCCCTGAAGTTGATATGCCGATTACCATGTCCTCCGGAGATGCGAGAGCTTCTATTTGCCTTGCAAAGATCAAATCGAAGGAAAAATCGTTCCCGCACGCGGTAAGAACCGAAGAATCGGTAGTAAGCGCTATCGCAGGCAGCGCTCTTCTGTTTTTCTTATATCGGACTATTATCTCTGCCGCAAAATGCTGGCTGTCTGCTGCGCTTCCGCCGTTTCCCATAATCAGAATTTTCCCGCCGTTTTTTAAAGTCTTTGCGGATTTTTCTGCAAGTGTTTCAATCTCTTTCTTTATAGAATGAAGCGAGGTCACAGTCTGTATGTGTCCTTTTATCGATTCTTCCAGTATATTTATTTTTTCTGCCATGATATTATTTTAAGTTCCGGCGGATTTATGTAAAGAATAAAAAAAATAATTTGAATTTTGGTTGACTTCCAATCAATCCGCACAAAATCTCCATTGATTGGCGTTGTTTTAAACCGAATCCTTATAAAACAGGCGGCTATTAAGTGCACCTTAAAACATTTAAATGGCAATTATCTGATTTTAAAAAAATCAAAAACGCATTTAATAAATTCGGCCCGTCTCTCGGCGGGGTCGCGCTTCTCTTTATGCTTTTCTTTTACGGACTGGTCAATAACCTGTCCGTTTCATATATGGGCAACACAAGCAAGCAACTGGAAGAGTATATAATTGGTAATTTTCTGGGCCATATTATTTTATTTTTATTAAAAATTTTATTCACATATTTGCTCATAGGACTGGCAATCGGAATAATAATACATATTTTTATTATTTCCATTTCTTACCTGTTTAAAAAAGAGATCGGATTCAAAGCCGGCCTCATAATTAATTTCGCGGGTACGGGACTTGTATTCTTAATATTCTTTTTTAAGGATATTATCCTTTACCCGCAGGTTTACATGAATAATTATTATGTTAAGAACGATTTGAATAAATTCGTCGTTGAAATACTAACGGATAATGTGAATCCTCAGATATTCACGGCAATACAGCTGGCTTTAATTTTGATTATAATATTATCGTCCCTGATCGCTCTGTATAAGTTTAAAAAGGAAATTTTTAAAAATTTGATCTATATAACCGCTTCGGCTGCGATATGCATAAGCGCATTTAAAATTATTTTCATTAAGGATTTACCGAAGACAGATAAAACCAATGTGCTGATCCTCGCCTCCGACGCTTTGAGGCAGGATCATTTCAGCGCATTCGGTTATCCGAAGAAAACGACCCCCAACATTGACAGGCTTATAAGTGAGGGCGTGTCATTCACCGGCACATATATTGAAGTGCCGAGGACCTTCCCTTCGTGGGTATCCATTCTTACCGGGCGGTTTTCCGCCACACACGGCATACGGCATATGTTCCCGACATCCCGCGATCTTAACAGGGACTTTAAAACCCTTGCCGGAGAACTGAAGCAAAAGGGATACGAAACGTCCGTCATTGCGGACTACGCCGGAGATATCTTCAGCAGGATTAATCTCGGATTTGACAGGGTCGACGCTCCGTATTTCAATGTCGAATCCCTTATCGATCAGATAATAATAGAAGCTCATACGTTTCTTCTGCCTTATTTGACTAACAAAACGGGCACTGAGTTTTTCCCTGTACTTAAGGATTCCGCTTACTTCTGCCCGCCGGAATTTGTCGCCGACAGGATTATTCGATCCATACGCAGATCCGATAAGCCTTTTTTTATAGCGACATTTTTCTCTTCGACGCATTTCCCGTACGCTTCCCCGTACCCGTATTATAAGCTTTTCGCCGAAAAGAACTATTCCGGTCCGTATAAATACTTCAAACAGCAGATTCTATCCTCCGACAAAAATTATTCGGCACAGATATCGGCTAAAGACATCAGTCAGATACATTCACTTTACGACGGGGGTTTGAAGGCTTTCGATGATGCGGCAGGCAAAGTGCTGTCTTATCTTTCGGATAACGGACTGCTCGACAGCACCATGATAGTGGTGCTGTCCGATCACGGCGAGAATCTGTACGAAGGCGATCTTGGAATGGGTCATGGCGAGCACTTCAGGGGACATTATGCCATCAGGATCCCGTTCATCATAAGGCATCCGGGCGTAATCGGGAAGAAGAGGATGGAACTGACGGATGTTGTGAGGCATATAGACATAGCGCCTACAATATTATCCCTTCTTAATTATCCGGTGCCCAAATACATGGAAGGGGTATCTCTGATGCCTTTAATAAACGGCAGGGAGCTTAAACTTTCCGCTTTTGGAGAGACAGGCATCTGGTTCGATAATTCATTAAGAGAGGATCTGTTCTTTCAGAAGCTTCGAATTATGTATCCCGGTATAACACAGTTGAGCGAGGTCGACATGAATTTCAACAGAGAGATCGTCCTGAATGACGATTACAGGGACATCGTAAACCTCGCGAAGCACAGGTATGTTTTTGACGGCAGATACAAGCTGATATACATGCCTTTATCGGATAAAGTGATATACGAACTGTACGATACCTTCCTTGATCCGGATGAACGGAATAATATCGTTTTGAAGGATAAAGATAATTTTTCAAGATTAAAAAAATTGATGTTCGAATGGGCCGGCCGTAGCAATGAAGTAGTTATAAAGAAAGATTATATGTTTCCCATATTAAGATACTGAAATAAATTTGAAAGAGAAGAGGTAAAAGGAGTTTTTTTTAAATGAAAATATTGGGAGAGGGGCTGGGGGTGAGGGTTTTGACTATATTAAATAAATACCGCTGCCTGTATAGGCCGGTCAAATATGCCCTGATAATTGCTTTATCGGTTTTTATTCTGCTGTTCGTTTTACTCTTATTCTGGTATAATCATTTCTTCTTTCCGAATGACCAGGAATATCTGCAGAGGATTTCAGAATCAGTCGAACCCAGAGGCAGCCATGTCGAAGAAAAGGAACTGGATATTTTAGAAAAAATTGGCAGTGCCGTCTTCAGCAGACCGCTGAGCTTGAAAGATCGCGAATTCCTGTTCTCGGCCGGTTTAAAGACAGGGGATTACTATATAGATGAGAATCCCTACGGACTGCGTCATCCGAATAACCTGAAATACTCTACCGGAAAGATTTTCTATTATATATATCAGAAAAATGCGCTGGTTTTAAAAGCCGGATCGATGGTATCATTCAATATCTCGGGAAGCGATGCAAAAGGACGTTTTATTGAGCTGGATGCCGTGATGCCCGGATTCTCGGAGGCTGCCGACGGGGCTATCAATATTTATTTCAGGGCCGGCAATCGCAGGACTTTACTTAAAAAGAATATTCGCCGTGAAATAAAGCCGGATATCAGACCATTCAGGTACTCAAATGTTTTTTCGGCAATTTCATTTTATTTAAAGCATCCCGCGAGAAGCGTTCTTCCGTCCGATGCAGGCTGGGAAAAGATACGGACCGACCTGCCGAAAGATAAAGGAACTCTCGAAATTGAATTCACGGCAGGCAACCAGAAAACAAATAAGAATTATTTATTTATCGGCTCTCCGGCGATATATTCGGTCCGGGATAATAAAAGAAATGAACATATAAATATTGTGTACCTTATTTTCGATACGTTCTCGAAAAGCCATATTGATCTCTATGAATATTACGATATTTTCGGCAAAATGCCTCCGGATAAGGCATATGCCGCTCTCGGTAAACGCAGAATAATAACTCCTTCAATAGATAAGTACGCCGACCGGATTTTGCTTTTTGAAAATATGTTCAGCGTGGGCCAGGTCACAAGGCCGTCTATTGTCCCGTTATGGACTTCACAGACATATACCAGAAGCCGGCTGCCGGTCTTCAGGAATGTGGTGACCGATGAAAACAGAGAAGAATATTACCGCCAGGGATTCAGCACGCTGGGCCGTGAGCTTTCGAAGCAGGGATTTTTCACGAAACAGATCAGCTGCAATGCCCAGGGGCACGGCGTGTCGGGAGTAGGCGTTGATCTCGGCTTTGACGAGAATTACGATTATACGATGGAAGCAACCGAAAAACCGGAAAATTTCCGGCGTATAATGGAATTCTTGAATGAGAATCAGAACAGAAAATTTTTCCTGTATTCGCACATCAATGTCCCCCATCCGCCGAAATGGATCCCGATTTATTATTTTATCTCGGCTCTTCCGGAAGTCCGCTTCAGCATTGAAAGGGCGAAGATGCTTGGCAATATACGGTATTTAAACGATTCCCTCGGAAAAGTAATGAACGCGCTCGATAAACTCGGATTAATGGAAAATACCGTAGTTGTAATTACAGCCGACCACAGCGGCGGCCGCATACCGTATTTCAGGGGAGAAATCACCGGGAAGGATAAAAAGATTTCGATGGGAGACTCCCAGTCCGTCGCAACCTTTCACAGCAGGGCAATCTACGGAAGGGAAGGCGGCCAGCACCTTTTAAACTCCTATATGAATATCCCATGGATCATGATTAAGCCCGATAATCTGGACTTTAAAGCTGGGAAGATAAATTCATATGTCAGCAGCCTCGATATAAGCCCGACGCTCCTTGATATAGCGCTGAATGCTGAGTATAAAAATTTTTCAGGGAAAAGCTTTAAAGGTCTCCTTAACGGAACATCGCAAAGGGATGAAGTTTTTAACGATTTTATCCCGCTTGTGGGAAGATTTCAGCATGGCTTTGTTCTGGATGGCAGATATAAATACTGGATAAACCTGCAGGGTCTTTACAAATACAGAGCGGAGAATAATAAAAAATATATAATGCAACAGGAATATCTTTATGATTTAAAGAACGATCCTGATGAAATAAATAATCTGGCTCGCGATTCATATAAAAATGATCTATTGAAAAAAATGAGAACGATATATTTTAACAGGATGATCGAATATCCCGATAAAAATTTTATTCAGATTTCGCCTTCTTTAAAAGGATCTGCACATGTTTATAGAATTACAGCGGAGTCTTTAAACGGAAAATTGATCTATCCTAAGATTTACGGCGACGGCATCGGATATTTTTTTGAGTCGAAGAACAGGATAATATTTAACTGCACGGTAAAAGATAAAGCGGCTTTTTTCAGTTTTGAGACAGACCCGCCGGAGTCGCATATAAAGATCAGCATTTACAAAAACGGTAAGATTCTTGAAAAGAAAAATATTTATTCCTCCGTAGAATGCATAAATATTTTTGATAATCCGATAATCCTGACCGGAAAGGACGATTTCCATATCGGCCGTGAGCCCGGCAGAACAGGTCTTGAAATAAAAGATATACCGGCAGGATCGGTCTATTATTCGAGAATTCCGCTAAACTACTGGATGGAGATGAACCTCAGCGATAAGGACATAAAGCTTAGCCCGGGTATAAAAGAGGTATTAAGGGGCTGGGGATACATTCAGTGATATTGTCCGATTAATGCTTGATTAATTTATAAGTATTATGATAAAAAGTATAATTCAATTATATATATAAAATTGATCTGCTTTTCAGGGAAATCACATGAAGATAAAACTATGGGGCGTAAGAGGATCCATTCCCACACCGCTGACCGGCGACGCTATTAAAAGAAAATTAAAAAGAGCGCTTACGCTAGCCTCTCCTGGCGATATATCTTCTGAAGAATCGATAGATAATTTTATTGAGACGCTTCCGGTCTCTATCAGGGGTACCTACGGGGGCAATACGACAACCTTTGAGGTTGTCACCGAAAGCGGCGAGCTGTTCATAATAGACTGCGGCACGGGATTAAAAGGTCTCGGTATGGAGCTTGTAAAAGGCGATTTCGGCAAAGGCGGCGGATTCGGCAATATTTTGCTTACGCACACTCACTGGGATCATGTGCAGGGTATACCGTTTTTCCTTCCTTTTTTTATTAAAGGAAACAAGTTCAATATTTATTCCCCTTTTGAAGACTGCAGGGAAAGAATAGAATATCAGCAGGTTTTCACCCATTTCCCGGTTAACCTGGATTATATGCTTGCTACAAAGGAATTTATCACGCTTGAGAAAGAATCCGAATTCTATTTAAACAATATCAAGATAGTCAATAAACGGATGCGACACCCCGGAGGAGCTTTCGGATACAGAATAGAAGAAAACGGCAAAAGCTTCATTTATACAAGCGACTGTGAATTTAATCTCGACGAGATGTACGACATCGATAAATATAAGGATTTTTTCAACAACGCCGATGTCGTGGTATTCGATACCCAGTATACATTTGATGAATTCATCAATAAGATAGACTGGGGGCATTCTCCCGCCACTATCGCCATAGACATAGCCTCGAAGTTCAATGTAAAGAAGTTATTGCTCTTCCATCATGATCCGGATTACAGCGACGAGAAACTGGATGACGTTCTTTCAAATGCCAAAGCGTATATGGGGATCAATATAAAAAAGAGCGGTTCTTTGCAGCTCGATATAGCGCGCGAAGGCATGGTGATTGAGCTGTAGTTTCTTAGTATTAACAGGCTAACTGTATTTCTCTTTTATCGTTCCAACCGAAAATCGGTATATTCTCGCTTAATTGCGGGTGATTTTAAAAATATTTTAGCATATATTTCTTGATCAGGAATTAATGAGCAAAATTTATTTCAAGATATCATACGGTAATAAACAATAAATCGAAGCGCTGATTCGGAGATTAATCATGTTAATCAGGAAAATTTTTAAAAGAAGGGACAAGCTGAAACTCAAAGGCTCTTACGGATGGGTGCCAGATCTTCCGGATAAGCGCGATATTATGTACGGCGCCGTGAGGCGGATTCCGGCTAAATTGCCGAAATCGGCCGACCTGCGCGCTTTCTGTTCGCCCGTGGAAGACCAGGGCAGTCTCGGAAGCTGTACTGCGAACGCGCTTGCGGGTGCATTGGAATACCTGGAAAAAAAGAACGGAACGGAATTTGAAGATCTGAGCAGGCTGTTTATATATTACAATGAAAGAGCAATCGAAAATACCATTAATTCCGACTCAGGGGCTATGCTGCGGGACGGGATTAAAACCCTTAAAAAGCAGGGGGTATGCAGCGAAAAGCTATGGCCTTATGATATTACTAAATTCACTAAGAGACCGGATGAAGGGTGTTACATAGAAGCTCTCGATCACCAGATAGAATCTTACCAGAGACTGCAGACAGTTAACGAGATGCGCGGCTGTCTTGCTTCCGGCTTCCCGTTTGTCTTCGGATTTACGGTATACGAAAGCTTTGAGTCGGGTTCGGTTGCAAAGACAGGCATTTTAAATATGCCCGGAAAACACGAACGTGTTCTCGGAGGCCATGCGGTGATGGCAGTCGGTTATAATGACGGGAAGAAACGGTTTATCGTCAGAAATTCGTGGGGATTCACCTGGGGGCAAAAGGGATATTTTACCATGCCGTACGATTACCTGGCGGACAGGAACTTATCCGACGACTTCTGGACGATTCATCGCGCCGAGAATATGTGATTAATTGATAGTATTTAATAAAAAAAATTCCGTTTTTTGAACGGAGTTTTTTTTATGTGGGCGCTACAGGGCTTGAACCTGTGACCCTCTGCTTGTAAGGCAGATGCTCTCCCAGCTGAGCTAAGCGCCCTTAAATTTTATTTATGTTTTCTCTTTTATTTATACTTCTTCTGCGAAAAGTTATTTTGCATGGAGTCTTCTTTATTATCCCCCCTATGGCGAAAGGCAATATGCCTCAGTATCGGATGCATGGCAGAATGCCCGTTTGCATCCGATTGGATTAAAGAGAAAGAATCAGCTGCTTTTTTTTGCGGCGGTGTTCAGCCTCCTTGCAATTCTCGATTTTTTTCTTGCAGCAGTTTTTTTATGAATTACGCCTTTCCTCGCGGCAGTATCCATGCGTTTGACGAACAGCCTGAAATTTTCTTTGATCTCTTCAGTATTTGAAGATGCGTTTATTACTTTTAACACCTTTTTTGCCGCTGTTCTCAGTGAAGATTTTATACCGGCGTTATGGCTGCGGCTCTTCCTGCTTTGTCTTATTCTTTTTTCGGTGGATTTTTTATTTGCCAACTTTATACCTTTATTTAAAATTTATAATTTTTATTTTCGTTTATATAACAACATCACCGGTCAACTTATAAACTGCAACAATTAGAAATAATAATATTTAAGCGTCAAGAATAATTATTAAAAAAGTAGAAATTTATTTGAAAAGCCATGTTGTTATTGAGTATAACTGAATTAGCCGCCATAAACCAATTAATAAGTTTAATATTCGTTTGAAGATAATTTATGATACAGGTGGGAATCGTAAAAATAAATTTCGCATTTTTTTGATTTTAGATAGTAATGAACTATAATTTTTGTATTTGTGGTGGAAATAAAATATATCTCCATCTCGCTTCCCGGATTGAAATTGGGTTGTCCGTACTGGCTGGTTAATAATTTAATGACATTTTTTAATTCGTCCCTGGTAATGGAATTATACACTTCCAGTACGGAAAATAATTTATTCTTGAACAACAGAAAATCTTTTCTCGGATTAGTTTTACTGCTTATGATAATTATATCTTTATCCGCGTCCGAATCGACATTTTTCAGGATCAATTTAACCATATTCATTATTTTATTTTCATAATCCGGGTTCTTTAAAGGCGTGAATTCGGCGGTTGCTTCCCCCTGCTTAATGTATTTTTTTAAAACTGCTTCTTTCGACATGCCCCATCTGTTAAAAAGTTCTGCAGAGAATAGTGAGGAAGCAAATGCGTTAATAGTTATTATGAGCAGGCAGTTGAAAAAGATTTTAAAAAATAAATTTCGTTTATTATCCCTGATATTCATTTTTTATCCTTATAAATAAATTATATCATTAAATTTACCAGACAACAGCTATTTTAAAATGACATCTGTCAGTTGCTATTTAAAATCAAAACAATTATGATTCGGTCAAATTATAATAGACGGATAATTTTTTTGTCAAATATATTAATTATCAATTTTTTTTGTCTAAAACAATTTTTTCTATTTTATTTTATTGACAATTTTCGACGCTTTCAATTAATAGCTACTATCTAGCTGTTATATAATTAAAGAGAATTATGATGATAAACTACTGGTATTTCTTCTTATTCTTTATTATAGCTATCGCCTTTTCAATCGGCTTCCTCCTGTTTGTTGCGCTTATCCGTTTTAAACGAAATTATCACGGCGACAAGACATACTGCTACGAATGCGGTGTCGATCCTGCGACGCCCACAGCCAGGGACACATATTCGATCCGATATTATCTGCTTACTCTCGTTTTTATAATATTCGATGTTGAAACTGTTTTTCTGTTCCCGTGGGCTGTAATAAACGACAGGCTCGGATGGTTCGGTTTGATTGAAGCTTTGATATTTATCGTTATTTTAATATTCGGCTATATTTATGCATGGAAAGCGGGTGCGCTTGATTTCAGGAGGGACATTGGCTGAGAACATGGAAAAACAACCGTTTATACTTGCCAGACTGGATGACCTTATCACGTGGGGGCAGAAAAACTCCGTTTGGCCGTTTGGTTCGGGTCTTGCCTGCTGCGCGATTGAAATGATTGCGACGCTGATGGCCAGATACGATATATCCCGATTCGGTATGGAAGTCATGCGTCCTTCACCCAGGCAGGCAGACCTGTTCATCGTAGCGGGGACGGTTACGAAGAAGATGGCTCCTGTTGTGAGAAGGCTCTGGGAGCAGATGCCGGATCCGAAATGGGTCGTCGCAATGGGCAATTGCGCGGTTTCCGGCGGCCCGTTCCCGACATACGCAGTGCTTCAGGGAGTGGATAAAATTTTGCCAGTAGATGTTTACATATCAGGATGCCCTCCCACACCGCAGGGTCTGCTGCACGGATTATTGATGCTGCGGGATAGAATCGGCAAAGAACATCCGACAAAGGAGATATTCAGCGTACATGACAGACCAACTAAGTAAATATCCCGTGCTGGAAAATGCATACTCTTCGTTGCAATCGGTCTTCAAGGAATCCATAATCGAAGGCAGATTCGAAAAAGAAGAACTCTCCGTTAAAGTAAAAAATGGATCACTCTTATTAATAATAAAATACCTGAGAGATGAAAAGAGCTTTAACGCTCTTAACGATATTATAGCCCTCGATAATTCTTCCATAAAAAAAGAAGGGCAGAAACGCTTTTCCCTGCTTTATCAGCTTTACAGGTTTCCGGGCTTTGAACGTATGCGCATTATTGCGGATATTGATGAAAATGAACCTGCTGACTCGGTCTGCTCAATCTATAAAACCGCTGAGTGGGCTGAAAGAGAGATTTATGATATGTTCGGAATAAGCTTTAACGGACATCCCGATCTTCGTAGAATTTATATGCCTGATAATTTCAACGGGCATCCGCTGAGAAAGGATTTTCCGCTGGAAGGAAGGCAATAATGGATTATAAATTCCTTGAAATAAATATGGGTCCCCAGCACCCCTCCACGCACGGGGTTTTGAATCTAAAGCTTACGCTGGATAATGAGGTAGTTATAAAGGTAGAACCCGGTCTCGGCTATCTGCATAGAGGGATGGAGAAGCTCTGGGAAAACCGCACGTACGCGCAAATACTCCCATTTACCGATCGTCTCGATTATTTCTCCGCCATATCAAACAACCTCGGTTACGTGCTTGCTGTTGAAAAGCTTATGGGGCTTGAGGTTCCAAGGCGGGCGCAGTATATACGGGTTATATTGACTGAACTTCAGCGCGTTGTGAACCATATCGGCTGGCTGGGCTTTGTCACAAATGACGCAGGCGCTTATTATACCATAAATTTTTATACGTTTGAAGAACGGGAGGATTTGCTGGAGATTTTTGAAGAATATATAGGCGCCAGGCTCACGATTAACGCTCTGCGCATAGGCGGAGTTCCGTATGATATTGACGGCAAGTTGATTTCAATGGTTGAGAAATCCCTTCTTAAAATTGAGAAAAAACTTGAGGATATTGATAAAATCATCAACATAAACCGTATCTGGCTGCACAGGACAAAAGGAGTGGGGATTATTTCAGGCGAAGACGCCATTCAGTACGGATTAACAGGGCCTGCTTTAAGAGCCTCAGGCGTTAAGTGGGATATACGTAAAAATATTCCTTATTCATCCTACAATGAATTTGATTTTGATGTCCCCACAGGCACGAAAGGAGATGTTTACGACAGGTATCTTGTCCGTGTTGAAGAGATCAGGCAGAGCATGAGCATAATACGGCAGGCAATCGGTAATCTGCCTCCGGGAGAAATAATAACCAAAGTTCCTAAAGTATTAAAAATACCCGAAGGCGAGATTTTCCATTCGATAGAATCGCCGAAAGGGGAACTCGGTTTTTATATCAAATCGAACGGTACGGACAAGCCGGAAAGAGTTAAGATGAAATCGCCTTCTTTTATAAATATGCAGTCTCTTGAAGCGATGTGCAAAGGGAATCTGCTGGCGGATGTTGTTGTGATACTCGGTTCGTTAGACGTTCTGCTGGGAGAGATTGATAAATGAATTTCGATATCGACACCATTATTTTTGACGTACTTATACCGGTCGTTAAAATCGTTGTAATGATCCTTTTCCCCATGATCATGGTCATGGTTATGCTGTGGGTTGAAAGAAGGGGTATCGCTTTTTTACAGCAAAGGCTTGGGCCCAATCGCGTCGGTTTCCAGGGTATACTCCAGCCTATCGCCGATACGGTTAAGATGCTGTTTAAAGAAGATATTATACAGAGACAGTCGGATAAACTAATTTTCAACATCGCTCCCGTTATAGTGCTGGCGACTTCTTTGTTTGCATTTTGTTTTATTCCTGTCGGGCTCACGATGAACATCGGTTCATATAATCTGACTTTCTGGGTGGCAGAAAGCCCGGTGGGACTTCTGCTTACGCTCGGTATTTCTTCCCTTGCGGTGCTGGGAATAGTGTATGCCGGATGGGCGTCCAACTCGAAATACTCCCTTTTGGGCGGATTGCGTTCCGTTGTCCAGCTTTTAAGTTATGAGATCCCGATCGGGCTTACAGTATTGACCGTTGTCCTGGCCTCCGGTTCCATGAATTTCATAGATATAGTAAATAAACAGAAGGATATGGGTGTCTGGTTTGCGTTCATTATGCCTGTTTCATGCGTTGTTTTCTGGATCGCTGCCATGGCGGAATGCAACCGCTCGCCGTTTGACCTTGTAGAGGCGGACTCGGAGCTTGTCGCAGGTTTCCATACCGAGTATTCCGGAATAAAATTCGGTTACTTCTTTATGGCCGAATACGCACACATGGTGCTTGTATCATCGCTTATGGTGATTTTCTTTTTCGGAGGCGGTCTTCCGATTTTCCCGAATGTTGAATTTTTATGGTTCCTGCATTATATTCCGGGATTCGTCTGGTATTTTATCAAGATAATGTTCTTCTTGTATCTGTTCGTTTGGATAAGAGGCACATTTCCGCGTTATCGTTTTGACGGGCTGATAAGGCTTGTCTGGAAATGGCTGATACCGCTTTCGCTTCTCAACCTAATAGTTGTCGCGATTATCAGGATGATCATATGATAATGAAATTTTTACGGATGTTTTTCCTTGTGGAACTGGTACAGGGTATGCTGGTCACTCTGAAGTATACCCTGTCGCGCAAGGTTACAATTCAGTACCCGGAAGAAGTAAAAGAACCTTCCGAACGCTTTCGCGGGATTGTAAGGCTTCATCGCGATGCGGATGGCAAGCCTCTTTGCATAGCATGCAAAATGTGCCAGCGCGCCTGCCCTCAGAATTGTTTCGATATTGAAGGCGCGAAGGATGAAAACAACAAGATGAGGCCCGTAAAGTTCGACTGGAAACTGGAACGCTGCAGTTTCTGCGGCTTATGCGCCGAAGCATGCCCGACCGGGGCTATCCGCAATTCTAAAGAGTTCCGGCTGTCGACGCCCGACAGATCGAAACTGACGCTTCATATTTCCGAGATGTATTCCGATTTCGATCTGCAAAAGCATTTTCTGGGGGAAAATATATAATGATCCAGACTATTATTTTCTATTTCTTTGCCGCATTATCCGTATTGTTCGCCGTAATGGTGATCCTTCAGAAGAAAATAATGCACAGCGTTCTTTACCTTGCGTTCGCGGTGCTTGCTATATCCGGCGTATTCTTTACCCTGTATGCGGAATTCCTGGGCGCGGTGCAGATCATGGTCTATGCCGGCGGTATAGTCGTGCTCTATCTGTTTGTTATCATTATAGTTAATATGAATGAAATTAAGATCGAAAAGAGAAAAATATTCCCAAAATTTTTTATAATTTGTATTTCAATCCTGTTCCTTGCCGAGATGATCTATATATTCGTCAAGAACCGGATCAAAATACAGGGCGCAGCTGAATACCCTGATTTTGAAGCGCTGTTCGATATGCTTTTGTCGAAATATCTTATACCGTTTGAAATTGCATCGATACTGTTGCTTGCAGTTCTCATAGGTTCAATAATTATCGCTAGAAGGAAGCTCATTCATGATCCCGATTA
This sequence comes from uncultured Leptospirales bacterium, assembly GCA_964626055.1. Classification (GTDB taxonomy): domain Bacteria; phylum Spirochaetota; class UBA4802; order UBA4802; family JAFGDQ01; genus JAFGSG01. The sequence continues at coordinate 21,904 of CAZVDF010000036.1, forward strand.
ATCAAATTATAGCACTGGGACTTGTAATATTTTTTATCGGACTGTTCGGCGTTTTATTCCGGAAAAATCTTATGATAATTCTGATGGCTGTGGAGCTTATGCTGAACGGCGTTAACGTAATACTCGCGGGCATAGGCTATCATTTGAAGTCGCCCGTCGGATCGCTTTTCGCTATATTCGTTATTCTGATGGCTGTCGCTGAAGCGGCTGTAGGCTTTGCGCTGGCATTGTCGTACTTCAGGCAGAAAAAGACATACGATCTTGATGAGATCAACGAACTGAAAGGTTAGGCCAGGCTAAATGGGGCCCCCTAGGCCGCTTTGCGGCCATCCCCCTAAAGGGGGACTTAGGAATGTAAATACTTTGTGTAGCTTACAGCCCCCCTCCAGGGGGGTTGGGGGGCTGATTTAGAATTTATACACAGTGTAAAAATAGAAGGTAAAATAGTATGTTCTATCTGATTCCGGTTTTCCCGCTAATAGGCGTAATATTGAACGGACTTCTGGGAATAAAGTATTTTCCCAAAAAACTTATACACACGATCGCCGTATCCGGCGTGGGACTCAGCTTTATTTTTTCAGTCATCGGTTTTCTGGAAATAGTGAATTCCAACGAGCCGTATTTGGTAAAGACATTATTCACATGGGTCCCGGGTAATCTTGTCAATCTTTCCAACAGCGGCGCCGTATCTTTCGTAATTGATTTCGCCTTCAGGTTCGATCCCCTGACTGCGGTAATGACAATGGTGGTAACCGGAGTAGGATTGCTGATACATATTTATTCGATCGGATACATGGCGCACGACTCGAGCTATGCGCGCTTTTTCACGTATTTAAATCTTTTTACATTCGCTATGCTTATACTGGTGCTTGGATCCAATCTGGCCGTTATGTTCATAGGCTGGGAAGGTGTGGGTCTCTGTTCGTACCTGCTGATAGGGTTCTGGTTCAATAAAGATTCGGCGGCAAACGCGGGCAAAAAAGCTTTCATTACAAACAGGGTAGGTGATTTCGGTTTTCTACTGGGCATTGGACTTTTAATTTATCATCTCGGGACAGTGGATGTTGCAAAAATATCGGAGCTTGTTCAGGGCGGAAGTTTAACACAGGAAACCGCAACGATCATTGCGCTTCTTCTTTTCGTAGGCGCAACCGGAAAATCCGCACAGATACCGTTATACACATGGCTGCCTGACGCAATGGAGGGCCCGACGCCGGTATCCGCCCTTATACATGCGGCGACGATGGTCACGGCAGGCGTATATATGGTGGCCCGCATGAACGTCCTCTTTACTTTTTCGGGCACAGCGCTTACTGTTGTCGCCCTTGTCGGCGTAATAACTGCTGTTTACGCCGCTACAATGGGCTTTGTGCAAAACGACATTAAGCGCGTGCTCGCGTATTCTACGATCTCCCAGATCGGTTACATGTTCACCGGTCTAGGCGTGGGAGCCTATGCGGCAGGCGTATTTCACCTTATGACGCACGCATTCTTTAAAAGCCTGCTCTTCCTTTCCGCAGGCAGCGTTATTCACGCAATGTCCGGCGAACAGGATATGAGGAAGATGGGCGGCCTTAGAAAGCATATCCCGAAAACATTTACGGTAATGTTTGTAGGTACTCTTGCCATAGCGGGTATTCCGGGGCTGTCCGGATTTTTCTCAAAAGACGAGATCCTTGCTTCAGCATACGCGTCCGGGAATTATACGGTCTGGGTTCTGGGTCTGGTAGGCGCCGGTATGACGGCATTTTATATGTTCAGGCTTATTTTCATGACATTCTACGGCGACGAACGGATAGAACACGAAGCGAAACACCATCTGCACGAATCCCCGAGCGTGATGATCAGGCCGCTTCAGGTACTCGCGGTATTGTCCTTCATAGGAGGATACGTGGGTCTTCCGCATGTGCTCGGCGGCGGCAACTGGTTCGGGAAATTCCTGGGCCACACGGTAGGGCATCATGAGCTTGCTTTATCCGCAGGGACCGAAATATTCCTCATGATCATTTCCGTCGCGATAGGCCTCTTCGGTATATTTATGGCATATGTTATTTATTTAAAGAAGAAAGGAAAACCGGCTGAAAGCCTGGCTGAAAAATTGAAGTTATTATACAGGCTGGTTTACAATAAATATTTTATTGATGAATTCTATAACGGCGTATTTGTCGGCGGCGCGATGAAGCTCGGCACGCTGCTCGGCAAATTCGATCTTGGCATCATTGACGGCATTGTGAACGGTGCCGCCTTTTTTGTAAGGAAAATATCATCCGCGTCCATCATTGTCGACAGCAATGTAGTTGACGGCGCCGTGAACGGCGTGGGCGCGGTTAACAGGTTTTTCTCAAAGATATTAAAAGTATTCCAAAGCGGATATGTGTATAATTACGCTTTATCAATAGTAATAGGAATCGTTATTCTGATTTCTTTAACGGTAATCGTATTTTAAGGAGACGTCATGGAAATTATAGGTATCCCAATATTGACTTTTATAACATTTTTCCCGCTGCTGGGCATAGTTATTCTGCTGCTGATGCCCGGCACGAAATCAGTTGCGCTCAAGCTGACGGCGAATATTATAACACTCGTTGAATTCTTTTTTACGATATATCTCCTGAACAATTTTAATTCGGCTGCGGACGGAATGCAGTTCCTGGAGAGAGCTGACTGGATCAAGTCTGCAAACGTGCAGTATCTTATGGGTATCGACGGAATTTCTCTGTTGCTGATACTGCTTACTTCCCTGCTTTCTTTTATCGCGACCTTGAGCTCGTGGACGGCGATCAAGGAAAGATTAAAGGAATATTATATTTTTATGCTTCTTCTTGAAGTCGGCATGGTGGGCGTATTCGTTTCTCTTGACCTCATCCTGTTCTATGTATTCTGGGAAGTAATGCTCGTTCCGATGTATTTCCTGATCGGCGTATGGGGCGGCGAGCGCAAACTCTATGCCGCTATTAAGTTCTTCCTGTACACGCTGTTCGGATCGGTCATGATGCTTATCGGTATATTAGTGCTCTATTTCAATTATCACACGTTTGATCTATTAAAAATGATAGAAGCCGGCTCGTATCTGCCTTACGTTCTGCAGTGCTGGGTTTTCGTCGCTTTCTTCCTCGGATTTGCGATCAAGGTGCCTATGTTCCCGTTTCATACATGGCTGCCGGACGCTCATGTCGAAGCGCCGACTGCTGGTTCGGTTATTCTTGCCGGAGTACTCCTCAAAATGGGTACTTACGGTTTCGTGCGTTTTTCGCTCGCACTTTTCCCTGATGCATCAAAAACGTTTTTGCCGTACGTTATTATACTTGCACTGATATCAATTGTTTATGGAGCCCTGGTATCCTTAATGCAAAAAGATATGAAAAAGCTTATAGCGTATTCATCCGTTTCGCATATGGGCTTTGTAATGCTTGGCCTGTTCGCTTTTACACCTATGGCGATCAAAGGGGCGGTCATACAGATGATAAACCATGGGATAAGCACAGGCGCGCTTTTCCTTATAGTAGGTATTATTTACGAAAGACGCCATACGCGTCTTATTTCCGAATTCGGCGGGCTTTCATCGCTGATGCCGAAATACGCCGCTATATTCCTTATCATCACGATGTCGTCCATAGGACTTCCGGGACTTAACGGGTTCATAGGTGAATTTATGATACTGATGGGCGTCTTCACTGTCAACTGGATATGGGCTGCGATCGCTGCAACTGGGATCATTCTCGGCGCAGGATACATGCTGTGGATGTATCAGCGGGTTATGTTCGGTAAAGCGGAGAATCCCGCAAATCAGGATTTAAAGGACCTGAATTTCAGGGAGTTCTTCATATTTATTCCTTTAATTATAATGGCATTCTGGATCGGTATTTATCCCAAGCCTTTCCTGAACATAATCGATAAACCGGTTGAGAAAATAGTTCGTACGGTCAATCCCGATTATTACAAGAAGGAAGCTCCATTGAAGACCGATGATTCCAAAGCCAAAAAGCCGGTAATAAAAGCAGGAGTTCATTAATGGATTATTCTCAATATATCGACCAGTTGAAGTATATCATTCCGGAAATGATAATTTTGGCTTTTGCTGTTATCGCAATGTTTGTGCACCTGTTTGTAAAGTATAACGGAAGCCGCATTGCCGGCTTCATTTCAATAATAGGCCTTCTTGCATCGATAATTTCCCTCATATTCTCTCCGATGCCAACAGGTGAGATTTATTCCGGGAATTTGCTGCCCGATCAATTCGCATTTTACTTTAAGATGATATTCCTGATATCCGGTATATTGACGGTAGTGCTGTCTTTTAAATTTTTCAATGTCGAAGGCTCGGAAGCCGGCGAGGCTTATTATTTGATCCTCCTTTCCGTAATAGGAATGATGTTCGCGGTTTCATCCGTCGATATGATCACTTTTTATGTTTCATTCGAGCTCTTTGCCATTTCTTCCTATATCCTGGCCGGTATCTTTAAGAAGGATAAGCGTTCTGCGGAAGCCGGGATCAAATATTTCATTCTTGGGACGCTGAGTTCCGCAGTTATGGTGCTGGGCATGGCAATACTCCTTGGAGTTGCCGGCAGCACCGGTTACTCTGAAGTGGCAAAAGCAATTGCCGGGGACAATGCGAAGCTCGCCATTACAGGTATGCTTTTACTTTTCGCGGGTCTCTTCTTTAAATTGGCCCTTGTTCCGTTCCATATGTGGACTCCGGATGTGTATGAAGGTGCGCCCACGCCGCTGGTCGTATTTCTGTCTACGGCTCCGAAAGCTGCCGTTTTTGCGGTTATGATCCGTATGATCACTGTTATTTTCGGAGGTTTTCAGACCCAGTATGAGGTCATTTTCCAGGTTATCGCCATTATAACGATGTTCTGGGGCAACATTGCGGCCCTTACACAGAAAAATATCAAACGCATGATGGCTTATTCTTCAATAGCTCATGCGGGCTATATATTAATGGGGCTGGCAGCGTTCGGTGCACGGGGCAGCATGGCAGTTCTCTTCTATCTGTTCGTTTACCTGTTCATGAACGCTGCCGCGTTCGGCATGATTCTCCTTGTTCAGAAAAACAATGGTTTCGGTGAATATATCGACGATATGCGCGGATTTGCCGGAAGATCGCCAATGATGGCGGCGGGCATCATCGTGCTTCTGCTCTCGTTAACGGGAATACCGCCTACTGCCGGCTTTATGGGCAAGTATTTTATTTTTACAGCAGTTGTAGAAAAAGGAATGTACGTTCTCGCAGTAATAGGCGCTTTAAATTCAGTCATATCGCTATTTTACTATTTTCAGATAGGAAGGGCAATGTTCATGGAAGAAGCAGGTGCCGATTTTTCAGAAGCGGATAAATCTTATTATGCCAGAACAATCATTGCTATTTCCGTTATCTTCATTCTTCTTATCGGGATTTATCCTTCTGCCTTATCGGTATTCGCGTCCGCTTCTTCGCTGATTAAATAATCCCGCTTTTCCATCGGTTATTTTTTTTAGGAAGCGTCCATTAATGCGTTGATTTTCTTGACCAGCATCGGAATATCGATCGGTTTGGAAATATAGTCGTCAAATCCCATTTTGATGAATACTTTTTTGTCGTTATCGCCGGCCATCCCGGTTACTGCAATGACGGGTATATCCCATTTTTCTTTAATTGTTTTCATGGCGTCTGTCCCATCGATGCCTGTCATCTTGACATCCATCAGCACCAGACCGATATCCTTGGAAGTCTTTACTATCCTAATACTTTCCTCGCCGCTTTCGGCAGTACGGTAATTAAAACCGAATTTCCTGCAAATTGCGGACAATAACTTGATATTTTCTATTTTGTCGTCTACTATAAGAACGCTTTTGCTGTGTTTATGAGGCATATTCAGCTCCGATCCGGTTTAAATATATTATAAGGTTTTTCAGATTTTTTATATTTATATTATTATAGAAGATAATCCGATAAAAGTAAAGTTCATAAAAATTTTTTCTTTAAAATTATTTTTTGTTTGATATATTTATATTATCGTTTAACTTAATATCCAAAAATAGAGGAGTTTTACAGCGTTTTATGTGCCATAGAAATAATTTTATATACATATTTTTATTATTTTTTTTACTATCATGTTTCGCCGGCCCACGCATTGAATTCAAAGAACTTAATTATAATTTCGGACATGTCGGGCAGAATGCGGAATTAAAGCATTTTTTTCCTTTTAAAAATACCGGATCGTCCACACTGATTATAGAAAACATAAAACCCGGCTGAGGCTGCACGGCCGTTCTTCTTTCAAGGAACGATATCCCCGCCGGAGGCGAAGGAGAAATTGAAGTAACTTTAAAAACAGGTATAAGAAAAGAGATGCTAAAAAAAACAATATCCGTATATACTAACGACAAAGACAATAAAATAGTAATTTTAAAAGTAGAAGCAGAAGTTTTAGGAAATAAAAAATAGGTTTATACCTGATCTTGAATTAAACCGCCATTCTCTATGCTAAAAATCCCGTCTTTAATATACAAAAGAGTTTGCATTCAGAATAAATTCTGATATAATATATCTAAACCTATCGTTTCCTTAAAATTGCTTTTTGGAGAATATTCCATTGGCATGTAAACGAATTTCACGCGGGACGCCGCTTCCCTTCGGAGTTAAACTTCGCGACTGCGGTGCTAATTTTTCCATATTAAGCCGTAATGCTCATTCCGTCACTCTTGTGCTTTTCAATTCCGTTGAACCTGACAGCGAATCCGAAGAAATAAATTTCGATCCTAAAATAAATAAAACGGGCGATATATGGCATATCTGGGTTGATGGCATTAAGGAAGGCCAGTTATACGGTTATAGAATTGACGGCCCGTATGATCCCGGGAACGGCATCAGGTTCAACCGGTATAAGCTGCTGCTGGATCCTCATGCAAGATCCGTAACCGGGAGTTTCCAGTGGAACCTTTCGGACGCGAGGGGTTATGATCCGGAGTCGTCGCTTGAGGATCTGTCATTTTCCGACAGGGACAGCGCGCCCGGCGCTCCCAAATGCATCGTTATACAGGAAAATTTCGATTTATACGGCAGGCCGATAAAAAAACCGCTGAAAGATACGGTTATCTACGAACTTCATGTGAAAGGTTTTACATATCATGATTCATCCAACGTTGCTGATAAAGGAACATTCCGGGGATTGATTGAAAAGATCCCTTACCTGAGGGAGCTGGGTGTAACCGCGGTAGAACTGATGCCGATCCATGAATTTGATGAGGATGAAAATATAAACGTTAATCCCGTTACCGGAGAGAAGCTAAAGAATTACTGGGGTTATAGTACTATTTCGTTTTTTGCCCCAAAGGGAAGATATTCTTCTTCCGGCACAATGGGAGAACAGTTCCACGAATGCAAAGAGATGATAAGAAAATTCCATGAAGCCGGGATAGAGGTTATACTTGATGTTGTTTTTAATCATACAGCCGAGCTGGATCATCTCGGCCCTACGCTTTGCTTCAGAGGTATTGACAATTCCACGTATTATATGCTTGAGCCCGATAAAAGATTTTATAAGAATTTTTCAGGCTGCGGCAACACATTCAACTGCAATAATCCCATAGTAAGGGAATTTATAATCAATTGCTTAAAATACTGGGTCATTGAGATGGACGTCGACGGTTTCAGGTTCGATCTTGCTTCCATACTGGGGAGGGATATCGACGGCAACATGCTGAGCAATCCTCCGCTGATCGAAAGGATAGAAGAGGATTCAATCCTGAGGGACACAAAAATAATAGCGGAAGCATGGGATGTGGCCGGGGCTTACCAGGTAGGCGATTTTCCCGGAAGATGGGCGGAATGGAACGGTAAATACAGGGATGATGTTCGCAGGTTCTGGCGCGGCGATCGGAATTCCGTGGGTTATTTCGCGACAAGGCTTATGGGCAGTTCGGATTTATACGAACCAAGCCAGAAAAGCCCCTTGCACAGCATTAATTTCATTACATGTCACGACGGATTTACCCTGAACGATCTTGTAAGCTATAATGAAAAACATAATCTTGAAAACGGCGAGAATAACAACGACGGCGAGAATTACAATATCAGTTTTAATTACGGATATGAAGGATACCCGGCAGGAGAAGAGATCGAAAAAATACGGAACAGGCAGATAAAGAATTTTATTGCCACGCTTTTCCTTTCGCAGGGGGTGCCCATGCTTCTCGCCGGAGATGAGTTCAGACGCACGCAGAGAGGCAACAATAACGCATACTGCCAGGATAACGAGATATCGTGGATCGACTGGGCCTTTCTTAAAAAGCATCAAGATATTTTCAGATTCACAAAAGAGATGATCAAATTCAGAAAAAGGCATCCGATTTTGTCAAGAGATTCGTTTTTTAAGGGCGTCCCGCATAACGGCTGCCGGAAACCGGATGTGGAGTGGCACGGAAAAACTAGAAATATTCCTGATTGGGATGTCGATTCGCATATTATTGCATGTCTGCTGAACGGGGAATATGCCAGGGACGAAAATAATAACAGGGATAATGATATTTACATTGCGTTCAACGCATCTGAAGAAGGCATATATTTTGAAATTCCTGAGCCGCCTTCACAGAGCGGATGGTTTCTTTGCGTAGATACGTCAAAATCGGCGCAAAATGACATACTGGAAAAAGGCAAGGAAGAAAGACTCGATGAGTACCGGTATTACGTGGAATCGTTATCTGTCGTAGTATTAATTTCCAATAATTCACCTCGGAATATCTAATTTTACATACTGTCCATCATCTGGAAACCATATTGATACTTAAAACAATTTGATAATCAAATTAAATTATTTTACCAAATATATTTTATTTCAGCTCTTTTTATTGACTATTTGCTAAAAATAGTATATAATAATAAGATAAAGTGGGATTATTTATAAATCAGGAGGTAAAAATACATTTTTTCTCAAAAATATTAATAAAAAAATTTAAAATTCATTATTTAAATATAATATAATTTTTTTATTATATTATTATACTTGACATAATAATATTTGTATGTTATGAATTATTAAAATCTAATGAATGATGGTGTACCAGTATGAATAATATTATTACTGAAGTAAGGGTTTTTCCAAAAGATAATTTAGGTAAAACTCTGGGATTTGCCAACATTACATTGATGGACAAATTTGTTGTAAAAAATTTACGCATCGTTCAGGGTGAAAAAGGGATCTTTATAGGGATGCCTTCAAACAAGAGAAAAAATGGAGAATTCATCGATTTATTTTTCCCCATTACTCAAGAGGCAAGAGAGCTCATCACAGCGGAAATTATCAGAAAATATGAGGAATCTGTTCAGGTTAATGCTCAACGGGGAATATAACCCCGTATTTCTTTTCCTTTAATAAACAATAAAAATAAAATTCAATATTCAATCAGTGCATTAATTACATCCAAAGTCGAGAAATCTGCTTTGAGATGTCTTATGTCTACGGCAATATATTAAATATTTATTTTCCTGAATATTCCATAATTAAAACTATGTTTCCTTTCGTTTCCGTATCGACTTTCCTATTCCAAACACTTTTATCGCTTTATTAAACAAAATTCAACAGATAGAATTTTACTTGCATACCTCAGCGAATAAATATATTCATTGCAGAAAACTTCAAAACCGGATCATATGCAGATATCAATTTTAATAATGTGCTCAGTCAGATGGTATAACGCTTCGGCTCATTATGCATTCTATACTGCTTTATCACTCAGAAAATCCGGTTTGCGTGTTGTTTTATTCGGTCTTCCGGGAAGTCCTTTGATTGCAAAAGCAAAAGAACAGGGGATAGAGGTAATTGATAGTATTGGATTGACGGGAAATGGACCTGCTAAATATATTAAAAATATTTTTAAATACCGCGGCATTTGCAATAAAATCAAATTTGATATCATAAATCCTCACGTATCCAGAGACCATGTATTTTCTTTTTTATCGCTTATCGGAAAGAAGAGTCGTATTATACGCACACGTACTGACAGTAAAGTCCCTAAATGCAATATTTTAAATAGAATGTTCTATAAAATATCTTCAGTTCAATATATTGTTTCCTCAAAATATATGCTTTCTCATATAGTCCGGATGGGAATTCCCTGTAGCAAAATAAGTGTAATTCCTCTTGATATGGAATATAAAAATTTTGCATTATATAAATCGAAATTGAATTTAAAAAAGAAACTTAAAATAGCCGGCGACAGAATTGTAGTTTCATTTATTGGCCGGTTAGACAGTGTAAAGGGTGTTGAATATTTTTTAAGCAGTTATGAATATCTTAAAAATAAAAATAAATTTCATTTTATTGTATCCGGAGAAGAAATAAATATAACTGTTGATGACTTAAAAAAAATTCCTGCCGGAGAAAATTTAAAAAATATCACTTTTATTGGCAGGATTGACGAAGTCAGGGAAATACTCAGGATAACGGATATAGGCATTATCCCATCCGTCGGGTCCGAATCTATATGCAGGATAGGGCTCGAGATGCTGTCTTTCGGAATCCCTGTAGTCGGGAGCAATATAAATTCCATACCCGAGATCATAAACGAATTCGGCGGCATAGTTGTGGAACCGCATTCGCCTGAGGAAATAGCTGAGGCGATTGAATATCTGGCTGTTCCGGGGAATTATAAAAGAGAAAGGGAGAAAATTCTGTCCAATATAGGGAAAAGAAAGCCTGACAGATTCGCGATGGAATATATGGATATTTTTTCAAAAGTATTAAATGATTAACTATCAACCCGTAAAGGATATTGAATGAAAAAAATTTTATTCGCCGGCACAGGGAGCGGAACCGGGAAAACAACGATCAGCGCTGCCGTTATGAGAGTTTTGTCCGAAAGGGGCAGAAAAGTTGCGCCGTTCAAAACCGGGCCGGATTTTATCGATCCGAAATTTCATGCGATGGCCTGCAGGGCGAAGTCATGGAATCTCGATACAATATTACATGATTCCGAGACCGTTAAATACTTATTCAACAGGAACACAAAGGACTGCGATATTGCCGTAATAGAAGGCGTAATGGGACTGTACGACGGCTGTGGTTTTAACGGTAAAGGAAGCACGGCGGAACTGTCGCTTATCCTGAAAGCGCCTGTTGTATTAATAGTTGATGCGAAGGCAATGGCTGAAAGCATTTGCGCGATCGTTCTGGGTTTTAAATCATATGATCCTGAAGTAAATATCAAAGGCGTTATTTTAAACAATATTCATGATAAAAATTATTATAATTCCTTAAAAGAACTGATAACCAGAAAAACCGGTATACAATGTCTGGGTTATTTTCCGGTAAATGCTTCGGCTAAATTAAATGAAAGACATCTCGGATTAATTCCAGTTGAAGAACAGACCGGTATCGAAGAATATTTTAAAATAATTTCCGGAGTTGCCGCTGAAACTATTGATTTTAATGCGATTGAAAAAATTTCCGAAGACGGCGGCAATGCTGAGGAAAATTCGAATTATTATGGCATAAAAATCCCGGAAAATATCGGAAAAGGTATCATGATTGGAGTAGCGATAGACAAAGCTTTTAACTTTTATTATGAGGATAATTTATCTTTGATGAAAGAGACCGGTTTTGATCTTGTCGAGTTCAGCCCCCTGAGCGATAATAAATTACCGGATGGCCTTAATGGTATATATATAGGAGGAGGTTTCCCTGAAATATTTACCCGTAAATTATCCATGAATAAATCAATGTTGACTGATATCTATAATAAACTTGAAGACAATATGCCGTGCTACGCGGAATGCGGTGGATTAATGTATCTTACGAAATGCATTAAGGATACGGACGGTAATTCTTATGACACCGTAGGTTATTTTAACGCCAGATCCATGATGACCTCTAAACTGCAGAGATTCGGGTATGTCGATGTCGAATATGAAGGAATTACAACAAGGGCACATGAATTTCATTATTCGGACATTATATCGGATAAAGAAAAAAATTTTATCCTTAAATATAATATTAAAAAAGTTGGAGACAACGGAAATACACAGTGGAATTGCGGACTATCCCGTAAGAATGTACTGGCCGGTTATCCGCATGTTCATTTTTATTCCAATTTTGATTTTTTAATTAAACTTGCCGGGTTATTCAGAAAGAGTTGTTTCAGAATATGAATTATTTTATGAAAAAGAGTATTATACTTTTATTATTTATATTGGGTTTTTCCTGCGGGAATAATCCGGAGGAAGTAAAAAATAATGGAAAATCGGCTGCTGAAAAAATACCTGAAAGAATTATTTCTCTTTCACCGGCGATAACGGAAGAACTGTATCTTCTTGGAGCGGAAAACAGGCTTATTGCGAACACATATTACTGTAGACGTCCCGAAGCCGCAAAGCATAAAAAGAAAGTCGGAAATCTTATGAATTTTAATATTGAGGATGTGATGGAACTCAAACCCGATTTGATTTTGAGCACTTCTCTGGCAAATAAAAACAAGATAAACAGGCTCAAACAGCTTAAGATCAGCGTGGTTGAACTGCGCCATCCGAAAAATTTCACGGAAATTTGCGATAATTTCATCAAACTTGGAAATGCGATCGGTTCCGGGCAGAAAGCCGGACAAATACTTTCCGCGATACGGCAGGAAGTTGAAAAAATAAACAGAATAACAGGAAACCTTCCTAAAAAAAAAGTATTTGTCCAGATCGGCGCAAAACCGTTAAAGGCGGTCAACAGCGATTACCATATCAACGACCTTATCAGGTTAAGCGGAGGAATCAATATATATGAACATTCCTCTTTAAATTCATTTTCCAGGGAAAGCGTGCTTCTTGCCGATCCCGATATAATTATCATTCCTTCAATGGGATTTGAAACGGACGAAGAAAAGAAGACATGGGAGAAATATATAACCATGAGAGCCGTAAAAAACAACAATATTTTTATTGTCGATACGGAAGTATTCTGTAATTTCGGGATCGGCACATTTATTGAAGCATTGAAGATTTCGGCATCGCTTCTGCATCCGGAAGCGAGACTGGATAAATAAATATGAATAATAAAAAAAAATCGATATTTATTTTTTCCGTGTTTTTGTTTGCCCTGATTAT
>CAZVDF010000037.1:0-32744 GCA_964626055.1 uncultured Leptospirales bacterium
CATTACTTTTAAAAGTCCATATCTTATTCAATACAAAACTATTAATAAAACCCAAAACAAAACCTATTGCATTTGAAAAATAATATGATATATTCAAAAAATTATATAAGGCGTAGATTGCAAGAAGAGTAATTGCAGTATTAATTATTCCGACAGTACCAAATTTTAATAATTGCTTAATTGTTTTAACCGATAATTGATTCCGTATTATTATTGCTATTCGATTCATTAAATTTAAATATTTATCTCCTTATCCCTTTTACTCCTCACTATCTGCTAATTACCATTTATAAATACTTTGTATGTAGCTATGTTATTCATTTAAAGACGAAGATTCCTTTAATTTCCATACTTCCCATGAACATTCATCAGAATAGATTTTAATCCATGTTTGTCCATAAATATCAGTAGTTATATTCTTATTATAGAAAATATTATAGAATTTCTTTATTTCTTTCCAGTTGGGATTCATAGTCTCAATGTATCCCAATGAAATACCGGATTCTTCAGGGCTTAATATATATCTTTTATAATATTCTCTTTTTAATACGAGTAGATCTGCATTTCCAGGCCTTATGTCCTTAAAAGTTCTTCTCCATGATCTCTCTATATTACCCAAATTGTCATGATATGGAACATATGGGTCAATATGAACTTTGTAATTTTCTCTCTGATATTGACTTACCAGACCAAATATTTTCCTTGATTCTTCACGGCAATCAAGTTGCTTATCAAGTACATCTGGTATTACATTAGGAGTAAGTCTAAATAATGTAATACCAATTATTAAAATTGATATTGATGAAACATAGGGTGAAATTTTAATTTTTTCTGATAAATAATCATAGATAAGCTTTGTATATTTTGAAACTCCTAAAGTGAATAATACAAAGATTCCTGATGCAATTGGTAGAGTATAGTGTTCATTGGGAGCAGTAATATTTTTAGATAAAAAATATAAAAACGGAAAAACAGTAATAATCAGCGATTTTATAAAAGTAGTTCGATTAAATTCTGTTGACACCCTTCCCCAACAGATAGAAAGAATTACAATGGCTAATAATATCATCCACGATTGTGAGAATAATAGATACCACCAATTACTGAAGGAAGCAATTGTTGGGCTGTGGGAGTAACCTGATTGAGAAATTAAAAAATTAATATGCTTCCAGATGAAAAAATTCTGAGGAAAACCTATCGCAAAATAGGTAATAGATATTATAACAAAGTATTTTCTGATTTTTAAAAAATTTTCTTTTTTAAATTCAGGTATAAATAGAATTAATAACGCAGGGAGATAGAAGATTACACTCAATTTAGTGGTTAATGCAGCCCCCCATGCTATTGCAGATTGCCAGAATAGGACATTTTTATTGTTAGAAAGATATTTAATGGATAGATATATTGCCAGAGAAACAAGAAAAGACAATAGAATATCTGGATGTACCCTAAACAACCATGTCATCCAGTATTGATTTTTTGTAAAGAGAATATTAAGGATTATCATGGATATCATTCTTTGAACAGGTATGTCTGTAATAATTGAAGAAATTAAATATGATAAAGCAAATAGTGAAAGAAGTGATATTATCAACAGGGCAAAGTGATGACCTTCTGCATTACTATTAGAATATTCATCTACATTTATAGAGGCTGTAAAGGGATTTAATTTGTCAAATGTGTGGGCAAGCCTGAAATAGAGTACACCATAGGATGTAAATCCATTATAGTTGTACCATCTCGTTTTTGTAGCTACCCTTATAGCTTGAGAACCATCAACATCAACACCTTGAATGACAGCCCAATTATCAATATTTTTTGACAAACTAAAGCTTAATAGAATAAACTGTGAAATCAAAACAAATCCAACAGCTATTAAAAAAAACAATTTAATATGTTTGGACATAATTTTATTTGAAAATATTTTTTTTAAACAATTTATTTTCATATTACTTAATCCCATTGTTAATGGATGATAGGGTTATCGAAAATCAGAATTCACGAAAGTCAACCTATATTCTCAGGTTTTAAAGAATTTTACCTTTTTGGTTATCTTGAAGTATAAGGAAAATCAGTTCATGTCGACAAATCATAACAAATAGAGTATAGATACTTTTTACAGTTTTGTTCGCATGAACAACATACTTCGTGATGAATTCAGACAAGTGTTTGCAGGGGAAAGCCCGAGGAGCAGGTTAAATAGATTAAGCAACTGGATTAAGAAGGCGAAGGCGGCCGGGATTCCGGAGCTATCCAGTTTCGATTGATAGGAACGACAATAGGCTGGAATTCCGGAAAGTCAAACCAATTTCATTGATTTCTCAAAAAACCGCGCAGATTACCTGATTGAATGTTCAATTAAAACCAGTTTACACGAAATATTTCAAAACAAGCGGAAGTTCCTCAAAAAAATCTGTCTTGACAACGGGGTGCAGCTCCTTACCCGCATCTCGAGAACCCGCATGACCTGCATACGCTGCACCCGCTCTCGAACTCCAGCGGTCCGTGGCAGTCCGGGCATACCCCGACCATCACCACGTCGCTGCCCTTGCCGTTGGTCTCGGCCGCGTTCTTCGCCATCTCCGAAGCGTCGACCGCAGCTTCGCTCTCTGCGCTGCTCTTAGCAGCGGCCGGGTCGATCCCCGAATGTCTTTCAATCGCCTTCGCGATCGCGTCCGCGCACGAGTATATGCGCCCGCCTTTTTCCCACGCCTGGTTGGGGCACCGAACGCCTTTAAGCTGCTTAACGATCTGGGCTCTGTCTATGCCGCTCCGAAGCGCGAGCGAGATCATGCGGCTCACCGCTTCGGTCTGGCTTGCCGCGCACCCGCCTCCTTTTCCCATGGTGGCGAACACCTCGAAAAGCCCGCTCTCGTCTTCGTTTATGGTTACGTAAAGAGACCCGCAGCCTGTCGTCATCTTTCTTGTCGAGCCGTGCGTTACTTCTTTTCTCGGTCGCGGCGCTCTGGGGCCGTGTTCTGTTATATCGAATTTTTCAAAATCTACAATTGTTTTATCCTTGTCGGATTTTTTAGAGAGAACCTGGGATTCCCTTGAGCCGTCCCTGTAAACAGTGACACCCTTGCAACCGAGCTTGTATGCGAGCATATAGACATTTTCTATGTCTTTAACCGTAGCGTCGTGGGCGAAGTTCACCGTCTTCGATACTGCGTTATCCGTGTATTTTTGGAACGCTGCCTGTATCCTGATGTGCCATTCAGGCGAAATATCGTGCGCTGTCACGAATATCTTTCTCCATTCTTCGGGTATTCCGTCGATTTCCTTCGCGGATCCGTGTTCCGCTACCTGTCTCATTATCTCGTCGCTGTAGAATCCGTTCTCTTTCGCGATCTCTTCGAATAGAGGATTTACTTCGACCAGAATGTCGTTATCCATAACGTTTCTTTCATAAGCGAGAGCGAATATCGGCTCAACGCCGCTGGATGAATTGGCTATTATGCTTATTGTGCCTGTAGGCGCAATCGTCGTGGTAGTTGCGTTGCGCTGCGGCTCGCCGCCTTCTTCAGCGTAAGAGCTTTTTGCAAAATTCGGGAATGCGCCTCTCTCTTTCGAAAGGTCTGCCGAAGCCGCTTTGGATTCCTCCTGTATAGTCTGCATTATCTTTTCCGCGGTCTCTATGCTTTCGTCCGAGTCATAAGGTATGCCTAGCCTTATAAGGAGGTCTGCGAAACCCATTACGCCAAGACCTATTTTTCTGTTCGCGGTCGTTATCTCGCGTATTTTATCCAGCGGGTAATTGTTAAGATCGATTACATTGTCCAGAAAATGCACCGCAAGCCTTGTTATTCTTTTTAACTCATCCAAGTTTATAGCTCTTGAACCGTTCGATTTCGCCACAATATTATTGAGATTGATTGATCCCAGGTTGCATGATTCATACGGAAGGAGCGGCTGTTCGCCACAGTTGTGCAGGATCAATCCGTTGCCGTCAAAACAATTTATCCCGGGAATATGGACATCGAACACTTCTTCGATCCCGTCGGGAGATATATTTTTAACTTCTGCGTAAAAACGCTCTTTGTTTTGCGTTCGTTTGTATCCTGAAAGGAGGCCGGTAAGTTTGCGGGATTTGTCCGCATCGCAAAATCCGATTTTTTCAGCGAATACTGCAATGTTGTCCCGGGATATTACAAGTTCGTGCTGGGACCTGATTTTGTATGCCTTTTTACCGCCTTTGCCGTCAGGGAGAATCGATTCGCCTGCAGGCCGTCTGTTCTCATATAAAGATGACACAATACCGAGCCTGTGTAGCATGCGCTGAATGCTTTTGAGTGCCGTCGCGTCGCTCTGAGCGAGACGTACGCTTACGCCTTTTTCCAGCGTACCCTGGACTGAACCGTCTGTATCGAAAAGACCGCGTAAAAAGCCTTTGTAAAATTCAGAAGAGCATTTTTCCATTTCAGGTGTGATTCTCTTATTCCGTGGAGTTATACCAAGGCTAAGGCATATTTTTTTAAGCGCGGCAGTACACATCCTGTATTCGCCTCTTCCTTTAACTTCTATGAAACCTTTAAAATCGGAGCGATGATCAAGGCTCATCGCGCATTTAACAGCTTCTCCCATGATAGGATCATTTTTTGAAGTATTTTCACCGTTTGCCGCAAGGGCACGCGGCCAGACGGAAATTATAGCTTTATCACTTTTAATTGTTCCATCGCCGACGAGAAGTCCGGCGAGATATCCTTCATTATAGCCATATTTCCCGGTCCATCCTTCAAATTTCCTGTGATCGTTAAGACAGACCCTGTCGCCGGGTATTAGTTTTTCTGCTTTAATCCATTCGGTGTTTATAGAGGAACGTTTGACCGATGCAGCGCTTAGCACAGGGTGATCTGCTGTAAGCCGGATTTCATAACCTTCAGCGGTTTTCAGGCGATATATCGGTTTAAGCCCGGTGCTGAAAAATCCCTCAGTACCGCTCATATAACTCTTCCCATCTATAATTGCTGAGAATTGGACTCCGCAAAGTTCTTTCACACTGCGAGGTCCTTCTGAAGTAAGGACAATACTGTCGCCCGTAACGCACGGATTGGTGCTTTCTATTCTGCCGATATTTTTAAGAGGGCTGGTTTCGTTTATCCTGTCTATAAATACGATACCCGGTTCGCCGTTTGCCCATGCTTTTTCAACGATCAGATTGAACGTCTCCCGCGCGTTAATCTCGCCGGCTTTTTCACCTGTCCTGGGGTTTTTCAAGGCAAATATCTTATTTTGCTCGACGGCTTTCATGAAATCGTCCGTTAGAGCGACCGAGATATTGAAGTTCGTGAGAGTATGATTATCTTCCTTCGCTTTAATGAAATCAATGATGTCCGGATGGTCTATGTTCAATATCGCCATATTGGCGCCGCGTCTTGTGCCGCCCTGCTTAACGGTCTCCGTGGCCGCATTAAAAATATTCATGAAGGATATGGGGCCGCTCGAAATGCCCGCAGTTGAATGGACAAAATCGTTCTTTGGGCGCAGGCGCGAAAAGGAAAAGCCCGTACCGCCTCCGCTTTTATGAATAAGCGCCATCTGCTTAAGCGAGTCGAAAATTGCGGACATCGAATCTTCTATGGGCAGCACGAAGCAGGCCGAAAGCTGGCCGAGTTCGCGTCCCGCATTCATGAGTGTAGGGCTGTTCGGCAAAAAACTCATGTTTGCCATTAATTCGTAAAATCCCGACGCGGTCCTCGCAACATCGGTAATGCTTCTTCCGTACCTCGAATCTGCTGATGCGATGTATGCGGCCACTCTTTTAAAAAGCTCTTCGGCCGATTCAGCAACGCGTCCCCTATCATCCTTTGCCAGATAGCGCCGCTCAAGAACTATTCCCGAATTCTTTGAAAGCACAGGCTTTATCTTGGAGGAGATTTTAATGTCTCTCCAGTTAATATTATTTTTATTTAGCGATTTTTCCAGCATGATGCCTCTACTATAATTGTAATAAATTCATTAAGAACGGCAATAGTAAAGCTTAAATATTGCAGGCGCGTATGGTAATTCGGCATTGGCCATTGGCAATCATTATTTATAAAATAATTATATATTTTCAAGTATAAACGCATATGGATTCGAAAATAATTTTAAATTTTAAAATTTTTTAATCGATGAAAATGCTTTACGAAAAATACTGGAAAGGCAGAGGTTGGAAAAAAATATCCCTTGAAAAATTAATCAATATGTTTTACTGCTGTTCAGAATGATCGATAACTTATTTTTAAGATGACTTCCGATATTTTCCCCGGATCTGAACCGGATTATTTGTATAAAAATTTTACATTAGCAGATACGTATCATTTAAATAAACACAATAAAAATGAAAAATATTTTTAAAAAGACATATCTGGAAATCGATCTGGGTGCTGTAAAGCATAATCTTGAAGCGATAAAAAATCGGATAAGCAACCAGGCCCTGCTGCTTGCCGTTAAAGCCGACGGGTACGGGCACGGAGCCGTTCAGATATCGCGCCTTGCCGAGTCGAACAGGCTTGCGGATATGCTCGGCGTATCGTCTCCGGTTGAAGGCGCCGAGCTCCGCGAAGCCGGCATAAAGCTGCCCGTGCTTAACCTGGGACTTGTGCTTCCCCGCAAAGAAGAGATCGATGCAATAATTAAATTCGATATTACACAGACTGTTGCCGACTTTGCTCTTGCAAAAATGATTTCAGAAGCTGCTGTAAAAGCAAAAGCGACCTGCAATCTGCATTTAAAGATAGATACCGGTATGGGAAGGATAGGCTGCAGACCGGAGGACGCATTCAGCATAGGACGGAAAATATCCGGGCTTCCCGGAATAGTTCTTGAAGGCATATTCACGCATTTCCCCGTATCCGACGATCCGGATTCGGAGTTCACAAGAAAACAGATTGAAGATTTTACATCAATTATCGATCAGTTCGCAAAAAACGGACTTCATCTGAAATATAAACACATGGCGAACAGCGCCGCCATTTTAAATTACGGAGATTCCGTTTTTAATATGGCGCGCCCGGGCATCATGGCATACGGATACAGACCGACAAAAGGCTGTAATTCGAGCGTAAAGCTGATACCTTCCATGACATTTAAAAGCTGTGTTATCTTTATAAAGAGAGTCAAAAAGGATACACCGCTTTCGTACGGGCTCACGTACAGGACAAAGAGCGATACTAATATTGCGACCCTTCCTGTCGGTTACGGGGACGGTTACAGCAGATTTCTTTCCAGTAAAGGAAGCGTAATAATACGCGGGAAGAAATACCCGGTGGCAGGCCGCGTGTGCATGGATCAGATCCTTGCCGATCTGGGCAATGACGAATATCCCCTGGGTGAAGAAGTGATATTATTCGGCAAAGAAAATATAACCGTTGAAACTATCGCTGAATTAATTGGCACGATTCCTTATGAAGTTACATGCGGAATATCGAAGAGAGTGCAGAGGGTTTACTTGAACGGTTAGGGTAGGGGTAATTAATGAATTGCGCCAGCCCTCAAGCAAATCGGGTGTATGCGTGGACTCCCGCACGCACCCGAAACAATGGCCTCCTGACTGTCGACGAAGGGGGCTATTAGTCTTTATGTCCCCCTTCAGGGGGATTCAGGGGGCCTGGCAATAGCAATTTATTGCTCTTTTTTCGGTATCACGAGTTGCTGTCCGGGAAATATCAGGTGAGGATTTTTAATCTTATCCTTGTTTGCCGCGTAAATGAGTTTCCATCCAATGAAGTTCCCGTAGTACTTTTTACTGATTTCAGTTAATTGGTCTTTATGTTTTACAACATATATGGTTTCATCGCCTGACGCAGGTTTAACGGTCTCTTTCGGAGGTTCCGGGAGCTTAACATTCTGCGGCGGCGCGGGTTTGCTTGCCGTGTCTTCTTTAACAACACTGGTTTTTGCTTTCGGGTAGAAAAGATAAACGAGAACTGCGGCTGCAATTACAACTAATATTCCGATCAACGCTTTCAGAACTTTTTTGCCTGTGTTTTGAGAAGGAGAAGATATCTGTGCCATCCGGTCTATCTTTTTATCAAATGCCAATCCGGCTTCACTCGTTTTCTTGTCGGCCGGGACAGGTTTATGCTGTGCTTTTGCCGCTCCCGGTTTCGCGGTATTTTTTGGGCTAGTTTTCTTTGTTGCAGACTTTAACCCGCCTTTCTTTTGCGCCGGTTTTTTCGTGCCTTTGGGTTTTGAACTTTTGGAATTCGCTGCCATAATTGCCTCCAGATTAATATATGCTATTTATAAATTACCAGACCTGCTTCCTGATTCTATGTATTTTGATAACTCATCCGACTGACTTTTTAGATGAGCAATTATTAAAACTACTTTTCCCGCAACAGCTCTATCATTTATTATCGACATATAAAGAAGAAATTCAATACTATTTATTTATGGACAAATAATAGTCCCTTAATTGTTTTTTTGTGATTATGTCTGCCGGATTTTTTTATTAAATTCCGGCCATCCTTTTGCAATTATTAATACGGACATATCTGAACACCATTTGCTATTTTTTAAAGGGAACGCTATATGAATTAAAGCTGAAAGGGCGATTATTTCCATTAATCTTAAACTGTATTCGGTACTGTCAATATTTGCTTTAATTATACGGTTATAATTTAATTTATAAGGTATACGTATGGATATTCCCACATCCCAGTCCAATTCCTGAATAGCAGTGGCATGCAGTACGGGTATACCGTTAATTTTGACTGCCCCTCTTGAAAAAATCAGCTTTTTATCCCTAATTTTAAGCTGTACGACAGCCCTGTAGATAAAATCCGTTAAATTTGAGGCGATATTGGAAGAAAAAAGGCAATTCTTTTTTGATCTTGTTAATTCTTTGAGCTTCCTTATCTTTTTTTTATTTTTATAACCGGGAATAATTGCGCATTTTTCGGTTTTCCTGATCCGATTTATGTGAACAATTTTTAAATCATTTTTATCGTTTTGCATGATTATTTCTATAAAAAGTGTTTTTTTTATGCTTGATTTTATAGTCTACTGAAGACTTTTTGTTATTTATTGGAATCTTTTATATAAAAAAGCCGCCTAAAAGGCAATAAAATTATGACAAAATTACAGAGATTATTCAAAAGCGGTATCATTCGTGATCACACACAGAGCGAGATAAAAAAATACCAGGAACGCATGGAAGAATTAAGCCAGCTTCATATGAGCAAACTGCAGCTGGAAATTGAGGAACGCAAGCGCGCTGAAGAAATAAAATCCGAAGCTCTCAATGAGACAAGAATTTTACAGAAAGAAATTATGCAGATAGCCGAGAAGGAAAGACAGCGCATAGGCCAGGATCTTCATGACGGCATCGGGCAGAACCTGACAGCGGTGACTTTCCTTATTGAAGCCTTAAGGGAAAAAATGAAGAATTATACTGGCGATATGATAAACGATATAGATGAGATCGACAACCTTGTGAGAAAATCGATAATTCAGACCCGCTGCATTGCCAAGGTGCTCTCTCCTGTCGAGATGAATAAGAACGGCTTATACTCCGCCCTGAGCGAAATGGCATCGACAATTGAAAAGGTATTCAATGTAACATGCGAGATATCCCGCAGGGGCAATTTTTACATCGATGACAGCCAGACGGCTATCCATCTTTATTACATTACGCGGGAAGCGGTAACAAATGCGGTCAAGCACGGAAGGGCCAGTAATGTCCATATTTGTCTCACATCTGACGGCACGATGCTGAAATTGATCATTCTGGATAACGGGACCGGATGCAAGGAAGACGAAATGGGCAGCGGTATGGGTCTCCGGATCATGAAGTACAGGGCCAGTATGATAGGCGGCGACTTTTTTGCCAAAAACCGTTCCAAGAAAGGTTTTGAGGTGAAGGTTACGTTAAAAGCCGCCGCCCCGTTCCCGGGAGTAACTGTTCAATAAATATAACTGTATCTTTTGCCGGTAAAATCATTCAAGATAGCTGGTATTTTTAAAATTTGAACATTTTGCCGGTACTGTCCATAATCCGATCAATAAAAACCGGTCGGGATGAAAAATTATATGACATCTGCTGAAATGGATCTTTAGGCGAATATAATATGCCGGGTAAACTTAAAATAAATAAGATACTGATCGTTGATGATCATCCTATCCTGCGTCAGGGAATTAAGCGCGTTTTAGAGAAAGAGAATGATCTCACAATATGCGGCGAAGCCTCGAGCGCAAGCGAAGCAATGGATCTTATCAACAGTGATAAACCGGATATAGCTATAATTGACATAACTCTTTCCGGAAATATTAACGGTATTGAGCTGATACGTTCGGTGAAAGAAAGATTCCCCGATGTATATTCGCTCGTTTTGTCGATGCATAGCGAATCGATATACGCGGAGAGGGCCATCAAGGCCGGCGCACGAGGATATATCATGAAAGAGGATGCGTCTAAGAATATCATCAGCGCCGTTCGTACGGTTTTAAAGGACGAACTTTATTTAAGCAGCGAATTATCCAAAAAACTTCTGGATAAATTTATTCATAAAACAAAAGATTCATCCCTGAGCATCGAAACTTTAAGCAACAGGGAATTCGAGATATATCAGCTGATCGGCAACGGTTTCAGCACAAAAGAGATCGCGAATAAACTGAGTCTCAGCATTTATACAATTGAAAGCCACAAGAAGAACATTAAGGAAAAGCTGAGGGTTAAAGATTCTTCAGAGCTTACCAGAAATGCGATACAATGGGTCATTATGCACCATAAGTAGTGTTCGGATATTATCCAGCCAGATCATCGAACACCAATAACTGAACTTACGTCCGAATATCATCCCCAAATTTTATTATTCATTAATCACTATTATTGGTAATTGACTAGCCTTTATGGTATGGTAAATATTAAGGAATAAAACCCGATTTTTCTAAATTAAGAACGGCTTTTATCCAAATATTTTAATAAATTTCTGTTGATTTTTACGGCGTCTTTTAACATCAATACAATTAATTATACGGGCAGTTAATTTTATACTATTTTAAGTTTTACGGGAATTAATGCTGAATATCGGGACAATTGTTAAAGCATTGGATCTGGGAGTAAGGTGTGCTGAAGACAGCCTTGCCAATGCTGTCAATGGAGGTTATACCGGGGACCTGCTGAGCGATGTAATGGCCAATTCTCATGAAGGGGATATCTGGATAACAAGACAGGTCCATCAGAATATAATTGCAGTTGCATCCTTAAAAGAGCATGCGGGTATTGTTCTTGTGAATTCTTGCGAACCCAATCCGGATACGCTGGAAAAAGCGATCAAAGAAAAAATACCTATACTGGTTTCGGATATGTCAGCTTTTGATCTTACCGGCAGGATATACGGGCTGATAGAATCGGAAAATAAACAGGATGCTGAAAATTTATAATTGTGATTTTCATATTCATACCTGCCTGTCGCCCTGCGCCGATCTGGATATGCATCCGGGGAATTTAGTGAGGAAAGCCCTGGAAACAGGGCTGGATTTAATTGTGATATGCGATCATAATTCATCCGAAAATGTCCGGTATGTGATCAGGGCTGCCTCCGGGAAAAACATTAAAATTCTCCCAGGAATGGAAATAACAACCAGAGAAGAAGTTCACCTGGTTGCTATTTTTAATTCTTTAAACGATCTTGCATTTATGCAGGAGATAATTTATAATAAATTATCGGGCGCAAACGATGAAGACCTTTTCGGAGTGCAGGCTGTAGTGAATGAGAAAGCCGAAGTAGAAGAGATAAACAACAGATTTTTATTAGGCGCCGCTGATTTACCTCTGGATGAGGCGATTGCATATATACACAGGTATGACGGCCTGGCAGTCGCAGCGCACATTGACCGCGAAAACTTCAGCGTTTTAAGCCAGCTTGGATTAATAGACCCGGGAATGAATTTTGACGCTCTGGAAATATCGGCCGCGACCGGGATAAGGAAGGCGAGAGAAAAGTATAAGGAACTTGCTGAATATACTTTTATAACATCCTCCGACGCTCATTACATAAATGACATCGGAAGATCCGTTACCAAAGTTGTTATGGAAAAACCGGATTTCGGCGAAGTTAAAATGGCATTCAGGAAACAAGACGGCCGGCGGATACTGGAGCAATAGATGCTTGAACTTGCCGATCACATTCTCGATATCGGAGAGAACTCAGTCAGGGCAGGCGCAAAACTATTGAAAATTTCACTGGATGAAGATTCGGAGGCGGATCTTCTGACCGTTAAAATAATCGATGACGGTTGCGGCATAAGTCAGGAGAATATTAAAAAAGTAAGGGATCCTTTTTTTACAACAAAAAATGTACGGCGCGTCGGTCTGGGATTGCCGCTTTTAGCCGAAGCAGCCGAGTTATCCGGCGGCAGCATGAACATAGAATCCGTGGAAGGGAAGGGCACTGCTCTAACGGTAATATTTAAGCTGGGGCATATGGACAGGCAGCCGATGGGAAATATCGCGAGCGCCGTTGTCAATCTGATCGCAGGGAATTCGGGTGTCGATTTCTGTTATAAACACAGGTGCGGCAAAAAGGAATTTACTCTCGATACGCGTATCATCCGGAATGAGATCGATAATGTACCGTTAAATCATCCTGACATACTGGAATATATCAGGAAATTTATGGAGGAAGGGATAAGGTCGCTCGATTCGAGAGCTTAGAGGCCCCTGAGCAGGAATTACTGAAGTAATTTGTTTTAATTGATCGTCTTTTTTACTTAGGCCCCCAAATCCCCTGAAGAGGGGCTTAAAGGTTCAAGTCCACCTTTGAGTCCCAAAGGGAGGCTCCGCACGGGGATGGCCGCTAAGCGGCTCAGGGGCCGGATTTGTAAAAACATTTAGCATTAGAAGGAGTAATTTAATGAAGGCTGGAGATAATGAGCTTTTGAAGGAATTTACACCCGAGCAGGTCGCAAAACTTGATGAAATTATCAATAAATTCAAAAATAAACCTGGTGGACTTATCCCCGTACTTGAAGAAGCACAGGTAGCTTTGGAATACCTGCCTGTTCCTGTACAGAAAAGAATAGCCGAGGGATTGAATTTGCCTTTGAGCCGCGTTTACGGCGTTGTAACATTTTATTCGTTTTTCACAATGGCGCCGCGCGGAAAGCATACGGTGCGCGTTTGTCTCGGCACTGCCTGTTACGTACGCGGAGGCAAAGCTATTCATGAAACGCTGAAAAAACACTTCGGTATTGAAGACGGCGAGACGACGGCCGACAGAATGTTCACTCTTGAAACGGTACGATGCCTTGGTGCCTGCGGGCTTGGGCCGGTAGTTGTAGTAGATGAAGACGTACATGGACGGGTAAAGCCGGCAAAAGTGAAGGAAATATTGAACCAGTACTCATAGGAATCCGAGGAAGCTAATAATCATGTTAAATATCAGGAGGAAACGAGATGGCGAAATTGACGATTGAGGATTTAAAGAAGATAAAAGATAAAGTGCAAAAGGAAATGGTTTTGCGCGAAGGCACATACAGGGCGAAAGTAACTGTTCACATGGGGACATGCGGAATTGCTTCTGGCGCAAATAAAGTAATGGACGCCCTTCTCGAAGAGATCCGGGAAACGGGAGTCAACGATGTTTTTGTGACGACATCCGGATGTATGGGGCTTTGCAGCAGGGAGCCGCTTGTCACCGTTGAATTATTGAACAAAGAACCCATCAAATATGAATATATGAATCCCAATAAAATGCGTCAGGTCTTCAGGAAACATGTTCTGGAAGGACAGGTACAGACGCCTTTTGTTCTGGCCAGAGGATCCGAGACGATCAAATAAAATAAAATTTTTTGGTAATTATTCCCTAAGGAGGATGCTGATAATATGAAGATTTTTCGCACACATCTGTTGATATGCGGAGGTACGGGCTGCAGTTCTTCCGGCAGCCGCGCGGTTAAAAATGAATTATTAAAAGAACTCGATAAAAATCGTTTGACTGAAGAGATAAAGGTCGTTGAAACGGGCTGCAACGGTTTTTGCGCATTAGGCCCCATCATGGTCGTTTATCCTGAAGCCACACTGTATGTCAGTTTAAAACCGACCGATATCCCCGAACTTGTGGAAGAACATTTTATAAAAGGCAGGAAGGTAGAACGTCTTCTCTATAAAGAACCCGTAAGCGAAAAGGCCATTCCGAATATTCAGGAAATTCCTTTTTTCGCTCTCCAGGAGTTGAGAGTGCTCCGAAACCGTGGATTGATAGATCCTGAAAAGCTGGAGGAATACATTGCCCGCGACGGGTACGCAGGTATGGCAAAAGCGCTTACGGAAATGACCCCGGAACAGATAATTAAAGAAATACTCGATTCCGGATTGCGCGGACGCGGCGGCGCGGGCTTCCCAACCGGAATGAAATGGAAGTTCGCCGCGGGTTCTCCGAACGATGTTAAATATGTGCTCTGCAACGCGGACGAAGGCGATCCGGGCGCGTTTATGGACAGGAGCGTACTCGAAGGCGATCCTCATGCGGTTCTTGAAGGTATGGTTATTGCGGCTAAAGCTATAGGCTCCCATCAGGGTTATATCTATTGCCGCGCCGAATATCCTCTCGCAATTCACCGCCTGAATATCGCGATTGAACAGGCAAAAGAAGCGGGGCTACTCGGCCGGAATATACTGGGCGCAGGATTCGATTTTGAGCTCGAGATTTATCAGGGCGCGGGAGCTTTCGTATGCGGCGAAGAAACTGCCTTGATGACGTCAATCGAAGGCAAGAGAGGAATGCCGAGGCCGAGGCCGCCTTTCCCGGCCGTAGCAGGCTTATGGCAAAAACCAAGCATTTTAAATAACGTTGAGACATTAGCCAACGTGGGACAAATAATTCTGCGCGGGGCAAAGTGGTATAATTCCATAGGCACTGAAAAGAGCAAGGGAACAAAAGTATTCGCACTTACGGGCGACGTGGCAAACGTGGGACTTGTTGAAGTTCCGATGGGAACAACTCTCGGTACGATCATTTACGATATAGGCGGCGGTATTCCTAAGGACAAAAAATTCAAGGCCGCGCAGCTGGGCGGACCGTCCGGCGGCTGCATCCCGATACAGCATTTAAACGCTCCTGTCGACTACGAAAAGGTCGTAGAACTTGGCGCCATCATGGGTTCCGGCGGCCTGATCGTAATGAACGAAGATAAATGCGCGGTCGATATGGCGCGCTTCTTTATGGATTTCTGCCAGGATGAATCCTGCGGGAAATGCACGCCTTGCCGTGAAGGCACAAAGAGGATGCTGGAAATATTGAACAATATTACCCAGGGAAAAGGGAAGGAAGGAGATATAGAGCTTCTTGAGGAGATGGCGGAGGTCATTAAAAACGCGGCATTGTGCGGTCTGGGTCAGACTGCTCCGAATCCTGTTCTGAGCACTATTCGTTATTTCCGCAACGAATACGAAGAGCATATCAGGGATCATCGCTGCCGCGCTTCCGTATGCGGCGCTCTTTTTAAATCGCCGTGCCAGAACACATGCCCTATCGAAATGGACATACCCTCTTATATCGCTCTTATAAGGGCGGAAAGATTCGAAGACGCGTATAAAGTTTTGCTTGAGACAAATCCTTTCCCTTCGGTTTGCGGAAGAGTCTGCGATCATAAATGCCAGTCAAAATGCAGACGCGGAAATATGGATGAACCGCTCGCGATTAAGTTTTTAAAGCGTTTTATTACGGATAACGCGCCGCGCCCGGCAATCGAGAAAGCGCCGGTAACCAGAAAGGAAAAAGTCGCGGTTGTCGGGGGAGGCCCTGCCGGTCTTACTGCCGCGCGCGACCTGGCAATGCGGGGTTACGGAGTAACGGTATTTGAAGAGCTGTCCCATGCGGGCGGAATGCTGTACTGGGGCATTCCGTCTTACAGATTGCCGCGTAATATTCTGGATAAAGAAATCGATGAAATAAAATCGTTGGGTGTGGAAATAAATTTAAACACACGCATAGGCAAGGATATCTCTTTTGCCAAGATGGACAGGGAGTACGATTACATATATCTTGCTACCGGCGCGCATAAGAGTCAGAGAATGGGCATACCCGGCGAGGATCTTAAGAACGTATTCGGCGGGGTTGAATTCCTGCGGGAGTTCAATGCGGATGAAGAAAAATGGATGAGCGGGAAAAAGACCCTTGGCAGAAAAGTCGCGGTCGTCGGCGGCGGAAATTCCGCTATCGATGCGGCGCGGATCGCCACACGGCTGGGAGCCGAAGTCACAATTTTATACCGCCGTCAGAAACAGGATATGCCTGCCGCTAAAGAAGAGATCAAAGCCGCAGAGGAAGAAGGCATTAAAATAGAACTTCTCGTGGCGCCGTTAAAGGTCGAAGGCAAAAGCGGGAAAGCCGTTTCAATTACATGCCAGCGGATGGAACTCGGAGATTTCGACAACAGCGGCCGCAAGAAACCCGTTGCAGTCCCGGGCACCGAATTTACTCTGCAGGTAGACGCGGTTATAGCAGCTGTCGGCCAGGTCCCGGATATGAGCTTCCTGGACAAGAAGAGCGGTATAGTGAACAAATACGATTATTTTGAAGTCGGCAACGGGTATAAATCGCGTACGCCGAATGAGAGATATTTTGCGGGCGGCGACGCGGTTACGGGACCGGATACGGTTATCGGTGCCATAGCCGCGGGCCATAAGGCTGCGGATGATATCGACTCCGCAATACGCAGGGCAAACGGCGAACCGGCTTACGAAAAACCCGCGCAGGAAAAGATCAATATTCCGCTTGTCATTGACGAAGAGACTGTGGAAACTCCACAGATGGCAATGCCGGAGATGGGAAGCGAAGCGCGCAAATTGAGTTTAGCGGAGGTCGAGCTGGGTTTCAGCAGGGAAGAAGCAATAAAAGAGGCCTGCCGCTGTCTGCGTTGCGACGCCGAATTATAAAATTCTGCAATGACATCACATGGGGGCGGCCGGTTCCGGCGCGCCCCTCCTTTAATTGTTACCCCATCCGCCGGTAAATCCGCATTGTTTAATTTATCTATTGCCGAAAGAAATAAGTTGAAATATTTAAGCGGGCTGTAATAGTTGATTTAAGTTTATAATTATTGTCCGCAGATTAAGCATGCAACATATCAGAATATATTTCCTGTCTCTCGCTTTATTTATATTCCTGTTTAATACGCTCCATGCACAGGATGCCGATAAAAACGGGTCCCTGAAGCAATATCAGCGTTACGAGGATATAAAAAAAGAACATAATAAAGATTTTAAGAAGGGGGCATATAAAGACGGGAAAAAAGATTACGTTAAAAAGTGGATCGATGAAGATATCAGTTATCAGAAACGGGTTATTAAATTAAAAAGCGATTACAGGGAATGGGCGATTGAAAGACAATCCGCGGGTAAAGAAGTAATTTTTATGGAATATGAGCCGGTTAAAAATCTTACAACAGCAGAAAAAGAAATTTTATTGGAGTATCATAACAATTTTTTTAAAAGTAAAGACAGGGGCGGCTTTAAAAAAACTGCTGAAGTGAAAAAAACCGTTAGAAAAAAACCAAAGAAATTAGATCAAAAATCCGTTGCCGGTCCCTTGAAAAAATCCGAGGAAAAGAAACAGGATGAGGTTCTTCAACAAATTGAAACGCAGACCGCAAGCACAGCAGAAGGGAATAAATCCGAAAATACAGAGGTAGGGAGCAGTATATATATGTATATGATACTGGGCTTTGCCCTGCTTCTGATAATAACCGAATGTGTTTATCTTATTGTAAAAAGGATAAAATAAATAATAATCGCAACTGAAGTAAAAATACGAAAAATTTTTTGAAGGGATGGCTATGGGCGCAAAAGTTTATTTTATAAAGACCAAGGATAACGCAGAGGATTCGGTGCTGTGTGAAATGTTGCAAAATTTAATTATTTCGGAAAATCTGCTGGGCTTTATCAAAGACAGGGACGTTACGCCCATAAAGACGCATTTCGGTGAAGTGCCGGAAGTAGGTTATGCGCGGCCGGTTTACTTTAAAATGCTCGGCGATATAATAAAAGGCAAAGGCGGCAGGCCGTTCCTTACCGAGACTTCCACTCTTTACAAGGGAAACCGAGATAACGCAATTAAGCACATCTCTCATGCTTACAGCCAGGGGTTCGATTTCGCTTCAACCGGCATGCCTGTCATCATGGCGGATGGCTTATTCGGCGACGATGAGTATGAAGTTCCCGTCGATGGCAGGATATATAAATCGGTAAAAATCGCCGCGCTGTTCGCCAAGTGCAACGCGCTGGTTGTCGTATCGCATTTTACGGGACATCTTGCTACAGGATTCGGAGCTGCATTAAAAAATATGGGAATGGGATGTGCAAGCCGTAAAGGCAAAATGGAACAGCATTCCACATCAAAACCGAGAATCAGCAGGAAGAAATGTACTCAATGCGGCACATGCATACAATGGTGCCCTGCAGAAGCAATAAGCATGGGAGAAGAATCGGCCGTGATTGACGGTAAAAAATGCATAGGCTGCGGCCAGTGTCTTGCCATGTGCCGCTTCGATGCCGTGCAGTACAATTGGAGCGCAACGCATGAAGAACTTCAAAAAAAAGTCGTGGAACATGCTCTGGGGCTATATAATCTTTTTAAGGATAAAAGTCTTTACATAAATATACTTACGCGCATCTCAAAGGACTGCGACTGTATGGGAAGCTATAAAAAAATAATACCCGATATCGGCATTATGGCCGGAAGCGATCCCGTGGCCGTAGACTCCGCTTCCATGGATGTCATTGAAAAGACTGCAGGCGGAAAATTTTCCGGTCTTGCATATGAGATACCGTATAAAGTGCAGCTGGATTATTCAGGGGAGTTGCATTTCGGGAGCACCGAGTATGAATTAATCGAAAGATAAACCGCTATAATATAATTCCCGGGCAAGCCCCGGTGCTGACGTACGGGCCGCCCACTCCGGCGTCAGCTGGGTATTACGAGATGACTTCTGTTTAATATGAACTATTTATCCGAATATAAAATCCAGTATCGAGATGGCTTTTAGTAATAAGCGCTCGGGATTTTATAGAAATTCAGCATGTCTTTCATTATGGGCTTTTCGCGGACTTCTTTTCTTCTGTCGATATTTTCTCTGAAAAACATTATTGCATTATCCTCAATCGATTTTAAAAAGTTTTTTATATCCTTTTTAATGTCGTTCTCTTCTATCTCATTATTGATTTTTACTGCGGAATTAATCGCTTGAAGCAAAACCTTGAGAATATCATTGCTTTCCGGGATGTTCAGTTTTTCAGGCATTGTTCTCTCCAATTTTCTATTTTTTGATTTTTAAGAACTCACGATTTATCGTAAAGATCGTCCATTTTTATAATAAAATCAAATAAAAAATTCAATTGCGTTTAAGACGTATCATTTTACTTATGGAGACACACAGTAATCCGAACGGGAGATATCCTGAGTAGCCGAGCAGGGGCATTTCAAATATCAAAAATTTATGGACCAGCGGAACGGAGTATTGCCATTTCGGCATGCTGTAGAAATTCCACGTTTCCCAGAATATGCCGCAAATAAGAGCGGCGGCCGATGCTGAAACAATATCGTTCCATTTGCCTACACTGATGCCGGAAAAAATATTTTCTTCATTGAAAAATATCTGCAGCGACACCAGGATAAGCAGCGGGCTCACCCATACAAGCGGGAAAAGATATTCAGGGTATAAGCCGATAAATGCCAGCCCGGACCCGGAAAATGCGAATAGAAGAAACGCCGATAATTTTGGTATTGGATTTTGTATTTTCCATATGCCGTTGAAGCCTTTATCGATCCATTGATATGTCGAAAGCAGGCCGTTCATGCTTGAAACTGCGGGCAGCACAGTAGAGAAGGCTAGTGTCGAGAGTAAGGAAATTTCCAGGCTGCTGTAGCCTGCTCCGATATAATACCAGTTCTGCACAAAGCCGTTCACATATTCAAAATACCACCAGAATATCGCGCTTACCGGGAATAGAATAAAAAATCCGGCCGGATCATCGGTAATAAACGATCTCCCGCTCCTTTTATATGTAAGCGAATTGATCAGTACCGCAAAGGAAAACCACAGGAAAAAAAATGTATAACCGCGAATCCAGGAAAAAACGTGCAATTGCCCCCACGATATATACCAGAAAAAAATAACGGATAATATGCTTATTATTCCCCACCACGGCAGTTTTCCTGTATTATTTGCTGTCGTTGATCCGGATGTCCTGTGTTGCTTTAAGTATTTAATCGAATTGATTATTACCGGGCAAATATAAATTAAAGTGATAATCGAAATGATGATAAAAGCTGTCCATGAAAATGGAGCGTGCGCCGTGTATCGGGCGATAGGCGGGAATTCAGTATATTTTTCAATAGAATGTCCGGATAGAGCGATCCCGATCAGAGGTAGTCCTAAAAGCAATAATAATAAAATTATAGATAGTATTGATATGGCTTTGCACATAATTCTGGGCTGTAATACGAATTTATCCATTAATTATAGGTTTTGTGACGCATCCCGAGTATAATAGATCATCTTATATTTCAAATTTTATACCTATAAGATTATAATATTTGAAAAGCCCGTTGCCCTGATCAACGGCAGTGCGGTATTCATATCTATAGAACAGCATCCACTGCAGGCCGCTTTGAATTCTTATACCTGCTTCTATATTATATATTTTATCCAGGCCTTTGTCCATTAAAAGACAAAGTGCGGCAGATATATACGGAACTGACTTATGATAGCGTAAAATATTCCATCTTGCGGAAATATTGTATTCCCAGGAATATTTATAATAAAATTTATTAAATACTCTTTCTGCTGAAACTGACCAATCGATTGTATTTATTTGTTCAATTTCCCGCATATCGTCAAAATTGATTCCTTTGTTTGCGTAACCCGTTTTCATGTTCCTGCTGATAAACCTTACGCCGGCAGAAGAAAATCTTTGAGGATTGCTATTGTAGTAATTTCCTTCGTCACAGCGCGTATAAGCGTAATATGGTTCCAGAACTACGTTTATATAATCCGATTTGCAGGACACGCCGCCTTCGATATTCTGTTCGATATATCTCGGGAACATCCCGGCGTCCTGTTTCTGCGAATTATGCGCAAGAGTATGATTAACGAACGGAGAGAATTTGCAGTCGCTGAGGAAGTCGAGTCCCATAAAAATATCGGTATTGAAATTCAAATTATCATTGTCTATATATTTCCCGTAACCGCCTTTAAAATGGATGTCAGGGAACAGCGATGCATATATGGGAGTCTCTTTAGTATCTTTATTTCTTTTTGTCTGATCGGAATCGTATTTAAGAAGAGTTTCAAAGCGTAATCCGATGAAATAGAGATTTATCGCTTTTGACTTATAGTGATCGGTATCATATTTATGATTCAATCCGGCAAACGGCGCGATATCGCCTTTCTCGAAGCACATTCTGAATCCTGCTTCAATGCCGCGATCGAATCGCGCCCGGTTGTCGACAAGAGCCAGTGCGGAGGCCTCTATATACGGGATAACAAAGTTGTACTTCAGTATATCGTATCTCAGATTAGCTGTAATCAAATAATCATATGTCAGAACTTTTGTATTGATGGCTTTTGAGATCGACAGTCTGTAATTCAGTTTTTTAAATTTTTGAGAATTACGCACGTTTTTTTGTCCGGGCTTCATCCCGTACGATTCCCATCTTATTCCGGCGCCGTACCACCTGATCCGGGCGGTTTTTGGCATATTATCATTAAATGAGTTAGTGCAGTTGTGGTCTGCAAAGAGGCTTAATATGCCGTATTCGTTTTCCCATCTCAGATTGGCATAATCCATTTCATAATTGATTGATCTGGGATATATATGTTTAGAGCTGTCATTATTGTAGATTGAAAATTCATTTACAAACATTGAAAGGACAATATTGTTCATTCTGAGAATATCGAGATCAAAAATTCTATTTAGTTTCATTCTGTAACCTGCATTATTTCCGGCAAATATCCTGTCCTCGATCTGTAATCCGATTTGCGGAAAAATAAAAAAATTATTAAATATCGAGTCGGAAGACTTTTTTTGTTTAATAGTTATTTCTTCCTTATCTTCATTTCCCTGCGCGTAAGAAATGATCAGCAAATAAATAAGGACAGCCGGAATAATTAAAAATTTGCAAATATTTTGCATAAATAGAACTCCGATTGTTACAGCCCACACCGGTCTTTTCACCGGTGGGAATACAGGCTATGCCCTAATCCTTTTTCATGACAAACGATCGCAACAGCACTTTTAAAAAATCTATTTTAATAACGTTTTTAATGCCACCGGCTCTGCTGGTAGTCGTTTATATTCAGATGTATCACATACAGGCAAATTATCAATTATAATATTGTATGAAAATGCCGAGCACATATAATGGGAGTTATTTCTCAGGAGATAATGTATGGCAGGGAAAACAACCGGCGGGAACAGAAGGAAATCCGCCGCTAAAAGGACAACTTCGAAATCGGCAAAGACAAGATCGGTAAAATCCGCTGCGAGTACCCGCAGCAGGAAAACAGCCGGGGCTGGTACCGATAAGACGCCTGTTTACGTACTGGCGATCATGGCACTCCTGGCTGTAATTGTAATAATGCTTATAAACAATTACAGGGCAGGGGAAAATTTTAAGAATGCAGGTCATGAAAGCGTAAAAGAGCCGGCGGCCATGAAGGACACAGAGGATACAAGGAATAAAAAAGGATCGATAAAGAAAGCGGACGTCAGTGAAGATGCAAAAGACGATAAATATGCTAAAGAAAAATCCGTTTCCGAGAAGAAAGAGGCGGAAAGCCAGTATCTGATATATCTTGTGAAATTTAATGAAGATAATAACAGGATGTCCCTTTTGCCTGTTAAAAGAAATATTAAAGCGGAATCTCCTTTGAAAGGCGCTTTAAATGAACTTATTAAAGGCCCCAACAGGGCCGAGAAGAAGAAGGGTCTTCTGACTGCGATACCGAATGATTTGAGAATACGCAATGTTCAGATCGTCGGCAGAAATGCGGTTCTTGACTTTAACGATGCGATTGAAACAAATGCCAACGGAGAGATCCTGCTTACCAGGGTTGACCAGCTGGTTTATACAGCCACTCAATTTGAAGGAGTGGACAGCGTAATAATTAAAGTTAACGGAAAGCAGAAAAAATTTCTCGGCGGCGACGGATTATCGGTAAGCGGGCCGATCGGTAGAAAAGGAAAGTAAGCAGTTATGCTGGAAATAGAAATAAAAGCATACTGCGAAAATCATGACGATGTGATTGAAAAGATAAAGTCGGTGGGCGGCCGGCTCGTGAAGAAGGCAGATAATCTGGACATATATTACAGACATCCTTCCAGGGACTTTACGAGAACCGATGAAGCATTCAGGATAAGAGCGGAAGATAAAAGGACTCTGCTCACCTACAAAGGCCCCAAATTAGGAGTCAGAAGCAAGACGAGATTCGAGCGCGAAATCGTCTTCGAAGGGCTGGATGCGATGAAAGAAATTCTTGAAAAGCTGGGCTTTGCCGTTGCCGGCGAAGTTCGTAAGACAAGAGCATACTACAGGCTCGGCGAGGTTGAGATATGCCTTGACAGCGTCGACAGTCTCGGGAATTTTGTTGAGCTAGAAATAAAAGGCGACGACAGGGAGGCCGGCGAGAATACATTATTTGAAATTGCCGGCAAGCTCGGACTTTCCCGCTTTGAGAGAAAGTCGTATCTGGAACTTTTATTGGAAAAGTAAATATGCCGCCGCCACTGACGGTTCGGCACAAACAGGCCTCTTCTGGTCGGCTTAAAAGCACAACATCCTGTTGTTAAGCCGACATTAGTACGTCCTATATGTAACCTGTGCCCGGCACCAGGGCATCCTCTCTCCATGGGTATAGAGCAGGAATAGCATTTAACCTATCTGAGCTTGTATCCTGCCTTATCCAGAGCTGATACGACTCCTTTCTGAAGCTTATCTATCTGATCCGGCGCAAGAGTGGCGTCCTTTGCATTGAATTTCATTTTAAAAGATACTGATTTCATTCCTTCCGGTATCGGCGCTCCTTCGTAAACAGAGACTACTTCAATGCTTTTGATGGCCTCTCTGCCGCTTTTTGAAATAATTGATCGTATATCTGCCGCATAGGCATGCTTGTCCGCCAGAACGGAAATCTCAAACGGGACGTCCGGGAATTTGGAAAGCTCGGCAAAACGTATTTCTTTTTTTTCGGCGTTCATTGCCAGATCGAGATTGATATCGAACATTGCCGCCTTGCCTGAAAAGTCGAAATTTTTATACATTTTCGGATGAAGTTCGAATACATGACCGGCCGCAGAACCGGATATTTCAATAACAAGTGTTCTCCCCGGATGCATATAGGGTTCCAGTGTTCCCGACGCTGGTTTGCCGTGCAGGTTTTTGATCCTGAGTGCGTCCATCAGCCCCATCGCTGCGTTTTTAGCATAATAAAAAATATCATCCCCTGCATTCCTCATGTAAAAAACGCCGCAGACTCTTCTTTCTTCTGCGATCAGGTCTTTTGATTTTCTATCGTTTTTTTTATATGCGCGTCCGAGTTCAAACATGGCAAATTCGTCCAGGTATCTTTGATTATGCCGTATATTTATAAGCATACTGGGCACCAGGCTGCGTCTCAGCCTGTCCTGATCCTGCGAGAGAGGATTGCGCAGCCTTAGCTCCATGTCGCTGTTAATGCCGGCTTTGTTTAAAGCATCTTCGCCGGTAAAAGAGTATCCTGTCGCTTCTGTCATATTGTAATTCGCGGAAAGAACGCTCTTCACAAGCCTCTCGAATCTTCTGGTTTCGTTCACTTCCGGGACTGCGCTTGGAGTGAGCGGGGCGGACTCCCCTATGTTATCGTAACCGAAAATACGTCCTACTTCCTCTACTATATCGGCTTCGATTGAAACATCCTTTGTAGCCCTGTAATGCGGGACTTTAATGTTAAGTTTTTCACCTGAAGCCTCTACCACGAATTCGAGTGATTTCAATATTTCAATTATCCTACCGTCCGGAACGTTTTGCCCCAGTTTGTGCCTTATGTAGGATGTGGTCGTGCTGACGGAAATTTCTTTTAATTTTTTTGGATAATTATCCACTATTTGCGTTACGGCTTCCGCTTCCGGAATTATCTCTTTTATAAGCTCATAGCAGCGGAGAAGCGCGGGCCGCGTAAGTTCGGGAGACTGGGATTTCTCAAAGCGCATGGACGCGTCGCTCGGCAGGTTGTACCTGTGCGCGGTCTTTCGTATGTTCACCGGGTTGAAACAGGCCGCTTCGAGCACGATCTCGGTTGTCCCTTCCTCGATCTCGCTGTTGCCCCCTCCCATTACCCCGGCGAGGGCGATAGGCCCGTTCCTGTCCGTGATCAGGATGTCCTCCGGACAAAGCGTATGATCGCGTCCGTCGAGCGTGGTCATTTTCTCGCCATCTTTTGCCATTCGCACTATTATTTCGTCGCCCGCGAGCTTTTTCCTGTCGAAAGCGTGCATTGGTTCGCCGATCTCGCACATCACGTAGTTTGTTATATCCACAATGTTGTTTATCGGCCTCATGCCTATGGCCGTCACCCTTGCCTTTAGCCATTCAGGTGATTCGGCTATCTTTATATTCTTCACAACAAGCCCGGAATACCTCGGAGCTCCATCCGGGCAATTTATGGTTATTTTAAGAGTACCAGTGTTTTTGAAAGTTGATTCAAGTTTCTCATTTATGATGTTCTTTCCAGGCCTTCCGAAAAGTGCCCCTATTTCTCGGGCTATGCCTGTATGGCTCCAGAGGTCAGGTCTGTGCGTTATGGATTTGTTGTCGAGTTCGAGAAGAATGTCTACCCAGTCAGGGAAAAGTTCCGCAAGCGTTTTGCCTACCGGCGTGCTTTCGGGGAATATCATTATCCCGGAATGATCTTCCGACAATCCGAGCTCTTTTTCCGAGCAGAGCATTCCGTTTGATTCTTCACCGCGTATCTTGCTTTTCTTTATTATAAATTCCTCGCTGAATTTAGTGCCTGCCTTCGCGAGAGGGACAATGTCGCCTGTTTTATGATTCGGCGCTCCGCAGACTACCCGGAGCTTTTCGCCGCCCGTATCGAGATCTACGAGAGTCAGCTTGTCGGCGCCCGGATGCTTTTTGACACCGAGTATTTTTGCCGTTACGATATTGCCGAAATGCGCGTTCATGTAATGAATGCTTTCTATCTCCGCAGTCGACATCGTAAGCCTGTGGGCGATTTCCTCGGCAGATATGCCGCTTATATCCGTAATCTTCGAGATCATGTTAAGTGATATCCACATAAAAAATACTCCATATGAATTTATAATGACCGTTATAAATTAATGTTATTCAACGTCATCCCGGCTAAATCAGGGATTTTTTTATAGTCATTTAAAAAATTATATTTTATTTGTTGATAACTAAGGAAGTATTAGAAAATTTTTGAGGACGCCTTTCAGACCTGATGTAACAGCATCCAGAAGCCAAAAAAACTGACCAGGAAGGTCTGATTCTGCAGAAAATTTTCTAATACTTCCTTAGTTATCATTAATCATCTATAAAAGTCTAAAATTTTTAGATGACTTCTGATAATATCCACCGTCGTCTGCCGGAATTAATTTTTTTCATTAGAATTGACTTAAAAAACGAAGGTCGCCGCTCTGAAAATAGCGGATATCGTTTATGCCGTAGCGCATCATGACCAGCCGCTCGAGGCCCATGCCGAAAGCGAAGCCGGACCATTTATCCGGGTCTATTTTCCCTGCGCGCAGAACATTGGGATGAACGAGACCGCAGCCCAGAAATTCTATCCAGCCGTTGTATTTGCAGACTTTGCAGCCCTTGCCGCCGCATATCATGCATTTAAAGTCAAGATCGAATCCCGGTTCCACGAACGGATAATAAGAAGGCCGCAGCCTTACGGTCACATCTTTTTTAAATATCGCAGACAGGCATTCTTTCATTATATATATCAGGTTTGAGACGGAAATATCAGTATCAACCATCATTCCTTCTATTTGAGTGAACGTATGTTCATGGGAAGCATCGACAGCCTCATAGCGGAAGACGCGTCCCGGTCCTACCATCTTGAACGGCGGTTTATGTTTTTCCATAGCGCGGATCTGTATGGCCGATGTCTGAGTACGCAAAAGATTGCCGTCTTCCGTCCAGAACGTATCCTGCATATCGCGCGCCGGATGATGTTTGGGAATATTGAGCGCTTCAAAATTATAGTGTTCTATTTCGGCTTCCGGGCCGTCTATTATCATAAAACCCATGGAAGTGAAAATATCTTCTACCTCATATTGCACCCGGGATAGTATGTGCATGTGTCCGGGTATGGGAAAGAGGTTCGGCCTGTCGAAAGTGACATCAAGCCATTCATCCTTCGAAAGCTGTTCCGGAGATACCTCTGAAAGCTTTGATTTTTTTTCTTCTATTCCGGCTTCTATAATTTTTTTAATTTCATTGGAACGTTTTCCGATTATGCCTTTATCCTGCGGCGGGAGGCTGCCCAGCGATCTTAAGATAGCGGTCAGTTCGCTTTTCCTGCCGAGAATATTAAC
This sequence comes from uncultured Leptospirales bacterium, assembly GCA_964626055.1. Taxonomy (GTDB): domain Bacteria; phylum Spirochaetota; class UBA4802; order UBA4802; family JAFGDQ01; genus JAFGSG01. The sequence continues at coordinate 27,530 of CAZVDF010000037.1, forward strand.
GCGGATGTTCTCGATGTCTTCGGATCTTTTTGCGCTTTCTATTTCGGAAAGCGCTGTCTTTAAAATGTTTTCTAATTTTTCTTTCATAGCCCTGTACAAAAATTCCGTGCGAAATTTATAATGATTGCATGCAGTACAAAAAAGATTGAATGACCCAAAAAGTCAAGGAAATTTGCTCTAATAATCGGATCATGATCGATTTTATAATTTATACTCATAAACGATTAAAATCCGAAACATTATAATATCTATGGAGTAGGTGACAGGAAGTCACCGGAACAGCGTAAAACACGATGTTTTTTACGCTGTTCCGTAATAGATATTATAATGTTTCGGATTTTAATTTTTTATTCTCAAAGAGACATCTCCGCAAAGGATATTTTTTTTCTCTCCGTCGTTTTTTATTAAAATTAGAGAGCCATCTGCATCAATGGAATCGGCAATGCCTTCTTCGCTGTATCCCCCGGAAAACACAATTACGGATTTGCCTTTGACCAGGGAGTATCTGTTCCATTCCTTCCTTATTATATCGATTTTACCTTTTTTCAGCAGGATATATTGCTTATCCATTTCCTCTAAAATCGATTTTAAAAGTATATCTCTTGCTATTATTTTTTTCGTTTCTTTAAATAGGCTTGTCGCCACTTCTTTAATATCATTATGACGATCCGGATCCAGGTTTACGTTCAAACCGATACCTACTATTGCATAATTTATTATTTCTCGCCTTGCATTTAATTCAGTCAGTATCCCGGCCAATTTTTTATTTCCGCAGTAGATGTCGTTCGGCCATTTTATTTTTGTTTTTAAACCGGTTGCTTTTTTAATCGCTTTCACGATTGCGATGGATGCGATCATAGTTAAATTAAATATTCCGGGAAGCGGAAGGGCAGGGCGAAATATCAGCGACATGAGAATGTTCTCGTTCGGGCCGGAGAGCCAGCTGCGGCTGAGCCTCCCTCTTCCTTTTGTTTGTTCCTCGGCAATTACCAGGGTGCCTTCGGCTGCCCCGTTTTCGGCGAGCTTTTTTGCTTCTTTATTCGTGGATTCCGTTTTTTCTAAATAAACTATATCGAGGCCGATAAAGGAAGATTTCAGCCGGTTTTTTATTTCAGCAGGATTTATTTTTTCCGGTAACATAAGTTTATTGTTTTATTAGAAGTTATTTTAAAATTTAATAAATGGAAATACACTACAAAATTTACTCCGGAATCAGACCTTCCGGGTCAGCTTTTCATGTTTCTGAACGCAATTGCATCAGGTCTGAAAGGCGTCCTCATAAATTTTGTAGTGTATTTCCATTTATTAAAAATAGTCCATATAATTTATATTTTTGAGATGGGGTGTGGTTTTTTCACGGCTTTATGTCAGGATTTTGCATTTTTTTAAATTGAATATATGGGTGTTATATAAAAATTACTTGTCAATGGTTTTTCCGGTAATTATATTTTAAAGCAGTCTATAATTATTCCCCGGGCGATTATTCCATGATGCATGAAACAAAAAGCGTACGCCAGATAAAAGGAGAGCCGCTTCGCAGATGGTTCTGGAGCAATTATTTTGATCTGATCGTATGGGTCGATGAGAAGAACGATCTTATAGGATTCCAGCTGTGCTACGATAAAGATAAAGATCAAAGAGTCCTGACATGGAAGAGAGATTCAGGATATTCGCATGACAGGATCGATGACGGGGAAAACAATCCCGGAAGGTATAAATCGACACCCGTACTTGCCGCCGACGGGATTTTTGAAGAAAAGAAAATCGCCGCCTTGTTCAGGGAGGAAAGCGGCGGGATAGACAAAGAAATATCGGATTTTGTTTATACTAAAATCCGGGAGTACGGGATCAGTTAGCGCTTACTTCGTCTTTAAGTTTTTGCCACGAGGCGTTGTTCGCGAAATCATAATAATGGCAGTATTGCGATAAAAGAGTGATGGATTTCTTGATCATTCTGGGATGTATCTTCCGCGATTTATTGATCAGCCTGAAGAACATTTTAATTACGGGGACAGGTTCTTTTAAAATATAATATTTCAGGATATGGAAGAATTTAGATAGCTTGGACATATTGGTCTTTGAGCTCTTGTAAAGACCGGTAAAATATTTAATATTATTCATCCAGTCAAGAGAGCGCCTCTCAAAATTTTCCGGTTCGTATAAATTTTTAAAAAGTTTCCTATGGCTTGAAATAAGCTCGTGCAGCGACATTGATACGGGTTTAATATTTGTGGAAAAATGCCATAAACCCTGAAAATTTTCGTTGATTCTTTTTAACTTTTTCATTCTGCTGTAAAGCGCCGTATTTTCCGGAGCGTTCAAAATGCTGATTGAAGCAATCGGGCTTGCCGTCTTGTCGAGAAATTCTTCAAGTTCCCTGAATGTTGATCTGTCATCATTATCAAATCCGACAATGAGACCCACGAAAGGTATTATCCCATAGCTGGATATTTTGGCTACAGCTTCAGCCGGATTGAACTGGAATATGTGGCCCTTGTTTATTTCATCCAGGCATTTTTCCCTTATGCTTTCGACTCCGAGGAAAATTACCGAGAAACGCGCGTCTGCAAGAAGTTTAAGAATTTCTTCATCGTTGCTGATCCTGATGGTGGCCTGCGCTGCAAATGAAAGGGGTACGGGCAGGGTAGTGTTGAGCTTAATTATTTCCGTGAGCAGCTCTATAGTAAACGATTTTTTTACAAAAAAATTATCTTCGGAAAAAAAGATTGTCTCTGCGCCTGCGTCCCAGGCATTTTGTATCTCCGTCATTATTTGTTTAATCGATTTTGTCCGGTATTTGTGGCCCACCAGTTTAACCGCGTCGCAAAAGTCGCAGTTGTTGGGACAGCCTCTGCTGGTCTGTACCGTAAAATAAAGATAATCCTTCCCTTTGATAAACGACCAGTCCGGAGCGGGACTGTCTTTCATATCGATATGCTCTTTCTGAACGTAAAGAGCTTTTGCTTTCCCGTTTATCCACTCTTTTAAAAATTGCGGCCATGTATATTCGGCTTCAAATAAAAAAAGATGATCCGCCAGTTCCCTCGCGTGTTTTCTGTTAAGCGTTGCGAAAGTGCCGCCGAGAGCCACCGGGATATTCCGTTTTCTGAACTCGCCGCATATTTCACTTATGCGTTGCGAGTGAAGGGTGTATCCCGTAACTGCGGCAAGATCGCATTCCGTATCCCAGTCGATTTTTGAAATATTTTCATCGCAATAAATATATTCGATATCGAGCTCTTCCGGCGTTAGCGAGATCAGGGTGGCCAGCGCGGCATTGGGCATAAGAGATTTTGCGCCGACTGCCTTTACGGAACTCTGCATTGTCCAGAAATTATCCGGATTGAGAGGATTTATCAGATATATGCGCTTTCTTTTTTTAACCATATAATTTGATCGCTATTCCGTTATTGTCAATAATCAATTGCATTAAAACATCCAGATATCTTCTGCATGATGTTCCAGCAAATAATTCAGGCTATATGAACGAAAAATACTGGCTTATGATATAATCAAAGTTCTTTTTGACTTCATTTTTTCCCCTGATAAAGCCCATATGTCCGGGAAGCAGGATATCAATATCAAGTTTGGACATCTCTTTAATGCTTTTTTTCAGAAGCTCGCCGTTCCCTCCCGGGAAGTCAACACGTCCGACGCTGCTCTCAAAGATCAGGTCCCCGCAAACAAGCGTTTTCTTCTCCGGCCAGTAAACGCAGACCGAATTCGGGGAGTGCCCGGGTGTAATAAAGATATCGAGTTCCGTATCTCCGATTTTCCATTTGCCTTCATTTAAATCGGTATCGAAGTTAACTTCCGGCATTTGCATTCCCATCATTTGATAGAACATAGGGCTTGTTTTTTTTACAAAATCTTTTTCGTCTTTATGAATCGCGATAGGTATATTTTTTTTCATGAAATACGCGCTGCCTTCATAATGATCCGGATGGCCGTGGGTATTTACCACATATTTTATGTCCGTTTCATTAATCCCGTCCTTTTTCATTTCCATGATTCTTACATCGACATAATTATTTAAACCCGGGTCGAATAGAATATTCAGCGGTTCGCCGAAGTAATACATATTGGAGTTGTTTTCGAACATGCTTCGCCAGATATATGCATAAACTCCGTCAATAATTTTCATAATATTGTTTCCTTCCAGTCATTATTGTAATAATTTTTGATATAACTTATTTGGTAACTGCCTGTATGCTATTGCGCGCGGAAAAAACAGATTGCATGACCGCGGATGGTAAAGTATACACCAGATACTTCATAAATTATGTTGGAGGCATTGTAGATTTTCTATGTTATAGAAGCAATAAATTTTCTGGTTGCAAACTTATTAAAAAAGATTTAGAATAAATCTCAATAATTAAATTAAGAAGCAAAGCCATGAGATCCATATTAAAGAAGATAAATATTTGTAAATATGCCCTGCCCGTATTAATTCTTGTTATTTTTTTAAATATATCCGGAGCGGAGAATTTATTTATTATCCTTGAGGATTTTGAAAAATATTCAAATGAAGATGATTTTTTCAATACATGGCTGATCCGGGATTATGATAAAAAAGAAGCGTCCGGCGTGTATAATGTCCTTTCAGAGAATAATAATAAGTTTTTAAGCGCAAGGTCATCCGGAAATTCAATACAAATAGCTAAAAAAGTAAAATGGAACATTAAATCATTCCCTATGCTTTCATGGAAATGGAGAGCATCGGTTTTACCGAAAGAAGCAAACGAGGATGCAAGAGGCAAAAACGACAGCGGAGCCTCGATATATGTAATTTTTCAGAGAAGCCGCCTGCCTTTTCTTTCATGGGAGTATCAGCCGATCAATGTGATAAAATATGTTTGGAGCACTACTCTGCCTGCAGGCAAGATCGTATACAAGGAAAAAAGCAAACTCGGAGGTAAAATATACGAAGGATATTTTTTTGTTATTGAGACAGGGGCGGAGAACACCGGCAAATGGATCGTCGAAGAGAGGAACGTTCTGGATGATTACAGGAAGGTTTTCGGGGAAAGCCCTAAATACGATCCTTACCTGATCGCAATACTTTCCGATTCGAACGATACGAAAAGTTCGGCATTTGCCGACTATGACGAAATAATAATTAAGAAGCCCTTAGGCTTATAAATAGAATTCGTTTTAATATTATAACTCTTTCCAGAAAATTGGGAATTGCCTTCACTCCCCCCTATCCTCGTGC
>CAZVDF010000038.1:0-32212 GCA_964626055.1 uncultured Leptospirales bacterium
CACGAGGATAGGGGGGAGGGAAATTTAATTTCCCAAGAATTCGGAAAGAGCTATTATGTTTAATGCGATATACGATTTTTCAATCTGGATATAGTATAATCCTACACCCCCTCAGCGTAAGAAAAGATATTATTCACCGGGAACCAAATAGTAATTTATGAACGTTTGAATATAAAATTTGAAAATTTTTTATTTGACATTGAAATTTTGTAATATTATTTATATATTTAAATGATAATTTTGAAAGTATTATCAGTTTGATAAAAAAAAGGGAGAGAAAGTATGAAAAAAATTGCTATTTTGGTTTTAGTTGCGGGTATGGCAATATTCGGGGCAAGCGATGCATTTGCATACGCTATCGGCGGTAAAGTTATTTACAATAAGATGCTTGATGATTATTCAGATGCTAATTTTGACAATAATCTCTCAGGCGGCGTTTTTTTTGATGTAGGCCATGTAGTATTCCAGGCTTTAAAATTCAGACCTGGTCTCGACTGGGTTGATCTCGAAGATAATGCCGGCAGATATGCAAGAGTATATGGAATACATATCGACTGGTACTGGTTCTTTATGGAACAAAAAGGCACTGTATCGCCCTTCATCGGATTCGGTCCTGCTCTTAATTATTATAAATTTGACAGTGACCGGACAGATGAAAATGACTCAGATGCGGGTATCGAAGGATTCGGCGGAGTTGAAGTCCATTTAACAGGCAGCCTGTACTTACTGGCAGAAGCAAGATTTGTTATTCATGATATTGCCGACTCAGGAACCAGAATTTTTAAACTGTGCGGCGGGGTTACTTATTATTTCTAATAAAATAAGATTTATCTTTTGCACGAAGAGGGACTTGTTGTAAATAAGTCCCTCTTTTTATTTTCACACCTGTTATCAGAAGTCATCTCAAAATTAAATTTTATAATGTATCCAAATTAATCGCTAATTATTTTTATTTTTCTGTAATTATGAGATGACTTCCAATTAAAACGATTTTGTAAAAACGATACCTGCTCCTCTCTCCATTAAGAACGGCAAAGATGCACTACCCGTAAAATTTTCTTCTGCATAATTACAACTATTAATTTGCGGGAAATAAAACGCGATATCAATATCGTCCTGGGCTTTATCAAGATAGTAAAATATTCCGGCAGAAATTATCATGCCTATGGCTGTGTACAGCGAAATCTGCTGATATACTTTGTATTTATCTTTTCGGTCTTCTATCTTATCTTTCTTTGCAGCATAATCGGGATCGCTGGAGGATAATTTATTTAGCTTCGCATCCTGGTCATTCGCTCTTAACCCGAAATACAGATAGGAAACGGAGCTGATCACAACACCGAAAGACGAACCTATAAACAAATTATTGTAAGCGGATGTCCTTGAAAAATAATACTCCCTGCTGTCGCCTTTCTCAAGGGTGAGGGATAAATCATTTTTAGTATTGGTTTCTTTCCCGGTATCTATTACGATAGTCTGATATTTTGTGATATATCCTTCTTTCTCCACGCGAACGCGATAGGTGCCGTCCCGTAAACCATTTTTTACAATCGGGCTTATTCCAATAAATGATGAATCAATATAGACTTTTGCTTTGTCCGGCTCAGTTACTATTTTAATGCTGTTCCTTAAATTTTTTTCTTCAGTAATGAATTCAATATGTAATAATTTTGTGGATCTTTCTTTTAGAATTACCGTTGTTAACCTTTCGGAATTGTCTTCTTTTATTAAAGTGATCTTATGGGAGCCGGATTCGAGCAGTATATCTGATTTATCCGTTCGCCCGAAATATCTGTCATCTATGTATATTGCCGCACCTTTTTCGTTGCTGGTTACAGCAATATATGAATATTTTACGATTATCGCTTTAATAACCTCATAGGATAAAGCATCCAATAATTGATAGATATTTTTGAATGGTCCATCCTTTTCTATTAATATAACATTTCCGTATATATTATTAGAAATCTTAATTTTTATTTTTAAATTATTTATATCCTGTTTCAATTCTCCTGTAATAAGTATGTCTGCTCTTGCGGAATCAATCAATTCCCTGCGATCAAGTCCGGCATTCTTTCTATCATCCGATATTCTATCATTTTCTATTAGATTAACTTCAAGAAACCGCTCCTTAATATCTTCTGTTCCGTTTATTTTCTTTCCGGATTCCGGATTATTGAATTTTTTTTGTTCTCTATCGGAGCTGTTAAAAGGATTTGCTTTGAAATCAATAAAAGTATAAGGAAATCGTATTTTTTTATATAATAAAATTTTATCCCCTAAATAATTCCTGATCAGCTCTTTTGCATATTTTCTTTCTTCGGATAATTCGCCTTCAAACGGCGGTATGAGGATATTTAATTTTTCTTTATATTTTATTTTTAAAGGAATCGAATAAGGATCTTTTTCAATTAAACCGGCCGATCCTGAACCGGAAATTAATAGATAACCCGAAAGCAGAAAAATACTTATGGATTTCGCATGTAAAAATCTCATAAATCCGCCGGTTACTCCTCTAATCTCTTCTGATCAAAATCAGATCTTTTAAAAAGAGAAAATACTTCAACGCCCATTTTCTCAATATTCTGCTTCCCGCCTTCTTCCCTGTCTATAATGGTGAAAGCTTGTTCGACCGCAAGACCCGACTCGCGCAGCTTCTCGATTGCCTGTATCGTAGATTTTCCGGTTGTTATTACGTCGTCTACCGCCATTACACTTTTTACTTTATCGAGAATGCCCTCTATCCATTTTTGCGTCCCGTGTTTCTTGGGCTCCTTGCGTACAATTAGCGGATATATAAATCTTCTGTTTTTATACGCCTCCAGGGATATCGAAAGAGATATCGGATCTGCGCCTAAAGTCAGACCTCCGGCGGCGTCAATTTTAAAGTCCTTAATTCTCTGATAGATAAGCTGCCCGATAAGCGCACAGCCCTCCGGGTCGAGAGTAGCAGCTTTGCAGTCAAAATAATAAGGGCTTATTGCGCCCGATGTGAGCGTAAAAGGCGGATTGTCGCTGTACTTAAAAGCTCTTGTGTAAAGTAAATTGAATAATCTGTCTCTGCTGCTTTGCATATCGACCTCTTTATTATTATAAATATTTAATGCTGGGAATACTTCCATGGCCATAACTTTTTTAATCTTTCTGCGATTGATTTCTCGCTGCCTTCGTTGCTCGGTTTGTAATAAACATCGTTCTTTATCTTTTCGGGCAGATAATCCGCCTGTACAAAATGACCTTTGAAATCATGCGGATATTTATATCCTTTGTGATAGCCCATTTCCTTCATTAATTTCGTCGGCGCATTTCGTAGGTGCATGGGGATATCCAGCGTGCTGTCGCTGCTGACCGCCTCCTTTGCTTTCAGTATCGCCATGTAGGAAGCGTTGCTTTTGGGGCACGAGGCAAGAAAAGTGGCGCATTGCGAAAGTATGATCTCGGCCTCCGGCATGCCGATATTCTTTACCGCAAGGAAAACGGATGTAGCGATGCTGATCGCATTCGGAGAAGCATTGCCGATATCCTCCGAAGCAAGTATCACCATGCGCCTTGCAATGAATTCAGGGTCCTCGCCTCCCTCAAGCATTCTTGCGAGATAATAGACCGCCGCGTCCGGATCGGAACCCCGAAGCGACTTTATAAAAGCGGATATCGTATCATAATGCTTTTCGCCGGCACGGTCATAATAAACGGTAATATCTCTCAGCGCATCCTTAAGTATATCGTCCGTTATCCGGCCGTTTTCCGACAACAGGACCGATGCTTCAAGCAGGTTCAGCATTCTCCTTGCGTCTCCCTGCGATATGCCGATAAGATATTGTCTTACGCCTTTATCGAAGGCGATATTTTTCTCTTTTATAATTTCATCTTTACTTATCGCGCTATCGAGTATTGCTGACATCTCATCACCGGATAGCTTGTTAAGCCTGATTACCCGGGTCCTGGAAAGCAGCGGAGATATGACCTGGAAAGAAGGATTCTCAGTCGTAGCACCAATCAGCACTACATCGCCGGACTCCACGGCGCCGAGAACCGCATCCTGCTGGGCTTTGTTGAATCTGTGTATCTCGTCAATGACAAGAAGGGTGGGTATTCCTTCTTTCTTGTTCTCCCTGCCCTTCTCAATAATTTTTCTTACATCGCCGACACCCGCGGAAATGGCGCTTAAAAAATATGAATCCATTTCACAGTACTTTGCTATCAAATAAGCGAGAGTTGTTTTCCCGGAACCCGGCTCCCCCCATAAAATCATTGAAAAGGGGTTCTTTTTCTCGAATACGGCATGGAGTATTTTCCCGCCCGCCATAAGATGACTCTGGCCTATAAATTCCCCCAGATTTTTAGGTCTGCATCTTTCAGCGAGAGGACTGAGGTCTTTTTTTACAATCATAACATAATCATTAAGAAAAGCAGATTTTTGTCAAAAAAAAATCCGGATTAACCGGATTTTTAAATGAAAATGTATTTCATCACACTTCTGATCTTACATCTTAAAATTTTTGCTGATTCGTTTTAACCTGATCTTCCGGCATGGACTGGTCTTTCTGGAAAGGCCTTGTGCCGGGTCCCTGGACTTTTTTAAGAGGACTGTGCACCATCATTCTTCTCATTTTTTTCACTCGTCTTCTTTCAGCTTCTTCCTGTTTCCTTTTTTTCTGGGCGCTGGGTTTTTCATAATACCGTCTTCTTTTAAGTTCTTTAAAAACACCCTCAAACGCCATTTTCTTTTTTAAATTTTTAAATGCCCTTTCCAGGTCGCCATTGACTTCAACTTCAATAGGACTTGCCATCAATATATCACTTCCTTTAGTTTATAGTTTTTTACAACCTTAGCTTCCCTATATATTTCAGTCAATACAATTTTTATGTATTTTTGTATATGCGTTTGAATTCAAACATATTGAAGTAACTTACGGATAACTTTCCAAATTTTATTATTTCCTGTTTGCTTATCGGGCTTAATCAGCCGTTAAAAATTAAAAATTTAAATTAATTTTGTTAGACATCTTTTTTTACTTGTAAAATTATAATTATATCGATTCATTTATAAACCTAAATGAAATTCCCCGGAGCGCGCTCCCGGTACTGACATGCCGGCCGTCAACTTCGGTGTCGGCGGGGATAATATATTCCAAGGCGTTATCGATTTGCGAAGCAAATCGAAAGGCTTACATTCTCGACGCAAACATCGAGGTATCACGCCTTGAAATAAATCATTCCACCAGGAGGAAGATATGGCCGGAGATTTAAACAGAGTGACAATAATAGGCAGATTGACCAGGGATCCGGAATTAAAATACATACAAAGCGGATCTGCAGTAGCCAACTTTTCCATAGCAACCAACAGGATTTACAGCACCAATAGCGGTGAAAAAAAAGAAGAGGTATCATATTTTGACTGTATCGCATGGGGTAAAATGGGCGAGATATTGGCAGAGTATTGCCAGAAGGGACGAAGGATAGCAATTGAAGGAAGACTGCAGCAGAGAAGATGGGAAGATAAGGACGGCAATAAAAAGTCGAAAATAGAAATAGTTACGGATAATATTCAATTTCTTGACGGCAAAAGTACCGATCAGGCGGTCAGCAACGCTTCCGCTGAAGCTCCGGTTACTGCTGGAGCGAATGAAAATCCATTCTCCGACGACAATATCCCCTTTTAAAATTTGCTTATCATTTTGACAGAACACGTTATATAATTCATCCCAATCCGATACTTACATGCTTTTCCCCGCTTCCAGCGGAGGAAAGCATGTTTTACTTCAAACTTAAGAATATATTATAAAAATATTTTAACAGGAAATATAAATGGATTTTCATCGCGTTCTGTTTTTTTCGGATGAATCTAAAATTCAATTCTTTTATTTATTTTATTCTTGTAATCTTCGTTATTATTTGAATAAAATTTAAATAACTAATCATAATTTTACAGCCGAATATATCTATGAACGACGTCGATCAAAAACATTTTTACAGAACGCGGTTTTAATCGTTTAGTATGAAAAAAATCCGGTTATAGCCCGTATTCCCATCGGATTAATTTTCTTTCGGGAGCAGGAACAAACCGATACAATGATCAACAGACTGACTGAAAGGAGTTCTGGAATGAAATTCCTGAGAAAAATACATTCAATATTTAAAAAAATAAATTCAAATATAATTGATTTAAAAAAAATAATCGATCAAATCTATTCAGGAGATTCCCAATACAATAAAAAGATTATAAACGTATATAAGGTTCTTGTCGCTTCTTCTAAAAAATTCTGGGAAGATGACTGTTTTACCAAAGCATCGTCCATTGCCTATACGACTCTTATTTCCCTTATACCGACTCTTACCGTAGTTCTTACGGTCTATTATTCATTCTTTAAGAAAGTCGGCGATCAAAAGGATGAATTTTTCTCCACAATTACCACATTTTTAATTGAGCACAATATTAAAATTAATATTGATCCGGTACTGGAAACTATTTCCAGCCTTATCGATAACGCCGGCAAGATCGGCGGGATCGGAGCCGTTATCTTGATATTCTCCGCTACAGCAGTATTGAGAACCCTCGATAAATCGTTAAATGACATCTGGAAAATAAAAGCAGGCCGCACAATATTTTTAAAAATAATATATTTCTGGGCGGCTCTGTCTTTGGGGCCTATCCTGATCATATCCGGCAGCACGCTGGCCGGCCAGGCAACATCGGTGCTCACTTCCCCGAACAACAATGCCGCGGAGATCACTGCGGACGGGACAATATGGGCTGTCGGAAGCAAAGCTAATATCATCCGTTCAAAAAATCTCTCGAGTGAATATACTCCTGTTTCCATTAACCAGATAGATTTTGAGAACCAGGAAGTTTACCACTTTGATGCGACTACAAAAACACTGATGATGCAGGAGTTTAAAGTAGAAGAGCTTGAATATAATAAAACCGAATTTACGGACATACAATTTATAGAAAATTACGGATGGATAGCCGGCAAGAACGGATTTTTACTGTATACAAACGACAGCGGAAAGTCATGGGCGTTAAAAAAACTGGGTACGTTTGGATTTAATGATATCCATATGCTGGATGAAACCAAAGGTTTCATTGCTGCCGACAACGGCTATCTGGTCGCCACAAATGACGGGTGGGAGCATATCGAAATAAAAGAATGGAGAGATATTAACGTAAATTTAAAATCAATTACATTCTACAAGAACCGCGGCATAATAACCGGGGAAAGAGGCTTGATAATCACATCGGAGGACTTTGGCAAAACATGGGACTATCTAAATATTCAGGAAGCAAAAATAAAAAAAACATACGTTAATATCAATACTTCGTATTTTATTAATAAGGATCATATCATTCTGGCCTGCGACGAAGGAATAATTCTTTTCAGCGATGATGCCGGAAAGTCGTGGGAAAGAAAAAAATATTCAGATACGAATTTCTACACAGCCGCTTTTAGAGACAAATCCGCCGGTTACATTGCCGGCGGCAAGGGAATGATCATTTCAACAACAGACGGGGGGCAGAACTGGTATAGAAGGGACCTGTCGGTAAGTAATATAAATTATTTAAAAATAGCGAATAATACGATATTGGTATTCGGCGACAACGGGATGATCCTTAAATCAAAGGATAAAGGAGCCACATGGGAAGGTGTAAAAGGCAAAAGCTTCATTTTATACATCATAAATTTTTTAGCGCCGTTTATTTTTATATGGCTGTTATTTCTGCTGATATATGTATTCTTTCCGAACACGAAAGTTCCTTTTAAGCCGGCCGCCATAGGCGCAGCTTTCACCGGAAGCGTATGGGTTATTTTCATTATGATGTTTGAGATATACGTAAAGGAGTTCAGCAAGGGAAGCCTTGCCATTTATGGCGCTTTAGCCGCAATTCCCATATTTTTGCTTATGGTTTACACGTCATTTCTGATCGTGCTTTACGGAGCGGAAGTATCTTATACGCTTATGCATCCCCATACTTATTTAAAACTGAAAAAATCATTAAAAATAAGCGATAACATTCGTTTATACATCGGGATCTCTATCCTGTACAGTATTTATAAAAAATTCGAAAGCGGGAAAGGATCTACCGGCTATAAAGAACTTTTGAAGATTACGACAAGCGACCGCGATGAATTGAACTATTTTCTGGATATTTTCAAGAAAGAAAAATTCATCGTTGAGTCGGATGAAAACATATCCCCGGCTAATTCGTCCAAAAATATTTATTTATCCGATATAATCGCGCTGACGCACGATGTAAGCCTGCTTGTCCCGGGTCTAATCTCTTCGCGCGACAAATTAAAAAAAATTATTGAAGATCTATTCAATAAAATGATGAAATCGAAAGAAGGTATCATCGGTAAAATCACTTTGGCCGACCTGATAAAACGCGCCGGTTAGGATGCAAACCGGTTATGGTGTTATTCAACTACATAAATAAAGACAAAACGGATTAATATCTGCTCCCCTTCTATTTCCCTCGGGACTTTGCCGAAATTCCTTGAATTTTTTATTGAATCGACACACGAAGAATCGAGGGTTTTGTTTCCCATTGAATCGACGATTTTCACATCAAGTACGTCGCCGTTCCTGTTCATTACAAAGTAAAGTTTAACTACCTGGTTGGGAATAGCCATTATTCGCAATCTGCCCGGCGTATAGCTCCCGGTAACCGGATCATAGCCGTATATGGCGACATTGGCAAGAAGAGGCGGAAACCAGTTGCTGGCGATTTTATCCTTCATTTCTTTAAAATATTTAAAAGGTTTAAACCTTAAAGTATTAAAAGAAAATGTTCCGTCATTGGAGTAATATATTGCGTTTTCTTTTGTGTAACTATATTTATCGGGTATTGTCGTAAATTCGTCAGCGCCTCCTTCTCCGGCAAGGCCGCCGACAGACTGCCGCATCATTTCAATAACCAGTTCCGTATTATCCGTTAATAGAATACCGGTTTTTATTTGCCTGTTGACATATCTTTCCCTATCCCTCCCGGAAGATTTAGTCCCCTTTCTCAAGGCGAAATCCCTGGAATTATTAAGCCACCGATCGCCTTTTTTTTCAGTAATATATCCCCTGGCGGAAGAATCCTTTTCCGATAGAAGCGTCTTATCATCGATAATTCTTTTATTATCCTCATTTATGTTAACAATGATATCCCTGCCTCCTCCGGACTTTTCCATGACATTTTTAAATGTCAGAAAATTCAAAAAATCCTGATATGCCGGCAATAAAATACCTAAAAAAATGATCACATGTATGAATAATGAAAGGAGCAGAACCAGTGAAAGTTTTATAGAATATTTTATTTCGGATTCTTTTACCATCTTTCTGTCTTTTAGTTAATAATATAAAAAAATATATCTGCCGACAAATTAAAAGGCCATCCCGACGGATGGCCTTTTATCAGCCTGCGTTATTTATTCGCTTCCTGTTCCAGCTGTTTACGCCTCTCTTCGATCACTTTTTCCGCTATCTTGCCGGAAATCGGATCGTAATGCGAAAACTTCATCTCGAATGATCCTTTTCCGCTTGTGATGGATCTGAGATCAATTGAATACTTTAGCATTTCCGCCAGAGGAACGTTTGCTTTCACCGATGAACTGCCGCCTTCCTCGCCGCCTCCCATGCCAAGCACACGTCCTCTTCTGCTGGTTATATCGTTCAGTATATCTCCCATGAATTCCTTGTCAACGTATACCGTTACTTCCATGATAGGCTCAAGCAACTGGGGCCCTGCCTGTTCCACCGCCAGTTTCAGAGCATTTCTTCCGGCAATTTTAAACGACATTTCCGAAGAATCGACATCATGGTAAGATCCGTAATAAAGCTCAACCCAGATATCCACAAGCGGGAATTTCGCAAGTACTCCCTCTTCCAGGCCTTCTCTCAGCCCCTTTTCAACGCCGGGGATATAGTTCCTTGGAATTACTCCGCCTACAATGCTGTCTTTAAACTCAAATCCCTGCCCTCTTTTCAAAGGAGCCACTCTGATATAGACTTCCCCGTACTGGCCATGACCGCCCGATTGTTTTTTATGCTTATACTGGGATTCCGCTTTTTTTGTAATGGTTTCCTTATAAGAAATACGCGGGGTCCTTGTCTTTATTTCGATCTTGTTCTTATCTGCAATCGACTTTAAAATAATGTCGAGCTGCATTTCCCCCATACCTGCGAGAACCGTTTCTTTGGTTTCAGGATTAAAGGAAAATTGTATGGTAGGATTCTCATCGGCTACCTTGTGAAAAACCTGGCTGACTTTATCTTCATCAGCTTTATTCGGAGTTTCTATAGCGTATGAAAAGACCGGATGCGGCAGTTTTATTAAATGCAACGCAACAGGATGTTTGGCATCGCTTAATGTATCTCCGGTCGATGTCTTTTCAAGTTTAACGACCACTCCAATGTCGCCGCAGATCAGTCTTGGAACGTCATACAGTTTATTTCCTATCAATGCGGACAGCTTGGATGCTCTTTCTTTTATGTTCTTATTTGCGTTAAGCATTTCGGAGTCCGGCGTCAGCTGGCCGGATATTATTTTCAGATAATTAAATCTTCCCGCATACTGGTCGATGTTTGTTTTCCAGACAACCGCAGAGAAAGGCTTATCAGGCAGGCAATCCACAATTATCTCTTTAGACTGGTCATTCGGATTATGGCCCTTGAACTGGGTCCCAAGCGGAGGTGCAGGAACGAAATTCTTAATAGTCTCAAGGAGAGTTTTTATTCCTATTGCCTTTAAAGCCGCTCCGCAGACGACCGGCGCGACTTTTGCCTGCGCCAGGAGACTTTTTATGCCTTTATGCACTTCATCTTCAGTAAGCTGGCCGCCGTCCAGGAACTTCTCTATGAGAGCATCGTCACCTTCTGCGGAAAGCTCAGTCATCATCATTCTGTATTCTTCGGCAGTATCGGATAGTTCATCTGGGATCGCCGCATATTGCACGTCCCTGCCGTCCCCTTTCGATGTCACGGCTTTCATTTTCAGAATATCTATAAGACCTGAAAACGAACCGCTTTCTCCTATAGGCACGGCAAGCGGCATTGCATTTGCATTTAATTTTTCTTTGATATCTTTGATAACATTGGAATAATTGGCTCTGTCCTTGTCCATTTTATTAACAAAAAAGAGCCTGGGTATTTTATTTTCGGATATATATCTGTAAACTTTTTCGGTTTCAATCTGCACGCCGTCGGCCGCATCTACGACTATTATTGCCGCTTCGGCAGCCTGAAGACCGGCGCGAACATCGCCCACGAAGTCGGCAAGACCGGGAGTATCGATTATGTTGATCTTTACGTCCTCGAACTCGACAAAACCCATGCCGCTTTTGATCGACATGTGCCGCTTTTTTTCCTCTTCGTCAAAGTCCGAAACAAGAGTACCATCCTGCGGATTTCCGATTTTTTCGATTTTACCCCCTGTAAAGAGCATCGAATCGAGGAGCGTCGATTTGCCGGTACTGCTGTGCCCGACAATTACTACATTCCTTATTTGACCAGTCTGATATTCCTTTAACATTCAAAATCCTCCACCGAATCTATATATTAAAATAATTATTACAGAAAATAATTCAATATAATTCTTTTTCTCGTCTCAGGCGGCGAATATATTTAATCAGATTTCTAATGCGCGGTCTCTCAAACAATTTGTATCTGAATGATTTCTTGTGCGGTGATACATTCATTTGAGGTAAAAAATATTTATTTTATCGGAAAAACAACATAAAATAAGCTTTATAATTTGTAAAGTATTATTTGGAAGCCTGGGGACCAGGAAAAGAAAACTCAAGTAATTTTATCATGTTATTTAAAATCTTTTTATTAAACTCGATTCCTTCCTGAATTCCTTTATAAAAAAAATGCGATCTTCTTGAGATAAGTTCATGTTTATTTACGTTTTGATCATCATCATTTATATCGTATCCTTCTGTTATTGTATGAATGACCCGCTGCACAGTAAAGCCTATCATTTCTTTGACTGTCGCTTTGGAGTTGATCATTTTATCCGTTTCAGCAAGTTTTTTAAGAATATAATCGAGCTTGCCGTCCCTGCTGTTCTTTTGAATGAGCTCTATAAGCTCTTCCGATAATGCGACAGCCCGGTTAACGGTTTCCGACAGCGGATCAAGCTCGCTCCTCATGGAAGTGCATCTCTCGAACAGAACTCGCTTTATTTCGGCCGTCTCATCGTTTCTAATTATATTCGCATCGTAAATCCCGCGTATCAGCTTAAAAATATCGAAGCAGACAGCCGGGAATTTTATCTCCTCAGCAGTGCAGTGCCTAATTCCTTTAATGTACGCTCCGCCGAAGCTTGCGTTTATGAGGTCGGGATCGTTTCTTTTCTCAAACCATGTAAGGAATATCATAAGCTTCTGATTGGTGTATACATCGCCGCGTATTCCTTTTATCCTTATCCCTGGAAGCGCCGTGAGCTGTAACCTGTTCTTCATTAGAATATTGAAAAATCTGTTCTGGTGAAGAAATACCTCTTCATCCAGATAAGCTCCGCGCGCATGCGCAAGTCCGCCGGTAAAGGCAAGGTCCTGGCCGACAAGTACGACGGGGGCGGCGCCGATTCTTTTAGCAAAGTCGTATGCGTTCGTCATTACCGATCCGCCGTACGTCAGCTCTCCTTTCTCTCCGGCGATCTCTTCGATCCATTTCATCATGTCGAATACCATGCCGGCAGACGCAATATCCCCTTTTATAAAGCGAAATGCAGAAGGATGAACCGTCGGATCGGTAATGAAAACCGTTTCACACCTGGCGTCGCCTTCAAAATACCTGGCATTTATTAGCTGCGGATCAACTGTTACGCAAAAATGCGGAATTATACCATGCTCTCTTAATATCCTGTACGAAGTATCCACGCAAATAATCACGGCTTTCCCGATATTGCTTTTAATAAAGTCAATGCTGTCCGTCAAAGAAGGTCCTGCGCCGACCGCGATCGCGGGAATGCCTTTGAATTTATCGTAAAACATTTTCGCACCCGGCAGGCGGATGAATTCCAGGATATTTCTGGCGATATTTGAAGCCCATGTCTTTTCAAATTTCGAAAGAGTGGCGATGTTTACTTCTTTCGTGGAAAGATAGGAATTGATCACTCTGTTTAAATTGCTGTAATAAGCGGGATCCAGCTGAAAAGAGCCTCTGTGTATGACAACACTTACCCTGTGAGACGACCTGCCCTTAAGAGTATCGGATATCTTTTCTTCATCCGGATTAGCAATTATTTTAAGTCTGCCGTCATCAAGTAAATCCGCGAGGTCTCTTGAAATCATAGCTTCTTTTATAATGGCCGGATCTTTTTCAAGGACAAGCACGGTGGCATCGGAGCCGATCCTTTTCAAAAGCTCTTCAATATGATACGCGAAACCGAATCCGAAAACCACAAACAGATCGAATTCAGAAGTATCGACCTCGGAGATCATCCTCGCAGCTTCTTTTTGAGGATCGAACTTACTGTGGATTAATATCTTTGAATTATTTTTCTCAATGACCGGTACTTTCTCTCCGTCCCTGGAATCGACGACACTTATTATTTCGCTTTTGCCGGTAGTTTCCAGTGTTGAGAATAAAACAGGATTGCTGTTTCTAATTCTCTTTATAGATTCTTCATAGAAAGATATCATTACTGATCTCTTAAATTAAGAATTATCTGCACTTTGCCTGTCAGCCTCGTGCCAGGAGCAGGTACCTGGGAATTAACTTTTCCTTCGCCGGAAAAATTGTATCCAATGCTGTATTTATCCTGTATTTTAATCAAGAGCTCAACAGACTCGGACATCAAAAGACCTCTGAAATCCGGCATTGTTACTCCGTCAAATTTTCTTTCTTTGGATTTCCTACCGACAGGATCTTTTGCCGTTATTTTATTGATCTTCTCTCCCCTGTGGATGAGGGCTTTTTTTGCTATTCTCGCAAATGCCGGCGCTGCAGCCTCGCCGCCGGACGTCAGCTTTTTCGGTTCGTCAAGCACAACCAATACGCAGATATCGGGATTGCGCAAAGGAGCAATTCCTATAAATGAAGCAATGTATTTATTGCCCGTATAAACCCCTTTTATTGATTTTTGAGCGGTGCCTGTCTTGCCTGCCGGGCTGTAATACTCAAAGTCCGCGAGCCCGCCGGTACCTCCGGAAACGACAGTCCTCATCATCTGCAGTATCCTGGACGCATTAATGCTGCTGATAATCCTGCCTTTTTTACGCAAAGAATAATACTGGATCGCATCGCCGTCTTCCGATTCAATTCTCTCGATAATTGTCGGATAAAGATAAACGCCTCCGTTAGCGATAGCTCCGAACGCCGCAGCCATCTGCAATGACGTAACAGATATCTCCTGCCCTATCGAGATCGAATATTTCGACAGCCCGGACCATTCTTCAACCGTCCTTAATATACCGGACGCCTCTCCGGGAAGTTCTATGTCTGTCTTTTCACCGAATCCGAATTTTCTTAAGGTTTCCAGAAAATCCTCTTTGCTGACGGACTTAATGGCCTGCATAATGCCTACGTTGCATGAATACTTTATAATATCGGTCATATTGACTCTGCCGTGCACTTTTGTGCAGTTAACAGTTGTGTCTCCTATGACCATACTCCCGCTGCATAAATATTCTTTCTGCACTGCAGCCGGATTTTTTTCAAGAATGGCGGCAAGAGCTATTACTTTTAAAGTTGAGCCCGGTTCGAAGGCGTTAACGATCGAAAAGCTCCCTCTTTCTTCATTTGAATATTTATAATAATAATTAGGATTAAAAGAAGGATATTTCGCTATTGCCAGAACTTTTCCGGTTTTGACCTCGAGCACAATCGCCGAGCCCTGTGTTGAGTTGCTGGCATTAACTGCGTATTTAATCTCTTTTTCGGCTATGTATTGGATATACCTGTCAATTGTTAATACGATATTATTTTTAAATCTTACCTTATCTTCGCTCTTGAAAATATCGAACCTGTTTTTCGATAATAACAGATCGTTGAATTTGTATTCGACGCCTTCAAGACCGTTGTTGTCCACATCCGTAAATCCGAGAATGTTGGCGGCAAGCATTTCATTCGGATAAACGCGATGATATTCCCTGATAAAATGAATTCCCCTGAGATTCAGACTTTTAATTCTTGAATATTCAGTATCGTCGAGTTTTCTTTTTATCCAGACAAATCTTTTACTTCTGTTTACTTTTTCCAAAATTGATTTTTCCGAAAATCCGATACATATGGAAAGAGCTTTTGAAAGCCTGGCAGGATTGTCTATTTCCCCGGGATTTATGAACAACGAATTTTTTTCGACGCTGACGGCTAAAAGATCCCCGTTCCTGTCTTTTATATATCCGCGTTTAGTTTCAAAATTATTTTTTGGCGCTATGGAAATTCTGGATGAAAAATGGAGATCAGCCAGTCTATAAATAAAAAAAAAGGCTATACCCGTTATGAATAAGCCCGTCACTAATACCCTTTTTCTGAAAACCTTCTGGTTCATTAAAATATTTTATTGAAGAAATTGCGAATCAACAGCGTTAAAAAAAATTCAGCAAAGAAAATAATTCACTTACAAAACATTTTCTATCTTATTAAACCGAATCTTGAAAAATCAAGTTTCTTAATATGCTGTGTATTCCAGTATAGAATGAACGCCCTCCCCTTTATCCTTTCAATGGGCAAATAACCGAAATATCTGCTGTCCGAAGAATTCTCGCGGTTATCGCCTAAAGCGACTACATGACCTTCAGGGACGATGCCTTCAATCCTTTTTTCGCCGAATCCGTCGTAATTTGTAAATCCTTTCCCGGAAGGATTGTTCTCCACTTTTTTGCCGTTAACGTAAACAGCGTTATTTTTTATATGCACCTCATCGCCCGGAAGAGCTATGCATCTTTTAATGAAATCGCGTTCTATTTCATTCGGCGGCTTGAAAATGATGATATCGTTCCTTTCAATGCTCCTTATGCCGAGAAATGTCAAATGTATTTCCCTTTTCATTCCCGTCATCTTTGGAATAATCGGGCCGTACGTGATTTTCTCAACCAGCAAATGATCTCCAACAAGCAGCGTATCTTCCATTGAACCCGACGGAATATAATATGCCTGTATAATATATTCCCGAATATGCATCGCGAGAACAAAGGCCACCAGTAAAGCATCGAAAAAATCATAGACTTTTTTAAAAAATAACGTCCTTTTCGGTGAATGATCCTCGAAGCTGGATATCAATTTTTCTTTGTTACTGCCGGCTAAAAGCATAAGCGGGAATACCGTACTTCTCCCGGCTTCACGAATAACTAGGTTACCCAGCGCATTCACCTCGATATTCTTTATGTTATCGGTTGAAATTTCCGTCTTTCCCTGTTTATTCTGAATGATGACCTGGTTTGATCTTAAGTATAATCCTCCTCCGGAGAAATTCAGATATTTAATGATATGATTGAAAAGCCTTATAATTATAATACTTGTTAAAAAACCGCCGATAAAAAAAACGAATCTTTCAAGAGATGTGTTGACAAACGGATCGATTGCCGCCACAAAAATTGTCGAATAAAGAAAAAATATTACATATCCGAATCTCCTGATAAAAAATTTAAAACTTTCACGTCCGGATATCACGGAAAATTCGGCGTCATTAATTCGGTTTTTATCTAATTTTAAAAATTGCAGCATTATATATCTACTCCTGAATAAATCCTTTATCTGCTCAAATAATGAGGACCAGTATAGTTTATCATATTCCGGGAACGGTGATATCCCCTTATGGAACGTCACATAATTTTCTGATTTATTTTATAAAACTGATTGCAGAAATAAATGCGACTATATTTAATAGTACCCGGTGAATAATTGTATTTTCCCGCGTTATCTGACAGGGAGGGATATCCCTGCTTATAAAAAGATCGATTATTCACCTTGGATCAAATAGGCATTTAATAAAATAATCATTATATACTGTCCACAACTTTTTTATCATGAAAAATTTATCGGAAATAATAAAAAGCTTATCCACACGTAATCTTGAAGAAGTAAAAAAAATACTTAACATTAAATCATCAATAAAAAATCCTGCGGACGAGATAGCTTCGACTCTGCTTTCATATCAGGGTATGTCGCATGTAATTTCAAGTCTTAGTCCCGAGGAAATGAAAATACTTGATGCGGCCTACAAGGAAAAAAACGGGATAACTTTTTCGGAACTGGAGAAAAGACTTAATCTTGATACCGTAAAAATTGAAAGATTTACAGGCAATCTTTCACGGATTCTGCTGGTAACCGTTTTAAAGAACAGACAAAAAATAAACAATAAACTGGACAAGATCTATCTTATCCCCGAGATCCGCGGTTTTTTAAATCCGATCGACAACAGCCTGATCTATAATTATTTCAACGATATCAACAACATCATTGAATTAAAAGATTTCTCCAAATGCAAAACAGCCGCCCGCGGATTAAAAAAATCATCTGTCGGATATATCGAATATATCTATAATGCCGGCGGGATTATAGCCCTTGATGAATTCGACGAACACGTCCGATCGCACAAGGTTCAAACTCCAAAAAATGTTCTTTCAGATCTTATCGAAAATAAGTACATCAATATATATCATGATCTGATTGAATCCGGAAAAACATTCATCATTTTAAATAAAAAAATATTTATCGCACTGGTAACCGGTGCCGTCGATGATTCCAGAAAGAATATTAATATTCATAACAGGTACCATTTACTGCTCAACCTGCTGAAATCATACGATATAGTCTCGACATTCGGCTTATTTCTTACCAAACAGAAGGAATTCCGAAAAATCGATATAAAACACCTGGATGATTCAATGATAAAGCTATTTGATATAGACGGTACTGAATTTGAACCTGCAAGGCTCACCCAGTTGTCCCTGTACCTGCTTTTTATACAAAACTGTATAACAATCAGCAACGACTCGGTAATAATTTCATTTAAAAATATCGAGAAGTTTCTGGACAGTCCCCTTGAGTGGCTGCTGAATATCATTAAACAGCTGCATGACCTGTCAAAGGACAATGCTCTCCTTGAATCTCCGTTTGAGATCCCGGAGTATAACGACCTGATTCTGGTCATAGACCTTATCAATAAAAATACGGATAATACCTGTAAATTTATCGAATCGGTATATTTTGTTAAGACCATTTCGCAGGTATCCGGCGGACAATTCATTAATATAAGGCAGATCAGGCAGAAAATCAAAAAAAATTTTATGGTCTGCCTCAGACTTCTGTGCATCTCGGGCATTATTGAAATTGCGGACAACCGCATAAAATTATCCGACATCGGGTTGAGAATTGCGGAAAAACTTCATATCAAAGACATCAATATTTCAGATGAATCGCAGGATAAAACCCCGAAAGATATTAAAAAAATATATTTAAATCCAAATTTTATTCTGATAACACCCAAGAAAGAAATCCCTTCGGATGCCCTTTACCATATATTGACACACACTGATATCGTTATTGACGACGTAATCCTGCATACTCGGATAAGCAGAGAATCCATCTTAACATCTCTGAAGAGGGGCATGTCCAACGATATGTTCTTTTATATTCTAAAAAAGTATTTGAAGACCGAGATACCGGATAATCTCAACTTCCTTATTTCCGAATGGGTAAGCCAGACGATCAGGATAAAAATATTCAATGCGGCGGTACTGTACGCGAATCAGCAGTCTTTCATCGATAAAATTGCGCACAGTAAAATTAAAAACGGCATTATTAAACGAATTTCTCCTAATTACGCGATAATTGACAAAAAATATATGGATAAATTCATTAAGTCCGCCAAAGAAAATGACGCGGTTATTAATCTGTTCGATGACGATGCTGGCTTTGATTAATCCGTTATAACATTTATCTTGCTTTTGAACTTTATATTAATAAATTCCGACAGGGCATCAATGGTTTTATCAGAAACGAAATATATCCTTCCTTTCAGTTTTACAAGACCACCTTTATAATAGGCCAGGTTTGTTTTATGTTCGACCCATCCTATCGGCTCAACCTTTTTCCAGTTATCACAGGTTATCAATACAGGAATTTTCTTCAGATACAGTTCTCTTATCGACCCATCCTGAACAACATCCTGTAAAACGCTATCCCATTCCATAAATTTCAGGTCTGTTCCTTATGACTATTTTTTTTTAACGAAGAGATCTTCTTCTTTAATTCAACGATCTCCGTTGATTGTTTTTCGCTTTTAATCCGTAATTTTTTTAATTCCTTATGCAATCTTACAGCTTCCTGTCTTCCAAGCTCCTCAACCGAATCTTTAGCCTGGATGATCTGGTTTGCTTCAATCAGCTTATTCGACGAAAAATCGATTACATTTTCCTGGGCTTTTATAATCTTGTTGGCATCAAGAAGCTCCTGGCGCCGGAGCTCTTCCAGCATTTCTTCGGCTTTAATTCTGTTTTTGTTGTGGAACAGTTCTTTCTGTCTCAACATAGTATATTCCTTAATCGCATTGTTCAACTCGTCATGTTTTTTCAGCAGATTCTTTTCATGATTGAGAATATTTTTGAAGTCTTCTTTTTCTTCATCAGTAATGAATAATTCCCTCCTGTTGATATCCATTAAATTCTCGTATGCGCCTATCCTGTTTTCCGCTTCCTTTGAAACAAATTTCATGACTTCCCTGTATCTTTCCACAATAACTGATTTTTCAAGAAGCAGTATAAATTCTCTTTTGTTAAGCGGTCTTGATAAGAATTCCGTATGCAGAAAATTTATCGATGAGCCAACAGCCTTCTTGATCTTAATTTTATTTAACACAATAAATTTCTGACAATCCTGCAGTCTCTGATCTTCCCTGATCAGATTTAAGGTATCCGGCAGCCCAATGTTTATAAAATCAAAAATGAAAATATTGATATTCGATTCCTCGACAGTTTCATTTTTCAGAGCATCACCGAGAGCTTTAATATTTGATAATTTGACATTCAGGCCGATATTCTTTATTCTGCCGGTTATTTCAACTCCGGCCTCGTTATCAGTTAAATACCATATATAGACACTTTCCATCGGAATTTCCTTCTTTGATAAAATCGTCCTGTCGCAAATAAATACAGATCGAATTATTTTTTCAACATCTTTTTAATCAAACCCGCCGTAAATCGAATTTGATCTAAAGTGTGCCCCAAAACCAATTATTAATGGATAAATTCGTATTAGAATCCAGAATTATATATGCAGAGCAATATCAATACCATCTATAATTTAGCTTTATGCTTTTTCCTTATATTTAATTAAAATAATTCCGGCAGCAAGTATGATGAGATTAGGATACCATACGCCCATGAACGGACTTATCGATCCCCTCACAGCCAGTGATTGCCCCAGCATGGATAAAATGTAATAAATAAAAAATATCACAAGGCTTATCCCGAATCCGATTCCCCTCGCGCTCCTTCTATACGAAATCCCTACCGGAGCTCCGATTATTACGAATACAAGACAACTGAAAGCTATTGAGCTTTTTTTAAACAATTCAAGCCAGAATAAAGCCGTATCTCTCTCATTTATTTTAAGTTTTCCGGATTTAAGCATACTATACAATTCCATACTGTTCAATTCCGAAGGATTTTTTTTATCTGCGACATTATATTCAATTTTACTGTCCGAAAGCAAAAGTTCCATATTACCGTTGCTGAAATCTATTATTGAAAAAGATTCGGATGTAAGCTCACTTGAAAACAATTTCCCGGAAATCATCTTCAATGTTTTACTGCCGTCTTCATTCTGTCGTATTTTGCCGTATTTTGCTTTGATTATATCCCAGCCTCCGTTGTTATTCTTATTATAAATCATAATATTATTTAAACGGCCGTCTTTTTTATTTATTTTCTGAACCCATATGGTCTTGTCCCCCATGCTTGTAAAAATTCCGTCATCAAGCATTGCAGCAGGGCTGCTTTTTATTATTTCAATAAAAAACTTATTATAATTTTTATGGCAATATGTAAGTACGGTCTCATTGAAAATAAGCATAAAAACAAAAATGAGCAATCCTGACATTATGACCGGTTTAATGATACGGTAAATGGAAATGCCGGACGCTCTTAATACGGTTATTTCAGAATCACCCGATAACCTTGCAAGCGCCATTATTGAAGAAAACAATACTGACATCGGCACAGTCAGCGACATTGTGATAGGTAAAATTATTAAAAACAATTTAACGACAAGAATAATCTTTACATTTTTGTTTATCAGCAGGTCTGCGAGAGAAAAAAATTGCTGAAGCATCAGAATAAATGTAAAAAAAACAAATCCGGTCAAAAACGGATATAACTGCTCTTTTGCAATATATTTTGTGATTTCTTTCATATTTTATCGTTTACGTTAAAAAACTATTTGCCCGGATATACTGTATTTTATTAGAATAGCAGCTTAATTCAACACAAATGAACATAAGGTATCGTCTATAATTATTCTGTTTATAGGTTGGATAACAAAAATAGATCCAATTATTTTACATTGTCAAATAATAATCGAAATAAAATTCCCCGGGGCAAGCCTCCGGTACTGACGTACCGGCCGTCACCTTCGGTATCGGCGGGGTATTATGTTTCAAGGCGTTATCGATTTGCTCCGCAAATCGATAGGCTTACATCCTCGACGCAAGCGTCAAGGTATTACGCCTTGAAATAAAATTATCTGGAATATAGCATTATGAATATATTAGCCAATAATAATTTTTTAAAATTCGTAATTATTGCGGTATTCTGCCTTTTTGCAAAAAATGCTTTTTCGTGGGAAATTATCGATATTTTCAAAACCGGATGCAATAAAGAGATTTTTTATTATGAAAGCAACCGCCTGAACCCGGAATTTTATTTTCTCCCTTCCGCTGACGGTAAAAACTTCTTTGAGTCAATAGATGATCTTTCGATATGCAGGAATAAGCAGGTAAGAAAATTTATCGATTTATATCTCAACGAGGGAAGAGATTATTTAACGGTCGCTATTGCCCGGTCGAATAAATATTTAAAGACAATTGAGGAGATCTGCAGTCAAAATAACGATATGCCTAAAGATATTTCACTTTTGCCGCTGCTTGAAAGCGCTTTTAATCCGTTTGCCGTTTCCAGAAGCAGGGCTGTGGGTTTATGGCAATTCTTGAAAGCAACTTCGAAATCGCTGAATCTGAAAGTAAATAACTGGGTCGACGAAAGAAGGGATATTGAAAAATCTACTGCCGCGGCGATGCGGCATTTAAAGACATTATATGCGACATTCGGTTCATGGGAAGCGGCGCTTACAGCCTATAACGGCGGAGCCGGTTATATTAAAAAAGTCATGAAAAAGAAAAAGTCCGGTTCTTTTTTCAAATTACTCGAAGATGAAGCTTTTGTAAAAGAAACAAACGAATATATTTTCCGCTTTGCGGCTTTGCTTGTCATTTATAAGAATCAAAAGCTATTTGGTATGGACGAAGATACTCTGACGCCATCATTGCCTGAAAGCGAAAAAATCGTATTCGATTATCCGGTGAAAATCCGTCAGGCCGCGGATTTATGCGGCGTTTCCATCGAGACACTTAAGCTTCTAAATCCTGAGTTAAAACAGAACATTACGCCGCCTTATGAAAAAAAGTACGTTTTTAAAGTACCTTCAGGCTGTAAAGAAAAGCTTGAAAGCAATATTACCTATTTATATGATATTAAATATGATAAGCTTAAAAAACACGTCGTTAAAACCGGAGAAAATTTAAGCCGTATTGCGGCGTTTTATAAAACGGAAGTAAAAAAAATAGTATTGCTCAATAATATAAAGAATCCGGGTTCGATAAAGCCAGGGCTTGAGCTTTATATTCCAATTTAATGTGTAGTACGTAATAAAATCCAATCCCCCAAAATATCAATTTTCTCGCCGCTAATGCATACATCCTGTAAGAAGCGGCTTGCGGCAACATCGTGTTGCCTAAAAATTGATATTTTGGGGGATTGGATTTTAAAATTAGATAATCGATAAAATATTTATCAGTTACTTTATACTCTCAACATCGATCCTTTCAGCTAACCTGGTGCTTACCTGAGATACAACCAGCGACGAAACATAGCTGGCTATCCTGCCAGCGCGTTCAATGGGGATATTTTTAGCTATCCCGTATAATATTCCTGCTGCGTACATATCTCCCGCTCCGTTCGTATTTATGACATCAGTTTTACAAACGGATATCCGGCAGGTTTTCTCATCCTTTTTTATCAGGCTCCCCTGTTCGCCAAGCTTTACCACTGCCGTATCGCAGAAAGAATATATTATATCCAGTGCTTCCTCTTTTTCCCTGCTGGTAAATGCTTTCGCTTCCAGCTCATTGACAAAAACAATGTCTGCATAGTCGGCGACAAAATTGCTGATCACATCCGGTATCCGTAAAATCAGGCCCGGATCCGCAAGATCTACGGAAATTATAACATTACTTTCTTTAGCGCATCGTACCGCGTAAATGACGGCTTCTCTAACTTCAGGTAATTCAAAAAGATAACCTTCCAGATGCAGAATACGACTGTCCTGAATTTCGTTCTTATCTACGTCCTCTTTTTTTAAATTAATCGCTGCGCCAAGATGCGTCGCAAATGTCCTCTCCGAGTCCGGAGTGATGAAAGTAATGCAGTGCCCTGTCATGCTGTCGTCCTTTCCAAGGCTTGCTTTTACTCCGCTTTTTTCCGTCTCGTTAATATAAAAATCCGCGTTGGGATCATTCCCCACTTTACCGAACAGGATACCTTTGCCGCCCAGGATAGCTATACCGGCCAGCGTGTTTGCAGCGCTTCCGCCCGGAGTTTTTGTCACTTTATAATCCCTGATCTTCCCGAATATTTCTCTGCTTTTATTCTCGTCTACGAGATGCATCTGGCCTTTTTTTAAATTAAGATCATTTAGAACCGAATCACCCACATTAACTGTAAAATCGATAAGCGGCGAGCCTATACCGGCAAGATCGTATTTTTTTTCATTCATTTATTTTTTCCCATGAAATATATATTTAAAAGTCAACTCAACATTATAGCTTATTTGTTGATAAATTGGAATACATTACAGAATTTTTGAGGACGCCTTTCAGACCTGATGCAAAAGCGTTCAAAAACATGAAAAACCGACCAGGAAGGTCTGATTCCGCAGAAAATTCTGTAATGTATTCCAATTTATCGTTAATCACTTATATGTATCTATAATTGTAAGATGACTTCCAGCCGGTTTTCATCTTATTTTGCATTGAAAAAATGTTCCATTTTAACAGATTCGCCCGGATTTATAATCACAAAGTCATCATCCCATGGACCGGTTAATAATTTTTTTAAAAAGGTCAAAGTTCCGGGAATGACTTCATGTTTCAGTTTCAATTCATCTGCAATTGACTCTGTTTTTTTCAGGAAGTCCTCCAGATCGTAAGCCCCGGTATCAACAATACCGAGTCTTTTATAGTGGCGGAGCATAATCGCAAAAATTCTGTCGGCCTTTTCTTTTCCCATCCGTTTTACAGTATCGAGGTATTCCGCCCATATGTTTCTTTCATATACAAGCCATCCCTTTGTAAGAAAATACGTGCTCATCTCATCGGAAATTTTCCTGCGGTTCTCGACAGAACCGAGCATAAGTGTTATGCAATCATCGGCGCGCGGAAAAACAATCCTGGAGCTGCCGGATTTCAAACCAAGCAGTGAATTGCCGCAATATCCGAATCCGAGTATTACCTGGTCCACATTATAAATATTATCCAGCTCTTTCTGCAATCTTGTCTTAAGATCATCCGGCTTTATATGCAATCCCGATTCAATCCATAATACCGGGAACCGGCAGCCGGTCTCTTTAATCGCCAGCGCCAGTTCATCGTATATTGTACTGCATGCAACTATTATTGAGGTCATTTTTTATCACTTAAAATATCGATAATTTCAGTAAAAAATTTTCAATATATATTGTAAATATGCTGATGTTATAATCAATATCTTTTTGTCCGGAAGTCATCTCAAAATTATTTTTTTTATCGATAAATTGGAATACATTGAAAAATTTTAAGAACGCTTTCCAGACCCGTTGCGTCATCGTTCAAACGTCTGATAAACAGATCGGGCATGAAGAATTTTTTTTCTTGCCAAATGCAAAATATTAATTTTTAAATTAGGGCATGAAAGTCAATGAAATATTCTACTCCATTCAGGGCGAAACGACTAAAGCCGGATTCCCGAGCGTTTTTATCCGGATGGCAGGCTGTAATCTAGAATGCGCTTATTGCGATACTGCCTATGCCAGGCTGTCTTCCTCCGGCAGGGAAATGACAGTTGATGATATTATTCGAGACATTCGTTTATATAAAAATTTCGATCACGTGACTGTCACCGGCGGAGAACCGCTGATTCAAAACGGAACAATCGATCTGATGAATGAACTGATAAAAGATGGATACGACGTACAGCTCGAAACGAATGGAAGCGTTACTCTGAAAGATGTGCCTTACAAAGTCAGGAAAATCGTCGATGTTAAAACCCCTTCAAGCGGACATGGTTCGTCATTCCTGGAAGAAAATTTAACGTTTTTAAATAACACGGATGAACTAAAATTTGTTATATTAGATATAAACGATTATAAATTCTCTGTTGAATTTATACAAAAATATATTGGGAATTTTCACGAAAGAAATATAGTCGTTAATTTTTCTCCTGTTTTCGGAAAGATTTCCGGCGGTAAACTTGCCGACTTAATTCTTGTTGACGGTCTACCCGTCAGAATTAACATTCAGCTGCATAAAATTTTGTGGCCTGACGGAGAGCCGAAGACACATTAGGAGTAATTATAGCCGCTTTAATATATCTCAATTTCCCTGCGGAACCCTGGCTTCGGGTAGAATGCAAACGGGCATCCGTTCCTGTCGCCTCAGACGGACATCGGAAATTTAAAATTTATTAAAGCGGTTTGATAAAAAATTTAATAAATTAATATAAAGGGTTTAAATATGGAATACGTTGGATCAATATTTCGTCCCCCCAGCGAAGCATACAGTATGATAATACAAATCGCGGTGGGATGTTCACACAATAAATGCACTTTTTGCGGTTCTTTTAAAGAAAAAAAATTCTATATTAAAGACATGAAAACAATTAAAGCGGATATTGATGAAGCTTCACGGTATAATCATTCTTTCGATAAAGTATTTCTTGCAGACGGCGATGTGCTGATACTCCCGACTCAGCAATTAATAGAAATAATGAATTATATACACAAAAAAAGTCCGCAGGTACAGAGAATAGGGGTTTACGGGAACACAAAAGCGATACTCAAAAAAAACGTAAGCGAGCTTAAAGAACTTAAAGACTCCGGGCTTGGCATTGTATATCAGGGTATTGAAAGCGGCAACAGGGAAGTTTTAAGAAGAGTAAAAAAAGGAGCCTTCCCCCATAAGCAAAAGGAAACCGCCGATAAAATAAAGGCTGCAGGAATTCTTCTTTCGCAGACCGTGCTTCTGGGGCTTGGTGGTGTTGAACTTAGCCGCGAACATGCGATCGACACCGGAAAGCACCTCGGCGACATGTCGCCCGATTACGCATCTGCGCTTACTGTAATAATAGAACCGCATACTGAACTGTATCAGCAAATGCGCGCCGGAAAATTCAAACTGCCGGATAAATTCGGGCTCCTGACCGAACTTAAACTGATGCTTGAGAACATGGACGTAAAAAACGATTGCTTTTTTGCTTCAAACCACGCATCTAATTATCTGCCGGTAAAAGCATTGCTCCCTAAAGACAAAGAAAAGGTAGTCGCTTTGCTTGATAAAGTAATTTCCGCTGGAGATATGAGCATACTCAGACCTGAGCATATGCGGGCATTATAACTCATGATCGGATAAACTTGAAAGAAAGTCTATGGAAAAAAAAGATATCGAAGAAGCCATACGCTTTATATCGATGGAGTTAAAAAATAATCCGGAAGCCGATAAAGCTCAATTGATCGAAAAAGCAAGTCAGAAATATGATCTGAATCCGTTGCAGACGGAATTTCTTTTAAATAAATACGTATTTAATAAATAACTCAAGTTGACTGACTTTTATTACACTATTTCTTAATACTACCGATAGAATGATCAGATTATGATCATTCTATCGCAAATGTTTATAAAAAAGTCAATCAAGATGAGTAAATAATGAATAAGACAATATTAATATCAGCTTTAATATTATTACTGGCAATTATATCCTGCCGGGATCACGACACGACCGGCAAAATAGTCATCGAATATTCCGGCAGTTGGACTTCCGTAATTACGCAAAATCACTCGGAAACGAATATGAACGGAAGCGGGGAGCAGGAGTTTGAGTACAAAAATCCCGATTTTCTGAAAGCGGCTGTCACTAAACAGGATACTTCCGATAACAAGTTGACGGTATATATCTACGAAGATGGAAGAATCGTTGCTTCGGATTTCACGAAGGATCCTTCCGGAACCGTAACGATCGAATACGAGTTCCCATTTTAAGTTTTCATACCCCATAGTGCATCTCAAACTATCTAAAAGCTCATAAGTGATTCTCGGAAAAAGTTCAAAATAATTACTCTTGACATACAAATATTCCTTAAGTATACTTTCGGGATCAGTTTATTGATTCAGATAACAATTTTGAGCCCTAAATGATTATTTCTGATAGATTTTTTGAAGTTTGCCTGGATAAATAATCAAAATATTTTTCAGGAGTAATTCGGTATGGAAAAAAAGACAAAAAAAGAGCCAAAAAAAATAACAAAAAATGATCCTAAAAAGAAAACCAGACCAGCCGCTAAAGAACATTCAAAAAAAGAAATAAAAAAAGCAGTAAAAAAAGAAAAAAAGAAAAAAGAAGAAAGTTATTTCATTGCCCTGTTAAAAAAAAGAGACCTTATATTCACATCCTGGAAGATAGATAGTCCCGTATGGATCAAAAGAATGGGAACTGCGGAAAAAGATCCGGCAAATAAACAATATTTATTTATTAATATATCATCTACTGAAAACGGGAAATATTTAAAAATTGACAGTATACCTGTCAACGGCCTTGAAAACAACTGGCATATTTTCGTAAAAAACGAATACTGCGGCAAAAGAATAGTTTTAAGTCTGAGTTACCGTGATAAAAAAGGAAAATTTCTCGATATATTCATTTCAGATGAGATAGACATCCCATATTCCGTAGAATTCATTCAATCAAGCAGGGATTATCTGACTGAAGAAAATATTCTTCTCGAATTATCCGAGATTAAATTATCCGGGTCAGCAGGATCCGAAAGCACTTCATGGTAGCCGAAAATGACCGACCCTGTAAAAGCCAGGTTAATACTGGCTCTGCATGCGCATCTTCCCTACGTCAGGATTCCGGATAAGAAATTCCCTCTTCAGGAGTTATGGTTATACCAGGCTCTTACGGAAAGTTATATCCCCCTCATATTTTGTTTTCATGAACTTATATCGGAAAAAATAAATTTTAAACTGACTCTTTCCATAAGCCCTACTCTCCTGTCAATGCTCTCAGACGAATATTATAAATTGAAATATCAGGATTATCTTAAAACTCTTTCCGAATTGCTGAGAAAAAAATCATCAAGCTCATACGGAGATCAAAGATATTCAATGGAACTATTGCTCAATAGAATCCAAATAATATTAAAGTATTATATTGAAATAAAACACGATTTAATTAATGAATTAAAAAGCCTATCCCGGAGCGGGAACATTACTTTTATGACAAGTTCGGCAACCCATGCTTTGCTGCCTCTTTTCAGATTCAGCGAAAATTTAATACGTAATCAGATCAAAATCGGGCAATGCGTTTTTAAAAATGAGTTCGGTTTTGTGCCCGAAGGTTTCTGGCTTCCGGAGATGGGATATTACGCCAACCTTGATAAAATACTTAATGAATTCAAGATTAAATACACCTTTCTCGAATCTCACAGCGTTTATCTGGGATCTGTCCGGCCTTCATACGGAAACTTTTATCCTTCAGCCACAAAAGCAGGGCTTAAGATATTTCCCAGAGACCTGCCCCTTTCAAATATAATATGGGCAGCCGGGACAGGTTATCCCGGCGACTGCCATTATAGAGAATTTCATTTTGATTATACCTATTCTCTTGACGATTCGGAGCTGAAAGATCACAGGATTGACAGGATACCATTCGGCCTTAAAATCTTTCGCATTACCGGAAATGATAAACCAAAGGAATATTATAATGATAAAGAGGCGATGGAGATAGTTAGGATCCATTCGGATGATTTTATTAATAAAATCAGGGAGCGGGCTAATTCTGTAAGACCGCATATAAAAAAAACGCCGGTTTTTACACTGCCGTTTGATGCCGAACTATTCGGCCACTGGTGGTACGAAGGGCCGGAATTTCTGAAACAGATTATAAAAAAAATATCCGCATCCGGGGATATTGAACTGGCAGATCCATCCGAAATGCAGAATGAAACTCTTGAAGCCGTTATTCCATCGGAGTGTTCATGGGGACGCGAGGGATTCTTCAAATCATGGACGAATCCGGAATGTTCATGGATTTATCCAGAACTGGCACATCTTGACCTGAGATATAGAAATATATCGGCTGACTGGAATGCGGCTTCTTTTCAGGCGCTTAAAGAAATTTTGCTGGCATCGGCATCCGACTGGACATTTTTAATAAGCAATGATACTTCGCGAAATTACGGCAAACTAAGATTGTCCGAACATATCAATGCAGCTAAAAACATAATTGAAGGGATAGAAACAGGAAAAGCGGATGATGGATTTCTTACCGAAAGGAACGCCCTGTATCCGATTTTTGAATGCGCGAATGAGAAGCAGAAATCAAACAATACGAGCCCGAATAAGCATGCAGCGGCACAAATACAACTGAGATCGCAGTCTACTCATCCTGCCGCCTGATCTCGCTTACGCACTTTCTGCATTTCACGATTTCCTGAGGAACTCCATAATCGACAAAGACGTTTAAAGTATAACCGCACTTGCATTTATATACATATGATTTCATCCTGTGCTCTTTCATCTGGAACTCCTCTTAATAATATTTATTCTGATTAAAATATCGGCAAATTATCGAACTCCGAGCATCATTTAACTCGCTGCTTATTTATTTCCTGATGCGCCATCAATTTATTTATCATAATTAAAAAAATCTTGACAATATCTTTAATTATATTACTATATAAGTATATAATTATATAATATATAACAATTATGGAATTACTTAATTATTTTAAAGCGCTTTCGGATAAAACCCGGCTGAGGCTTTTTAATATTTTAATTCACCATGAATTAAATGTTAATGAGATAGTATCTGTTCTGGAAATGAGCCAGCCAAGGATTTCTAGACATTTAAAAGTATTGCTGGAAAGCGGGCTGGTCGCATCCAGACGCGACGGTCTCTGGATATTTTACTCAGTGATAAATAACGGGAAAGGCCGAGATTTTATAACTTTAATTAAAAAATTCATTTATTCAGGCAGCGAATTTTTATCTGATATTGAGCGATGTGAAAAAATCATTAAAAACCGGTCGGTCGAAACCATCAGATTTTTCAACAAGGTTGCAGGCGACTGGAGTAAATTAAAGCAGAACATTATCGGGACCTTCAATATAAATGAAACAATCGCTCAATACATGCGCAAATGCAGACTAGCGGTTGACGTCGGATGCGGAACCGGCGACCTTATCCCTACTCTTCTCTCAAAAGCGGACACTGTCGTCGGAGTGGACCGCTCGGAGAAAATGCTGGAACAGGCCAGGAAAAATCTGTCTTCCGAATCGGCTAGATTGAGTCTCAGGCTTGGTGATCTTGAGCATCTTCCATTAGGCGATAATGAAGCGGACTTTGCAGTTGCCAGCATGGTTATGCATCATCTGTCTTCGCCGCCGGACGCCATTAACGAGATCCACAGGGTGCTTAAAAGAAAAAGCAATTTTTTAATTGTCGATTTCTTAAAACACGGCAGCGAGAAGATGCGCATTAAATACGGGGACAGATGGCTTGGATTTGAACCGAATGAGATAAAAAAATGGCTTAAAGACGCGAAATTCACGCTAAATGACAGAGCGGAATTCGACCTTCAAAACGGGCTCAAAATTATTTTATTTCTGTCCGCAAAGCAGTAATATCGAGGAACATAATGATAAAAATTATTGAAAAACCTGCAGAAATAAAGGCAAACGGAAATAAAGAAAAAATAATCAGAGAGTTCATAGGTAAAGTCAACAGTAATACAAAGCAATTAAGCATAGCGAAGATGACAAGCCCTGAAGGATGGGAAGAACCCGGGCAAACCCCGGAATTCGATGAGTATACTATCGTGCTGAAGGGATGTCTTCGTGTACAGCTTAAAGATAAGTCGACCAAAGATATCATGGCCGGGCAGGCGATAATCGCAAAAAAAAATGAATGGATAAAATACAGTACGCCGTTCAAGGACGGAGCTGAATACATTGCCGTATGCGTTCCGGCATTCAGCCCTGATATTGTACATAGAGACGAATAAAAAAATAAATAGGAGTCATCTCAAAATTACAAATTCATATAAATGATTAGAGATAAATTGGAACATACTGGAAATTTTTCTGCGGAATCAGACCTTCCTGGTAAGTTTTATGTGTTTTTGAACGTTATTGCATCAGGTCTGAAAGGCGTCCTCAAAAATTCTCCAGTATATTCCAATTTATCCACAAATAATATATATTTTTAAGATGATTTCCAGTATAATTCAATAAGGAGAAAAACAATGATCAAATTAGATCCAAAACTAAAATACAAAGTTG
This sequence comes from uncultured Leptospirales bacterium, assembly GCA_964626055.1. Taxonomy (GTDB): domain Bacteria; phylum Spirochaetota; class UBA4802; order UBA4802; family JAFGDQ01; genus JAFGSG01. The sequence goes on from CAZVDF010000038.1 coordinate 31,805, forward strand.
CGGATATTTCCCTGGCGGACTGGGGAAGAAAAGAGATGCAGCTTTCGGAAAACGAAATGCCCGGGCTTATGTCCACAAGAAGGAAATACGGTCCTAAAAAGCCATTGAATGGGCTTAAAGTTATGGGCAGCCTTCACATGACTATCCAGACAGCAATGCTCATAGAAACGCTCAAAGAACTCGGCGCCGATATCAGATGGGCATCGTGCAATATTTATTCGACGCAGGACAACGCCGCTGCCGCGATAGCAAAAGCGGGCTCAGCGGCCGTGTTCGCGTGGAAAGCCGAGACCCTTGAAGAATACTGGTGGTGCACGGAACAGGCGCTTACATGGCCCGACGGTTCCGGCCCGGATCTTCTTGTAGACGACGGCGGTGATGCGACGCTCATGGTACACTGGGGAGTTA
>CAZVDF010000039.1:0-21301 GCA_964626055.1 uncultured Leptospirales bacterium
GATAGGGGGGAGGGAAATTTAATTTCCCAAGAATTCGGAAAGAGCTAAAAATATAAATTTATATGAACTATTTATGATAAATCGAGATACATTACAAAATTTACTCCGGAATCAGCCGGGTACAAACGGGCTTCCTGCCCGTACCCGGCACTAGGCCATCCGAGCCTGTCGGACTTCCGGGTTCGTTTTTCATGTTTTTGGATGCTATTGCATCAGGTCTGAAAGGCGTCCTCATAAATTTTGTAATGTATCTCGATTTATCGAAGTTTTATATCTAATTTTGAGATGATTTCTAAATAATTTCCTTAAAAATGCAGAAGACATAATAATTTTATAAGTTAAGGCAATTTAGAATGCTTCCGATAAATGAAATAGATTAAACTGTCGGAGGTTAATAATCATGATAAAGATAGTTCGCGGAATTATAGTACCGGTCAGTATTGTATTCGCATTTTTGCTGCTCGCAGCATGCTCCACGGACGGTATTTTTGCAAAGAAAGAGAAAGTAAATCAAAAAAACGCTGCTCAAATTAATACGACTGAAAGAGAAGAATATATATATGATGATGAAGAATTAAACGGATCGGATCAGGAAGCGCGATTCGGCAGCAGCGATAGAAGCGGAAATATGCGCAATGAGGGAATTGCTGGCGCAAAGGACTACGATTCCGGAGAGAATGATAATTATTATCAGAAAGGATATGCTTCATGGTATGGCAGGGAGTTTGACGGGAGGAAAACCGCTTCCGGTGAAAGATACGACATGAATAAGCTCACGGCAGCTCACAGGACTCTTCCTTTCGGCACTAAAATCCTCGTAAAAAATCTGGAGAACGATAAAACGGTAACAGTAACGGTCAACGACAGAGGCCCCTACAGGGATAACAGAATACTCGATGTTTCGTATGCGGCTGCCAGGAAACTCGGGATCGTCTCAAGCGGGGAGGCTAATGTGGGGATTATAATCGCTGGAAAAGAAAGCGAAAGTAAACTTGTCGGGAAACAGAGCAGGAAGAAAGATAATATTAATCCGGTAGCTGGAATAAACAGGGATGAGGAAGAGAATGGCGATGATTTCCGGGAAAATATATCCGGGAGCGACAGTTATTCCGTACAGGCAGGAGCTTTTTATTCTCGTAGAAATGCGGAGAAATTACAGAAACGTCTGGAAGAACTGACACAAAATCCTGTAATCTTGATGAAAGATAATGATCTTTATAAAGTAAAAATAAACAGTTTGAACTCCAAAAAGGACGCAAATAAGATTAAAAGAATGTTGGACAGGGAAGAAATCCCGTCTTACATCATTGATAATCAGAGATAGTATTTTGTCGGTATCTTAAAATAATACAGTTATTATAGATTTTTTGTTGACAGTATTATACTTATGGAATAAAAAGAAACCGGATAAAATCCCAGCATCGCCCACGTAGCTCAGTCGGTAGAGCATTTGCATGGTAAGCAAAAGGTCACCAGTTCAATTCTGGTCGTGGGCTTAACGAGTTTTACCAGCAGATAAATTACAACAATTAATCCTCAACAATTTAATATTTAAAAAATGGTTGAAATTAATTATTTTTTTTATTAATTGCTTGACTGAAAAAGAGCAGATACTAATTTGCTCATATTTTATATTTTTTGCTGTAAAATTATATACTTTCCGGGTTTAAATATGAGGGACATAGTACTTTTAGCGTGCGGCGAATGTAAAAGAAAGAATTATTCCACTACTATTAACAAAAAGACGAAAAGCGGAAAATTCAGCACAAATAAATATTGCAAATTCTGCAACAAGTATACGGAACACAAAGAAACAAAAGCTTGATATTTATGCTGATTTGACATGCAATATAGAGGATTACTGAATAATGATAAAACCCATCAACCAGGTTGTTACGTTTGTACGCGAGTCAAGAGACGAATTAAAAAAAGTTACTTGGCCGGAAAGAGATGAGGTAACCAGCTTTACGGTTGTTGTAATTATAGCTGTAGTCATAGTAGCTATCTTTCTTTGGATCGTAGATACTTTTTTGATGACAATTATACAGGCTGTGATGTATTAACAATGGCAAAAGAATGGTACGTGGTTCATACTTATTCCGGGCATGAGAACAAAGTCAAACTGGCACTGGAAAAAAGAGTCGAGAATGCCAGTCTGGAAAACAAAATTTTTCAGGTAAAAATCCCTACAGTAGAAGTACCGGAAATAAAAGACGGTAAAAAAAAGGTAAAAACCAAAAAGTTTTTCCCGGGATACGTTGTTATCGAAATGGAACTTGATGATGATACATGGACGCTCGTTAAGAGTATTCCCGGGGTAACAAATTTTGTAGGAGCTTACGGCGCCAAAAGGCCCAAGCCTTTAACCAAAAGCGAAGTTAGCGCTCTTTTTGACCAGGTCAGCCAGGAGAAAACAAAAGAGAGAGTATCGACGGAAATTGATTTCTCGATCGGCGAGCATGTTAAGGTCATAGACGGACCTTTTAATAATTTTAACGGCGTTATTGAAGAAGTTTACCCCGATAAGGGAAGGGTAAGGGTTAAAGTCGAAATATTCGGACGCGGCACGCCTGTTGAGCTGGATTATCTGCAGGTTGGTAAGATTTAATAAGAACAACATTTTAATTTTTTTCTTCAGGATTTGTTACCGCCGGCAGGGCAGCGCGGTTTGACAACCAGGTAAATTTTTAAATAATATGGTATTTTATAAATGGCAAAGAAAAAAGAGATTGTAACACAGATTAAGCTGCAAATTCCCGGAGGGGAAGCAAACCCGGCTCCGCCCGTAGGACCTGCGCTCGGTCAGCATGGTTTGAATATAATGGAATTTTGCAAGGCTTTCAATGAAAGAACAAAAGAAAACCAGGGACTGATTCTGCCTGTTGTAATATCCGTATATAATGACAGATCTTACACATTTATAATAAAAACTCCTCCTGCATCTGTGCTGATAAAAAAAATACTGAAACTGGAAAAAGGTTCCAACGAGCCTAACAAAACCAAAGTCGGGCAGATTACAAAGGCCCAGCTTGAAGAAATTGCAAAAATGAAGATGCCCGATTTAAACGCGAATGACGTAAACGCCGCGATGAAAATAATCGCCGGCACTGCCAGATCAATGGGCGTAACTGTTGTTGATTAATTAAAGGAGCTATTTAGAATGAAACGCGGGAAAAATATTACTAATGCCAGGACTAAGATAGATAAAACCGTTTTGTATAATCTGGGCGATGCGGTTAAATTATTAAAAGAAGCTAAATACGTAAAATTTGATGAAAGCGTAGATGTAGCCGTAAAAGTCGTTCATAAGAGTTATCAGAACATAAGGGGGGCGGTCAGCCTCCCGCACGGTACCGGTAAGGATGTAAAGGTACTGGTTATCTGCAAGGGAGATAAACAAAAGGAAGCCAAAGATGCGGGAGCCGATTTTGTCGGCTCTGAAGACGTTATTGAAAAAATCAAGGAAGGGTGGACTGAGTTTGAGGCCGTCGTTGCCACGCCGGCAATGATGAAAGAAGTCGGCAAACTTGGTCCTATACTCGGGAAAAAAGGTTTGATGCCCAAACCAAAAGCAGGGACTGTTACTGATGATATAAAAGGGATTGTAAAAGCGCTGAAAGGCGGAAGAGTGGAATACAAAGCTGACAAAACAGGCGTTATTCATATAGGTGTCGGCAAAACATCGTTTGAAAATGATAAGCTTGTAGATAATATTAAGACGTTTTTTAATCAGGTTATGAAGGATAAGCCGTCAGATGCTAAAGGCAATTATATAAAATCCTTCAATATTTCTTCGACGATGGGGCCGGGTGTTAAAATTAATTTTAAAGGAATAGAGAAATAATGGTAAAACAATACAAAGTAGATAAAGTTCAGGAATTGATCGTAAAATTAAATGAAAAAAAGAATGTAATCCTGACCAACTATTCCGGGACCAAGGTCAGCCATCTCACCGGTTTAAGGAATAAATTACGCGCCAAGGGCATTGATTACAAAGTTGTCAAAAATAATTTATTCAAAAGAGCCTTAAAAGAAACGGGCTATCCGGAGATCGATGAATATTTAAAAGGACCTATCGGAGTCGCGTTTGTCAAGGAAGATCTCGGGGAAGCCGCAAAGATCATAAAGGATTTCAAAAAGGAACAGGAAAAATTCAGTTACTCATTAGGGATAATGAATAATGTTGTTTATAATGGAGAACAGATAAAAAGAATTGCGGATATTCCGTCTAAAGAAGTACTGATTTCTCAAATTATGTCCCTGATAAATTCCGCAGCGAGGAACATTGCCGGAGTTGTTAATCAGACAATTGCTTCTGTACCAAGGGGCATTAAAGCAGTAGCGGAGAAAAACGCAAATTAGCCATTTATAACTGCAATCATAATGTGCCGCAGAGAAAATCGGACAATAAAGTCCGTAATTATTTCAATTTGAACCTATTCGAAAATGCAGAAATTATTTTTTTCGCAAGATTATATCCAGTTCTGATTACGCTTATTTCAAGGCGTAATACCTCGACAATTGATCGAGGATGTAAGCCTATTGATTTGCGGTGCAAATCGATAACGCCTTGAAACATAATACCCCGTCGACGCCGAAAGTGGCTGCCGGTACGTCAGTACAGGGGGCTTGCGCCGGGGAATTTTTATTATAAGCTTTTAGTTTATTAATTAAAATAGAATATAGTGCTTTAATATTAATAATAATTTTGTTGCATACCGGGAATAGCGCCTGGATTTTCCGGCGCCGGGAGCGTGCGGAAATCCGGTAATTGCATACTGTACGGCAGCCAAATTATATATTAGTATTTATAGGATAAAGAGTTTTCAGCAGAAAATTCCACTATGTAAAAAACCACTATTTAATAAGGAGATTAAGATGGCAAAACTCAGTATTGATGAATTATTGGAAGCCATTGGGAGCTTAACCCTGATAGAAGCTTCCGATTTAGTAAAGGCTATGGAGACAAAATTCGGAGTATCTGCGGCTGCACCTGTTGCAGTAGCTGTTGCAGGCGGCGCTGCTGCCGGAGAAGCAAAAGCGGAAGAGAAGAGCGAATTTGACGTAATTCTTACCGGCTTCGGCGACAAAAAGATCAACGTTATTAAAGAAGTAAGAGCCATAACCGGACTCGGCTTAAAAGAAGCAAAGGACCTTGTGGAGGCCGGCGGAAAAGCCGTTAAAGAGAAAGCTTCCAAAGAAGAAGCACAGAAGATCAAAACGCAGCTTGAAGCAGCCGGCGCCACTGTTGAGCTGAAATAATTGGATTATAGGGGGCGCTTTTTTTAAAGCGCCCGATTATAAAAAATTATATAAATTCATTGAAAATCGAAGAAGGGATCTATGCAAAAGAAGAAAGTTAAAGTAGTCAGATTCGGGAAATCTACGCCCAGAATTGAGCTACCCAATCTAATTGAAGTACAGCTCCAGTCTTATGATTGGTTTCTTCAGTCCAATATCCCTCCTCAAAAAAAGAAAATGCAGGGTCTTCAATCCGTATTTTGTGAGATTTTTCCGATAGAAAGCCCTCATGAAGATGTAGTTCTTGAATTTGTCGAATATGAAATAGGCTCGCCAAAATATTCCGAGGTAGAGTGTAAAGAAAGGGATGCCACTTTTGCCGCTCCTTTAAAAGCCGCAATAAGGCTTATTAAAAAAGACAGCATGGAAGTCAGGGAGCAGACAGTATATATGGGGGATATCCCGCTTATGACCGAGCGGGGTACTTTTATAATCAATGGAACGGAAAGAGTTGTCGTAAACCAGCTTCACCGCTCACCCGGGATATTCTTTTTCTACGAGGAAAAAGAAAGATTATACAATGTGAGAGTGATCCCGGACAGAGGGTCCTGGCTCGAATTCGAAATGGATGCCAAAGGCCTTATCGTGGCAAGAATCGACCGTAAAAAGAAATTCCCGGTAACTCTTCTGGTCAAATCTCTCGGTTATAATACAAATGAAGATGTGATCAGATTATTTTATGATATCGATAAAATAAAGCTGAAGGACGAAGAGGCATTCCAGAAGATTATCGGCAGAAGAATTGTAAAAGATATTGTCAGTTCGTCGGACGGGGAAGTTATTCTGGAAGTCGGCGACAGGATTACGATCGACATCGTAGACAGATTAAGAGAAGAAAAAATTAAAGAGATCGAAGTTATTAAATTCCCAGGCAACAAGGATAATACGTATCTTATAACCTCGCTCGAGAAGGATGCCTGTGCAAGCGCGGAAGAAGCGATGATTAAGCTGCATTCGCTTATGAGACCCGGTGAGCCTTCCAATTTTGATAACGCAAAAATCGAGCTGAACAGATTATTTTTCAACGACCGCACGTATAATCTCGGTTCCGTAGGCAGATACAAGATCAACAAGAAGTTCGGCTTCAACAACGATGAGATAACCGAAACGACCCTTAGAAAAGAAGACATAATTCATTCAATTAAATATATGATCAATCTCATTGCCGAAGCTGAAGGCTACTACCTGGATGATATAGACCATCTCGGCAACAGGCGCATCAGATCTGTCGGCGAGCTGATAATGAACCAGATAAAGATAGGCTTTCAGAGAACGGAAAGGGTCATCAAGGAAAGGATGACCATTCAGGACCTCGACGTCGCCACACCGCAGGCTCTTATAAGCATAAAACCTATTACCGCGGTAATCAACGAATTTTTCGGCTCAAGCCAGCTTTCGCAATTTATGGATCAAACCAATCCGCTTGCCGAGCTTACGCATAAAAGAAGGCTTAACGCACTCGGCCCCGGCGGACTTTCAAGAGAACGCGCCGGTTTTGAAGTAAGGGACGTTCATCCTTCTCATTACGGCAGAATGTGTCCCATAGAGACTCCGGAAGGTCCTAACATCGGACTTATCGTTTCAATGAGCGCATATGCGCGTATTAACCAGTACGGTTTTCTGGAAACCCCCTATAACAAGGTTGAGCACGGAAAAGTAATCGATAAGATAGAATTTTTGACCGCAGATGAAGAAGATAAACACTTCATCGCTCAGGCGAGCGCCCCGGTTGACGATAACGGAAAATTTACAAAAAGTCTTGTCTCGTGCAGGAACAGGGGAAATTTCCCGTACAAGAAGCCTCAGGAAATCAGCTACATGGACGTATCCTCGTCCCAGATTTTTTCAATATCTACAAGCTTGATCCCTTTCCTCGAGCACGACGACGCCAACAGAGCGCTTATGGGATCCAATATGCAGCGCCAGGCCGTACCTCTTCTTATTGAAGAAGCACCGCTTGTCGGTACGGGCATTGAGAAAGCGGCCGCATATGATTCGGGCGTACTGGTGATCGCAAAGAGAGCCGGCGAGGTTATATCCGTAGACGCTAAAAAGATAGTAATTGATGCCGGCAATAAGGAAAAAGACACTTACGATCTCCTGAAATTTAAAAGGACCAATCAGGGAACATGTTTTAACCAGAAGCCGATAGTAGTTGAAGGCCAGAAAGTGAAAGCCGGAGAAGTAATAGCCGACGGACCTGCAGTGGCCAGCGGGCGGCTTGCAATGGGTAAAAATATTCTTGTAGCTTTTATGCCGTGGATGGGTTATAATTATGAGGACGCTATCGTAATCTCGGAAAAATTGGTTAAAGACGATACTTATACTTCCGTCCATATTGAACAGTTCGAAATAGAAGCAAGAGAGACCAAGCTTGGAAGAGAAGTTATTACAAAAGATATTCCGAATTTAAGCGAAAAAGCTTTCAGGGATCTTGACAGCGACGGTATAGTGAGAATGGGCGCTTATGTAATGCCGGACGATATACTGGTCGGGAAAGTAACACCTAAAGGTGAAGAGGATCTTACGCCGGAATATAAGCTGTTGCATTCGATATTCGGAGAGAAAGCTAGAGAAGTAAGAGACACTTCGCTTCGCGTACCGAACGGGATTGAAGGCATTATAATTGACGTTAAAAGATTTTCACGCGAGGGCGGCGATGAACTCGCTCCCGGCGTTGAAGAGCTTGTAAAAGTATATATCGCATCAAAAAGAAAGATTTCTGTAGGCGATAAAATGGCCGGGAGACACGGCAACAAAGGCGTTATCTCAATAATAGTACCGGAAAACGACATGCCTTACCTGCCGGACGGAACTCCGATCGACATAGTGCTTAATCCTTTGTCCGTCCCCTCCCGTATGAACCTGGGCCAGCTTCTTGAAGCTGAGCTCGGATGGGCGGCAAAAAATCTTGATTTAATAGTCGAGACCCCGATTTTCGACGGAGCAACTGAAGAAGATATCAAAGAGTACATGGAAAAAGCAGGGATTCCTGCGGATTCAAAAACGCCTCTCTTCGACGGGAGATCGGGCGTACAGTTCGAGGAAAAGGTTATGGTCGGCTATTGCTACATGCTTAAACTCGCGCATATGGTCGACGACAAGATCCATGCAAGGTCGACGGGACCTTACTCCCTTGTAACCCAGCAGCCGCTCGGCGGAAAAGCGCAGTTCGGAGGCCAGAGACTCGGGGAAATGGAAGTATGGGCTCTCGAAGCGTACGGCGCTTCCTATACGTTGCAGGAACTCCTTACGGTCAAATCGGATGATATGCTGGGAAGGGCAAGGGTTTACGAAGCCATTGTTAAAGGCATGCACTCCACTACCCCGGGTATACCTGAGTCTTTCAATGTTCTGATCCAGGAACTCAGGGGCCTCGCGCTGGATGTTCGAATATACGGAGCGGACAGCAAGGAGATCAGCCTGTCCGAATGGAGCGAGGGTTTTGACAGATCCAAGAGAAAGATTAAGCTGGATACACTGAAGAATATTTAAAGTAAGGGCTTTGCCCCCCCAAACCCCCCTTAAGGGGGGCTTTAGGTTTTTAAGTCCCCTTATGGGGGATTTAGGGGGAGGGCGAATATTTATTCGTCCTTAAAATAATTATTAAAAGGAATTAAAATGAGGGATTTTAACGATTTTGATTCGATACAGATCAAACTTGCTTCACCGGACCAGATAAGAGAATGGTCCTTCGGAGAAGTAAAAAAACCCGAAACTATAAATTACAGAACGCTCAAGCCTGAAAGGGACGGTTTATTCTGCGAGAAAATCTTCGGAACGACCAAGGAATGGGAATGTTACTGCGGTAAATTCAAATCAATAAGGTATAAAGGCGTCGTTTGCGACAGATGCGGTGTTGAAGTAACTCACTATAAAGTAAGAAGAGAGCGCGGCGGTCATATTGAGCTGGCATTTCCCGTAGCTCATATATGGTATTACAGGTCGGTTCCGTCAAGGATGGGCCTGCTTCTGAATATGAGCGTTAATGAACTGAAGTCCGTCCTTTATTATGAGAAATATGTAGTAATTGATCCGGGCAATACGGATCTGAAAGAGGGAGAGCTCATTGACGAGGATGCATACAATCACTATTATGAAACCGCAGGAGACTCATTTGTAGCGGATCTGGGCGCAACTGCAATTAAAGAAATGCTTGTGAAAATCGACCTTGACGAAGAAGCAAGATCCTTGAGAGCCGATATACTCGATAAGGAATCGAGGGTTGATAAAAAACAGATAAAGAGACTCGAGATAATCGAAGCCCTGAGGGATTCCGGCAATAGACCCGAATGGATGATCCTTGACGTTATTCCCGTGATCCCGCCTGAGCTCCGTCCGATGGTGCAGCTGGACGGCAGGCGTTTCGCCACCTCCGACCTGAATGATCTGTATCGCCGCGTTATCAACAGAAATAATCGTCTCAAGAGACTGATGTCCCTGAGAGCGCCGGATATTATTGTAAGAAGCGAGAAGAGAATGCTTCAGGAATCTGTTGACGCGCTCTTCGATAACAGCAGAAGAAAGAAAGCCGTAAAGGGCAAGGGCAACAGGCCTCTCAAGTCATTGAGCGATATGCTGAAAGGAAAGCAGGGAAGGTTCAGACAGAATCTCCTCGGCAAACGGGTGGATTATTCCGGCAGATCCGTTATCGTCATCGGTCCCGAGCTGAAGCTGCATCAATGCGGTTTGCCGAAGAAAATGGCGCTGGAGCTTTTCAAGCCGTTTATAATGAAAAAGCTTGTCGACTCCGATTACGTCCAGAACATTAAATCCGCAAAAAAAATGGTTGAGAACGAAAGACCTGAAGTATGGGAAGTCCTTGAGTCGGTAATAACGGGACATCCGGTTCTGCTTAACAGAGCGCCCACGCTTCACAGGCTGGGCATACAGGCGTTTGAGCCCATACTTGTCGAAGGAAAAGCCATAAGGCTGCACCCTCTGGTTTGCCACGCATACAACGCGGACTTTGACGGCGACCAGATGGCAGTGCATGTGCCGCTTTCGCCGAAGGCTCAGCTTGAATGCTGGATACTCATGCTGTCTTCCAATAATCTTTTGTCCCCGGCGAACGGGCAGCCCATTACGACGCCGACGCAGGATATAGTGCTCGGCATATGCTACCTGACATCGGAATTTCCGGGCGATGGATCCCATTTGAAGCTTTTTGACGATGAAGCGGACATCCTGAAAGCAGTCGATTACGGGCAGATCAAGCTTAGAACAAAGATCAGATTTATTATCGGGGAAGAGGTTATTGAGACCACTGCCGGCCGTATTATTTTCAATAAGGTTTTGCCTCAGGGTTTCCCGTATATAAATAAGACAATAACCGATAAAGACCTTTCCAAACTTATCTCGGATATATTCAGAAAGTTCGGCCACGATATGACCGTTAAAACTCTGGATCAGATCAAAGAAGTAGGATATAAGTACGCCACATATTTTGCTCCCACGATTTCAATTTCCGATGTTACAATTCCGCCGGAGAAATACCGGATTATCGGGGAGGCTGATAAAAAAGTCGAGCAGATCGAGAACGAATACAGAAGCGGTTTTATAACCGATGAAGAGAGATATAACAGGGTAGTCAATGTCTGGACAACCGCAAACGAGGAAGTATCCGAAATGACATTTAAGGGCATGTCTCTCGAACGTGAGGGATTTAACCCGATAAACATGATGGCGTATTCCGGAGCGAGAGGAAGCAAACAGCAGATCAGACAGCTTGCGGGCATGCGCGGACTTATGGCTAAACCGAGCGGAGAGATAATCGATGTACCCATACGTTCAAACTTCAAAGAAGGACTGAATGTGCTTGAATATTTCATTTCGACCAACGGGGCAAGAAAGGGTCTTGCCGACACAGCCCTTAAAACTGCGGACGCAGGTTATCTGACCAGAAGGCTTGTCGATATCGCCCAGGATGTCGTTATTACCATGGAGGATTGCGGTACCACCGTAGGAATCGATATACAACCGATAAAGGAAGGGGATGAAATTATCGAGTCGCTCGGAGAAAGAGTGCTTGGGAGAACTCTCCTCTACGATCTTATCCATCCGGTAACAGGTAAAGTAATATTTAAGGCTGATGATATAATAAACGAAGATGCAGCCGATCTCATAGATGAACTGAATATCGACAGTATTGAAATAAGATCCGTTCTGACATGTGAAGCGGAGCATGGCGTATGCGCGAAATGCTATGGAAGGAACCTTGCTAATGCGAAGGCTGTGGATATCGGGGAAGCCGTCGGTATCATAGCCGCACAATCTATCGGTCAGCCGGGTACACAGTTAACAATGAGAACGTTCCATATCGGCGGTATTGCGTCAAGCTCAGTTGAAGAGAACGAGGTTAAACTTTCTTATCCTGTTTTACTGAAAGAGCTTACTTCAAGGACAGTTAAAACCGACGACAAGAAAACGATTACGGTAAGAAGGGGATATCTTATTGTCCAGAGAGTGATAGCGGAATATAATGTTAAAAATGAAGCTAAAATACTCGTTAATGACGGAGATAAGATATATGCCGGTGTGCCTTTGATCAAGGAATCCAAAGATGAAAAAATTGAGGTAAAAAGCTCCGGTATCGTTAAGATTGATAAGAAAAAGATATATATTTTAGGCGATCCTCATTCCATACCGGTAAATGTAGGTACGGAGATCGGCGTTAAAGAAGGCAAGATATATGACAGAAATACCGTCCTTGCTTCTTTTGACCCGTGGCTTGAGCCTATCATTACTGAAGTATCAGGGAAAGTTAGATTTGTGGATATCGAGCTGCACAAGACATTGAGAGAAGAGATTGACGCGGGCACTTCATTTACTCAGCGCATCATTGTGGAATATAAGGCTGAAAAACTACAGCCCAGGATTGAAGTTCAGAGTTCTTCAGCGGAAGAGCCGACAACTTATCTTCTGCCCGGCGGAGCTCATCTGATGGTAAGCAATGAGGATAGCGTTAAAGCGGGAACAATCCTTGCAAAGATCCCGAGAGCTGCCGGAAAAACAAAAGATATTACCGGCGGTCTGCCGAGAGTCGCCGAGCTCTTTGAAGCGCGAAGCCCGAAAGACGCGGCTACTCTTTCCGAACTGGACGGAGAAGCTGCAATAGGCGACACAGTAAAGAATAAAAGAAAGATAATTATTAAAGGCGAGAACGGAGTACAAAAAGAGTACTCAATCGCCGCTTCCAAATTCCTGAGGGTTCAGGACGGCGACTGGATAAACAGAGGCGAGAAGATCGATGACGGCCCGGTTGATCCGCATGACATATTAAAGATCAAAGGCCCGAGGGAATTGCAGAAATTCCTGGTGAACGAGATACAGGAAGTATATCGTCTCCAGGGCGTAGGCATAAACGATAAGCATATTGAAGTTATCGTACGTCAAATGCTCAGGAAAGTCAAGGTAACGGACTCCGGGGATACGGGTTATATTGTTGAGCAGATAATAGACAAGTTCGATTTCATTAAGGAAAACGAAAGGGTTGTAAATGAAGGAGGCAAACCTGCAACCGCCATCCCGATTTTAATGGGTATTACGAAATCCGCTCTTAACACAGATTCGTTCATTTCAGCGGCGTCTTTCCAGGAAACGACAAAGGTATTGACGGATGCGGCAATTAAAGGGAAGACGGATAACCTGAGAGGACTCAAAGAGAACGTAATCATCGGCCATTTAATTCCGGCAGGCACAGGCGTCAGAGATTATGAAGAAGTGGAAATTTTCCAGGAAGTCCGCGGTGATCTGGAAGGGAATTTTACCGATACGGAAGCCGGAGCGGAAATCGAAACCGTTCAGTAGCCGCTTCTGACCGGATAATATATTTATAAAAAATATAAAAATTGTTGACAACAGTTACTATAATTTAGTTTTTATTACATGCCATGCAACAAAATACCCCGTCTATGCCGAAGGCGGAGACCGATGCGATACCTTCGGCCGGCAGCTTGTTGCGGGGCAGTTTATTCGCAAATACAATAATTAAAAGGAAATATAATGCCTACAGTAAATCAGTTAGTCAGATTTGGAAGAGAGTCAAAAAAGAGGAAATCCAAATCGCCCGCACTCGATAGTTGTCCTCAGAAACGCGGCGTATGCACCAGGGTAATGACCGTTACGCCCAAAAAGCCCAACTCTGCTTTAAGAAAAGTAGCGAGGGTAAGGTTAACGAACGGTATAGAAGTAACGGCTTATATTCCCGGTGTCGGGCATAATCTGCAGGAACACTCTGCAGTACTGGTTAGAGGCGGGAGAGTAAAAGACCTCCCGGGCGTCCGTTATCATATCCTTAGAGGCGCTCTGGATACCCTGGGCGTTGACGGCAGAAAACGCGGTAGATCAAAATACGGCGCTAAAAGGCCTAAAGCGTAATAATGCACCTATCGTAATGGATAATTCGAATTATTTTATACAGGAGTAAGACATGTCGAGAAGGAGACGAGCAATCAGAAGGGAAGTATTACCGGATCCCAAGTATGGCAGTGAACTTATAGCAAAATTCGTGAATTGCATGATGTATGAAGGCAAGAAAGGCGTATCAGAGACTGCATTTTATAAAGCAATGGAAATTTTGAAGTCAAAAACAAATAAGGACCCGCTTGAAGTATTTAACCAGGCTCTCGAAAATGTTAAGCCTCTTTTAGAAGTAAGATCAAGACGAGTCGGCGGCGCTACATACCAGATACCTTCTGAGATAAGGCCGGAGAGACGCCAGGCGCTCGGAATAAGATGGCTAATCACAAATTCAAGATCACGGCCGGAAAAGACAATGTACCAGCGTTTGGCAGGCGAGTTAATGGATGCGTATAATAATACAGGCACTTCTATAAAGAAAAAAGAAGACACTCATAAAATGGCAGACGCAAACAAGGCTTTTGCTCATTATAAGTGGTAAAATTTTTGTCATTTCATTAATCTGAAGCTCTCCAATTTAATGAATTTAAATTATTCAAATACCAGGGTTACAAGCCCTGGTATTTAATATTTATATACTGGAATAAAAGGATTATTCAGGTAAATTAGGAAAAACGAGCTGAATAAAATAATAAATTTTTTTAGAAATCTTTGTAACATTTATGCCAAGAGAATTACCATTAGCAAGAACAAGAAATATCGGGATAATGGCGCACATTGATGCCGGCAAGACAACCCTGACCGAAAGGATCTTATATTATACAGGAAAGACTTACAAGATCGGAGAGGTACACGAGGGCACGGCTGAAATGGACTGGATGGAGCAGGAGAAAGAGAGGGGAATTACGATTACCGCCGCCGCCACGACGTGTTTCTGGAAAAACACAAGGATAAATATAATAGATACGCCCGGCCATGTGGATTTTACTGTAGAAGTCGAAAGAAGCCTCAGGGTGCTTGATTCGTCCATCGCAGTCTTCGATTCTGTTGCAGGCGTCGAGCCGCAGTCCGAAACAGTATGGCGCCAGGCGGATCATTACCATATCCCGAGAATATGCTTTGTGAATAAGATGGACAGGATAGGCGCCGATTATGAGAGAACCATTGAAATGATAAAAGAACGCTTATTCGCGGTTCCGCTTCCGCTTCAGATCCCGATCGGCGCCGAAGATAAGTTTGCGGGTATAGTTGATCTGGTTTTTATGAAGGGATTAACATGGAAGGACGCTCTTGGCGAAGAGATTGAAGAAGTCGCAATACCCGATCACCTTAAAGACAAAGCGGAAGAATACAGAAAAAATTTGATTGAGATTCTGGCCGAATACAGTGATAATATAATGGAGAAATATATCGAGGGAGCGTCCATCGATGCTGCCGAGTTAAAAGATGCCATAAGAAAAGCCACAATTGAAGCAAAAATATTTCCGGTTTTCTGCGGCGCAGCTTTTAAAAACAAAGGAGTGCAGCCGATTCTCGATGCTATTATAGACTATCTTCCTTCTCCGAAAGATTTAAAGCCGTTCGAAGGCCATGATCCGAATAATCATGAAGAGATAATAAAACGCGAAGCCGGGGACAAAGAACCTTTTTGCAGTCTTGTCTTCAAGATAATGTCCGATCCGTATGTTGGAAGTCTTGCGTTTATAAGAGTGTACTCGGGCCAGGTTAAGAAAGGAGAAACGATTTTCAATGTAAGCAAAAATAAAAAGGAAAGGATCGGCAGGATATTGCGGATGCATGCCAACGACAGGGAAGACGTTGGCGAACTGCATACAGGCGATATCGCGGCCATTGCAGGGCTCAGGTCTGCCCGGACCGGCGATACACTGACGGCGATCAATGCGCCGATCCTGCTCGAGAAAATGGAATTTCCGTTCCCGGTAATATCGAAGAGCTTTGAACCGAAGACCAAGGCGGATCAGGAAAAGTTCAATGCGGCATTGAAGCGCCTTGAAGAGGAGGATCCAACGTTTCATGTCCATATGGATGCAGAGACCGGGCAGACCCTTATTGCCGGCATGGGCGAGCTTCATCTCGAGATCATTGTAGACAGGCTGATGAGGGAATTCAATATCCAGGCAAATGTAGGTAAGCCCCAGGTTACTTATAAAGAGACTATAACAAAAAAGACCGTATCGGATTATAAATATTTGAGACAGATAGCCGGTCAGGATCAATTTGCACATGTTATATTCGAGATGGAGCCTTTAAAACCCGGCTCAGGAACTGTTTTCGAAAACGCTTTAAAGGCAAATGAAATACCGTCGACATTCATCTCATATATTGAAGAGGGAGTTAAAGACGCAATGATGGCTGGAGTTATCGCAGGGTACGAAATGGTCGATATTAAAACTACCCTTATCGGAGGATCTTACAACGAGTCGACATCGGTTGATACGGCTTACAGGATAGCCGCCAATATGGCATTTAAAGAGGGGGCCCGGAAAGGGGATTCGACGCTTCTTGAACCTGTCATGAAGCTTGAAGTGGTTTCGCCTGATGAATATACCGGCGATATTATTAATGATATTAACGGCAGAAGAGGCAGGATAGAAAAAATAGACATCAGAAAGCAGTTAAAAGTGATCGAAATTTCCGTTCCCCTGTCTGAAATGTTCGGATATGCTACCAGTCTGAGGTCTCTGACACAGGGACGCGCGTCCCATACGATGCAATTCAGCCATTATGATACCGTGCCCGCCGGAATTATTGAGAATATTATTGGTAGGATTTCGGGCAGGATTTCATAATTGAAAAATCTGGTAAGAAATTTTTTTTTTTGAATTAATTTAGTTGACATATATGGTATAATTGTATTTTTAATCATACACTTTAATATCACAGTATTCACCGTTCGGTCCTACGTGTTGTTGCAAGTCCGAAAATAGTTGATATTCTTAAATTTGATATTATTATAAAATTTTGTTTTGTTTAAAGGTATTTTAGCAAAAAATTAAGGAGATAAAAAATGGCAAAGGAAAAATTTCAAAGAACAAAAACCCACGTTAATGTCGGCACGATCGGCCATATCGACCATGGAAAAACAACATTAACGGCAGCATTGACAAAGGTTTCAGAATCCTTGGGTTTTACTAAATTTGTTTCATATGATGAAGTTGCAAAGGCGTCAGAATCCCAGGGTCGTCGCGATGCCACCAAGATCTTAACGATCGCTACCTCGCATGTCGAATACGAAACAGCCAAGCGTCACTATGCTCACGTTGATTGTCCGGGTCATGCAGACTATATTAAAAACATGATCACCGGCGCGGCACAGATGGATGCTGCGATCCTTGTCGTTGATACAGATGGTCCTATGCCCCAGACCAGAGAGCACGTTCTTTTAGCAAAACAGGTCAATGTCCCCAATATTATTGTTTTCATAAATAAAATAGACAGGCTTGATCCTGCGGAAAAGGATGAAATGCTTGACCTGATTGAGATGGAAGTAAGAGAGCTTTTGAATAAAAATGAGTTCAAAGGCGACGACATCCCGGTCATTAAAGGATCGGCGCTTGGAGCGATTAAAGGTGATGAAGCCGGCGTAAATTCAATAAAGGAACTGATGAATGCTCTGGATACTTATATTCCGGATCCGGTGAGACAGGTAGACAAACCGTTCCTGATGCCTATTGAAGACGTATTTTCAATTACCGGACGTGGAACTGTTGTTACGGGAAGAATAGAGAGAGGAACAATAAAAACAGGCGAAGAAGTTGAGATAATAGGTCTTGGAGAAACTAAAAAGACCGTATGCACCGGAGTTGAGATGTTCCGCAAGATACTTGATGCAGGGCAGGCCGGCGATAACGTAGGATGTCTCCTGCGCAGCATAGGCAAAGAGGAAGTTGAGAGAGGACAGGTGCTCGCTAAACCGGGTTCTATTACGCCTCATAAGAAATTTGAAGCCGAAGTATACGTATTGTCAAAGGAAGAAGGCGGCCGTCACACTCCTTTCTTCAGCAACTACAGGCCTCAGTTTTACTTCAGAACAACAGACGTTACCGGCACAATTCAATTGCCTGAAGGCGTTGAAATGGTTATGCCCGGCGACAACGTAAAAATGACGGTACAGCTGATCAGCATTATCGCTATGGAAGAAACTTCAAGATTTGCCATTCGCGAGGGAGGAAGGACTGTAGGTGCCGGGGTAGTGGCAAAGATTCTTGAGTAGTAGTCCGGAATAGCAAAGTGCACAAGAATTAAAATATATTTGAGTTTTGTGACGATAGGATATAAAGTGAAAGGCAGGGGCGACGATTTCCTGCAAGAAAGAGAAATGTTTGCCCAGCCTCTTCTTTTTTTTAAAGGATGACCTTAAAAGGCTAATAAATAATTAAAAATAGTTTGACTTTATTCGGCTATATATTAGTTTTGTCAAACTATTTGAGCGGACAGTCGGAAATAGTAGATGATTTTTGTTTAAATGAATTTGAAATTTTAGGGATAATTAAGTGGCTAAGCTTGGCGAACAAAAAATTAGAGTAAAACTCAGATCTTTCGATGCCAAATTATTGGATCAATCTGCTGCAAAAATCGTGATGACTACAAAAAGAAGCGGTGCTAATGTAGCAGGGCCTATCCCGTTACCGACTAAAATCGAGAAATATTGCGTATTAAGATCGCCGCATGTAAATAAAAAAGCGAGAGAGCAATTCGAAATCAGAACTCATAAGCGCTTAATAGATATTGTCAATCCGAATTCGGATACCGTTGAAGCGCTTATGAAGCTTGAGCTCCCAGCCGGTGTTTCTGTTGATATAAAATCCTAAATTATTTTGCTGAAGAAAGCAGTAGAATTGGATGCGGGCTTAGTAAGAATTATATTGTCTCATAATAATTTTGTGCAGTAAAAAGTGTCATTCCTCTGCAGCGGGCGGGAGAATGACACTTTTATTGAGTAGTTAATAGAATTACTTTACCTGAAGATATTACATTTAATATAAGGAAGAGAGCGATGAGTAAGGCTCTGATTGGGAAGAAGATAGGGATGAGTGAGTATTTTTGTGAGGATGGAAGTATTCTTCCTGTCACAATATGCGAATTGGGTCCATGTGTCGTTGTTCAGAAGAAAACCGTAGAAAAAGACGGTTACCCTTCTTTAAAGCTCGGATATCTGGACCAGAAGGCACAAAGATTGAATAAATCGATATCGGAAGATCTGAAAAAACGCGGCGTGCCGCCTAAAAGAATATTCCGTGAAATAGAAGTGTTCGATGATTCACTGAACAATGGAAGCGTCATTTCATGCAGTATATTTGCTGAGAATGACATAGTGGAAGTAACGGGTATATCAAAAGGCAAAGGATTTGCGGGAGTCGTAAAAAGGCATGGTTTCCACGGCGGCAGGGCGTCGCGCGGCTCAAATTTTAACCGCGCTCCCGGATCGATAGGAGCGTGCGCTTTCCCAAGCGAGGTCTGGAAGGGTCAAAAAATGCCGGGACGTCACGGCAATAAAACCGTAACGGTAAAGAATTTAAAAATAGTAAAAGTATATGAAGATAAAAATATTGTACTTATTTCCGGCGCTGTTCCGGGTACGAAAAATTCACTGATAGTTGTAAAAGCAAAGGCTAAATAGTTATGGTTATAGATAAATATTCCATAAACGGCGAAGTAACAGGAAAAGTGGAATTGGACGATTCCGTGTTTAAAGCCAAAATAAACGATGTGCTTCTTTATGAATTGATTAAGGCCGCAAACGCGAATTTGCGTCAGGGTACTCACTCTACCAGAGGTCAAGCTGAAGTAAGAGGCGGCGGAATCAAGCCATGGAGGCAAAAAGGCACAGGCAGGGCAAGGCAGGGAAGTATCAGGGCCGCGCAATGGAGAGGCGGCGGTACGGTATTCGGGCCTAAACCGAGGGACTATCGTATTGACCTGCCGAAAAATACCAAGAAAGAAGCGATGAGGTCTCTTTTTTCATTGAAGATGAAAGAAGGTTCAATAAAAGTAGTGGAAGATTTTAATATTAAAGACGGGAAGACAAAGGAAATAGCCCAGATAGGCAAGTCTTTAAATATTATAAAGGGGATACTGCTTTCGGATAGCGATGACAAATTGCTTAAAAGGGCCATCAGGAACATCCCGTGGTTTATTTATAATAATGCCAAAAGAATTTCAAGCAGGGATATATTCTATTCGAAGACGGTATTGATAACCGAGAGCGCGGTGAATTATCTGAACAGCAAGTTTTCTGAGGGTAACAAATAATGAATTATAATGATATAATTATAAAGCCGGTTTTATCGGAAAAAAGCACCGATCTGGCTCAGTCCAACAAATATGTGTTCAGGGTCCCGAGAAAAGCCAACAAAAATATAATCGGAAAAGCTGTTAAAGAAATATTTAAAGTAACGCCTGTTAAAATAAACGTAATGAAAGTCAGAGGCAGAAGTAAAAGAGTTCGTTATAAGTACGGTTTTACTTCATCCTGGAAAAAAGCTATTGTCACATTAAATCCGAGCGAAAAAATAGAATTATTTGAAAATAAATAATCGAGCGGAAAGGTAATTGAAGGAAGATTTTCATGGGGATTAAAAAATACAGACCGGTAACACCGACGCAAAGGTACAAAACAACTCTCACCTTTGATGAGATCACGGCGGACAAGCCGTTAAAAAGATTGACCGTCGGCAGAAAGGAATTTGCGGGGAGAGGCGCGAAAGGACAGATTTCCGTCAGGAGAAAAGGCGGCGGGCATAAAAGAAAATTCAGAATAGTCGATTTTAAACGCGATAAATACAATATTGAAGGGAAAGTAAGCTCGATCGAATACGATCCCAACAGAACATCCAATATAGCGCTCATCACTTATAAAGACGGCGAAAAAAGATATATGATCGCTCCCGACTCACTGGCTGTGGGAGATATAATTGTCTCATCAGACACAGCGGAAATAAAAATCGGGAACGCTATGCCTTTAAAGAATATTCCGCAGGGCACCAATATATACAATATCGAGCTGCATCGGGGGAAAGGCGGCCAGCTCGTAAGATCGGCGGGGGCGACCGCTCAGATCACAGCCAAGGAAGGCCAGTATGTTTTTATTAAGCTACCTTCCGGCGAAATGAGAAAAGTGCATAAGGAAAATTACGCCACTATAGGCGAGGTAGGAAATAAAGATCAGGGACAGATAATAATAGGAAAGGCCGGCAGATCAAGATGGCTGAACAGAAGGCCTAAAGTCAGAGGCGTCGCGATGAATCCAGTCGATCATCCTCTGGGAGGCGGGGAAGGCAAAAGCTCCGGCGGACGTCACCCTGTCTCACCGACCGGTATGCCGACGAAAGGCTATAAAACGAGAAAGAAAAAGAAATACAGCAATAAGATGATCTTAAAGAGAAGGAAGTAGGATATGTCAAGATCCGTAAAAAAAGGTCCGTATATCGATATAAAACTCTTCAGAAGAATTGAAGAGATGAATTCAACGAACACCAAAAAAGCATTGAAAACGTGGTCAAGACGTTCTACGATTTTTCCGGAAATGATAAGTCACACTTTAATGGTACATAACGGAAAAAATTTTATACCGGTATATGTAACGGAAAATATGGTCGGACATAAACTGGGTGAATTT
>CAZVDF010000039.1:21311-31547 GCA_964626055.1 uncultured Leptospirales bacterium
TACCAGCAAAGACGATAAAATTGCAAAGAGTAAGAGGTAAATGAGCTGTGGAAGCCAGAGCAATCTCAAAACATAACAGGATATCTTCCCAGAAGGCCAGGTTGGTTGCCAATGAGATAAAGGGATACTCATATCCTGAAGCGGTTGATGCTTTAAAGGCAATAAATAAGAAGGCATCCGGAATAATATTAAAAACGCTGCATTCCGCCGGGGCCAATGCAAAATACAAGAACCCGGATATTCTTGAGGATAAACTTTATATTAAAATGATATCGGTTGACGTGGGACCTACTATGAAAAGGTTCAGAGCAAGGGCAAGAGGAAGAGCGGCAAGAATAAGAAAACGTACAAGCCATATATTGGTTGTTTTATCAGACTAAAATATAATTTGGAAATACATTATGGGTCAGAAGGTAAATCCGGTAAGTTTCAGATTGGGAATAATTAAGAACTGGGATTCAATTTGGTATGATGATAAAAAATCGTACGTAAATAATCTCCATGAAGATATTAAAATACGTAAATTTATTGAAAATAAATATAAACCGGCAGGTATTTCAAAAGTCGTTATAGAGCGTTTTCCCGACAGGGTAAACGTTAATATCCATGCGGCTAGGCCGGGGATACTGATCGGCAGAAAGGGCGCCGACATAGAATTAATGAAAACCGATGTGCAGAAGATAGCCGCAAAGAAAGTATATATAAATATCATTGAAGAGAAAAAAGTTGAACAGAATGCCCGTCTCGTTGCTGAACAGATCGCGAATCAGCTGAAAGCGAGGTTCCCTTTCAGAAGGTCGGTTAAACAGGCGATTACCGGCGCGATCCGGGGCGGGGCTCTCGGAATAAAGGTGGCGGTATCCGGCAGATTGAACGGCGCTGAAATGTCCAGGTATGAATCTTATAAAGAGGGGCGTATTCCTCTTCATACGATGAGGGCTGATATCGATTACGGATTTGCCGAAGCGCTTACCACATTCGGACTTATAGGCGTCAAAGTCTGGGTTTATAGCGGTGATGTTTTATCCGGCAGAGAAGCAGATGATGAAGATAAATATTCAGTTAAAAGAAAGAAGAAATAGAAGGTTCGCATATGTTACAGCCTAAAAGGACAAAATACAGAAAACAGCAGCGCGGCAGAATGAGAGGCAAGGCATACCGCGGATCGACGGTAATGTTCGGCGAGTTTGGTTTAAAGGCCATTGAATGCGGCAAGATATCGAACAGGCAGATCGAGGCTGCCCGTATAGCGATCTCAAGACGCGTAAAAAGAGGAGGAAAACTCTGGATAAGAGTATTCCCGGATTATCCTGAAACGAAAAAGCCTGCTGAAACAAGAATGGGAAAAGGCAAGGGGAATCCGGAAGGCTGGGTAGCTAAAATAAAACCCGGGGAAATACTTTTTGAGATAGCCGGTCTGGAAGAAAGTATGTGCCGTGAAGCATTGCGTCTGGCACAGTTTAAACTTGCAGTGCAGACAAAAGTGGTGTCGATCGCGGAATAATCCGTAACAGAATGTAGTATTTGTAATATCAGGGAATAATTATGAAAGGAAAACTGGAAGAACTGAACATTGAAGAACTGGATAGAAGTTTAAAAGAGTCTAAAGAAAACCTGAGACTTGAAAGATTTAAACGCATTACCAGTACTGTTGAAAATCCTAAAAAAGTGAATAGCTTAAAAAAGCAAATAGCCAGGATATTGACCTTAAAGCGGGAATATGAATTGGGGAAAAGGACATTAAAGGCCAAATAAACAATTTTTTTAGAGAATTCTTAGGATAAAGAAACAAATATGGAAAAAAGGAAGCAGATTACAGGCAAAGTCATCAGCACAAAGATGGATAAAACCATTGTCGTTGAACTGGAAAGATTATTAATGCATTCTCTTTATAAAAAATCCGTCAGACGCACCAAGCATGTCAAGAGCCATGATGAAAAAAATGAATGTAATGTCGGCGACATTGTAAAAATAGAAGAGACAAGACCGTTATCTAAAGAAAAGAGATACAGACTGGTTGAGATTATAGAAAAAGCTAAATAAGGTATTTATTATGATACAGGAATATACAAGGCTTGATGTCGCGGATAACAGTGGCGTTAAAAAAGTAATGTGCATTAAAGTTTTAGGAGGCACAAAAAGAAGATACGCGACTGTGGGGGATATTATTGTTGTATCTGTTAAAGATTCACAGCCTTCATACGGGTTGAAGGATGCGACCGGAAAGAAGGTTCATGGAAAATCGGTTTTAAGGGCTGTTGTCGTCAGAACAACTCAACCGGTAAGAAGAAAGGACGGCTCATATATCAGATTTGACGATAACGCTGTTGCAATTATTGACGGGAAGGGAGAACCGAAAGGATCCAGAATTTTCGGGCCTGTTGCAAGAGAGCTGAGAGAGAAGAACTTCCTAAAAATAGTTTCACTTGCTCCTGAAGTATTATAGATATTTATCTTTAAAAGGATTAATAAAGCAGCATTGAACAGGTAGATGAAGTATGATCAAGACGCGAATTAAAAAGAATGACAATATCGTTGTGATTGCAGGCGTGGAGCGCGGACATTCAGGCAAGGTCCTGCAGGTAGATAAAAAAAGGGGAAGAGTCGTTGTTGAAGGCATTAATAAGAAAAAAAAATTCGTCAGACCTTCACAGGAGAATCCGAAAGGCGGATTAATTAATCTTGAATATCCGATCCAGATATCCAATGTTATGTATTTTTGCGATAAATGCAAAATGGGGGTAAGGATCGGTATACAGATGAAAAACGACAAAAAAGTCCGGGTTTGCAGAAAATGCGGCAAAAGTTTTGACAGTTAAATCGGTGAAAGATAATGACAGCAAGACTAAGAGAAGAATATAATAAGACAATTAAGCGTAATTTAAAAAATAAGTTAAATTACAGATCAATGATGCAGGTTCCCAGACTTGAAAAAATAGTACTGAATGTCGGGATCGGCGAAGCGCACTCGAATGCCAATGCACTTAATTCTGCGATTGATGAACTGACGCTTGTAACAGGCCAGAAAGCGGTAAAAACAGTGGCAAAAAAACCCATATCGAATTTCAAAATAAGGGAAGGGTATGAAGTCGGATGCCGCGTTACCCTCAGAGGAAATAAAATGTATGAATTCCTTGACCGGCTTATAAATATCACCCTGCCCAGGGTCAGGGACTTCAGAGGCCTTTCTCCAAAATCGTTTGATAATTTCGGAAATTACAATTTTTCGGTAATGGAACAGATCGTGTTTCCCGAGGTCGATTTCGATAAAGTCGAAAAAATACACGGAATCAATATAACAATAGTAACAAACAGCAAGAAAAGGGAAGACGCAAAAGCTCTTCTCGATGAATTTGGAATGCCGTTTAGACAGGGGTAATTGAATTGGCAAAGAAAAGTTTAATTGCAAAGCAGGGAAGAAAACCAAAATTTGAAGTAAGACGATACCACAGATGCCGGATATGCGGGAGATCCAGGGCTTATTTAAGGAGATTTGAAATATGCAGAATCTGTTTCAGAAATCTGGCGTCGGAAGGGAAAATACCCGGTGTTCTGAAATCTTCCTGGTAAAAACGAATAGACTAAAAAGACGGAGATAATATGAGTATTTTATCTGATCCAATTGCGGATATGTTAACAAGAATAAGGAATTCATTAAAAGCAGGTCATTTGAGGGTCGACATGCCTTCTTCTAAATTAAAAATATCCATTGCCAGAATTCTTAAAAACGAAGGTTTCATTAAAAATTACAAAATATTGGACGATAAAAAGCAAAAACTTTTACGGATATATTTGAAATACGGGACGGACAGACAGTCGGCAATATACAGTCTGGAAAGGATCAGCAAACCAGGCAGGCGTGTTTATAAAAAAGCGGAAGATTTAAGGCCGATAATGAATAATATCGGAATATGGATATTATCCACATCAAAAGGCGTTATTACCAATAAAGCGGCAAAGAAATTAAATGTCGGCGGGGAAGTACTCTGTAAGATATCATAAGCGTGGGATTACAATATGTCTAGAGTTGGAAAACAAATAATCGATATTCCGGATGGCGTAACTGTACAGATCAATAACGATGTCGTAAATGTACAGGGCAAACTGGGGGCCGATAGTATTAAATTATTATCAGGTATCGAAGCTGCAGTTGAAAACAATAAATTGAAAATTATTAAAAAAGGCGAAGAGAAAGATAAAAAGCTGTCAGCCATACATGGTCTCTCCAGAGCCTTAATTAATAATATGATAATCGGAGTTTCCAGGGGATTTAAAAAAGAATTAGAGATTGTAGGCGTCGGATTCAGGGCCGCTCAGCAGAATAAAAATGTTGAATTCACCCTCGGGTTTTCTCACAGCATAGTGTTTACTCCTCCCGATGATGTAACAGTTAAAGTATTGGAACCTACAAAACTTGAAATAACAGGAGTGAACAGACAGAAGGTAGGCCAGGTTGCGGCCAATATTAGAAAATTACGTATGCCCGAGCCGTATAAAGGCAAGGGAGTTAGATATAAGAATGAATATATCAAACGGAAAGCCGGCAAAGCAGGTAAAGCATAATGAACAGAATAGAATTAAAAAAGAGCCGTTACAACAGAAGAAGACTTAGGATTAAGCGAAAGATTAAATCGAGCAGCGAAAGATTGAGACTTTGTATATCGAGAAGCACTAAAGGATTTTACTGCCAGATTATCGACGACTCCAAGGGATTTACGCTTATTTCCGCATCTACGCTGGAGAAGTCGTTTCCTGAAACTAAAAATAAAGGCAACATTAAAGCGGCAAAAAGTCTGGGCAAGATTATTGCAGAAAGAGCACTGGGAAAAGGGATGAAACAGGTAGTATTCGACAGAAACGGATATCTTTATCACGGGAAAATTAAAGCTTTTGCGGATTCAGCCAGAGAAAACGGATTGGAATTTTAGAGGATTAAATGAGAATAAAAAGACAGCCGATTAAAAAAAACGAAGAAATAGAATTAACCGAAAAAATTATTGTTATTAATAGGGTCGCCAAGGTTGTTAAAGGGGGAAGAAGATTTTCTTTTAATGCGCTGGCGGTTGTTGGCGACGAAAAAGGACATGTAGGACTGAGTTTCGGCAAAGCGAATGAAGTGCCTGATGCAATAAGAAAAAGCGTCGATAATGCAAAAAAAAGGGTATATAAAGTAAATATTAATAAGAATACGATTCCGCATGAAGTCATCGGGAAATTTAAATCCGCCAAGGTATTGCTCAAACCCGCTTCTCCGGGTACAGGCATTATAGCGGGAGCTTCGGTAAGAGCTGTGATTGAAAAAGCGGGTATTGCGGATATCCTGACAAAAGCGCAGGGATCCCGCAATCCGCTTAACCTGGCAAAAGCGACTTTTGACGGCTTATTACAGCTTCGCAGTTTAAAAGAAGTTGCGGAGTTAAGGGAAATACCCCTTAATAAATTGATCGATCTGGAGAAATAGACTGATGCCGGAAAAAATAGTAATTAAACAGATCAGAAGTAAAATCGGGACAAAACCTGTTCAAAAGGCAACGTTAAGGGCTCTTGGCCTGAGGAAAATGAGCGCCGAACGGATACATGAAAATAATGCGGTTATAAAAGGCATGATCGATAAAGTGAAGCATTTAGTTGAAGTAAAAAAATTGGATAAATAATTTAAATCTATGGAAGAGAGATATTCATTAAAAAGACCGGATTGCATTAGAAGTAAAAAGCGGGTCGCGAGGGGTACTTCAAGCGGCCATGGAAAAACATCCTGTCGCGGTCAAAAAGGTCAGATGTCCAGGTCTGGAAGCAAAAAAATGATCGGGTTTGAAGGCGGTCAGATGCCTATCCAGAGACGCATACCTAAAAGAGGATTCAATAATATTTTTAAAAAATATTATCAAATAGTCAATTTGACCCAGATCAGTAGCTTAGATCTGGCGGAAATAACCCCGGAAGTTCTTGCTAAAAATAATCTGGTTAAAAGTTCGGATAAATTGATAAAGGTACTGGGGACGGGTGAGCTTAAAAAATCAGTCAGGGTATACGCGGATTCGTTTTCCGCTTCTGCCAGTAAAATCATAGCCGGTGCCGGCGGTGAAGCAATAGTGAGACAGGCACAGAAAAAAAAGGAATAATAAAGGAAATAAATGGCAAGCGCAGTAATAAATATTTTTAAAGTACCTGAGCTTAGAAAAAAAATAATTTTTACATTAATAATTCTCATTGTTTACAGGATCGGATGTCATATACCGATTCCCGGTATTAATGTCGATGCGCTAAGCGCATATTTCGAACAGGCGGCAAAAGGCGCTGCAGGCGGCATTCTTAATTTCTTTGACTTATTCGCCGGCGGAGCATTGAAACGTTTTACAATTTTTGCCCTAGGCATTATGCCCTACATTTCGGCTTCAATTATTATGCAACTGCTGACAGTTGTAATCCCAGCTCTTGAAAAGATTTCAAAAGAAGGGCCTGAAGGCCATAAAAAGATAAACCAGTATACCAGGTACGGCACTGTGCTTCTCTGTGCTCTGCAGGCGATAGGCCTGACGGTATGGATGAAATCCATGGTTTCCGCAAAAGGACCTGTAGTTCCGCAGGATTCCGGAATAATGTTTGCAATTGTGGCAGTGGTGAGCATTACGTGCGGGACACTGATTCTCATGTGGCTTGGCGAAATTATAACAGAAAGAGGAATAGGAAACGGCATATCCCTTATAATTTTTGCAGGTATTGTAGTCCGGGTCCCGCCTGCTTTTGCGGATACTTTTACAAAAATTCTTGAACGCGGCAACCCTATTTTATTGATAATAATAGTAGTATTATTTTGTTTTGTAATCGCTGCATGTATCCTGCTTACGCTCGGGATCAGAAAAATACCGGTCCAGTACGGCAAGAGGATTGTCGGCCGCAGAATGGTCCAGATGAAATCGCAGGCAATACCGCTCAGGGTTAATGCGGCAGGAGTAATCCCGATCATTTTCGCTTCATCTGTCGTTATGCTTCCTGCGCAGCTCGGTAACATGCTGGGCGTCAATACATATGCTATTTTTAATAAAATACAATACTGGCTGTCTCCCGGCCAGGCTACGCATATGGTCTTTTACGGTTTACTGATCGTGTTCTTTTGCTATTTTTATACCGCGATCCAATTCAATCCGGTTGATATTGCCGAGAATTTGCAGAAATACGGCGGTTTTATACCCGGTATAAGACCGGGTCAGAAAACCTCGGATTTTATATTGAGGATATTGAACAGAGTAACCCTTTCCGGATCGATATTCCTGGCTCTTATAGCAGTTATGCCGGATATTATTATAGGGTTATGGCCTGAGGACGTATCGCATGAAATGGCATATTTATTCGGCGGCACATCCCTTTTGATTATAGTCGGCGTTGCGCTTGATACGCTCAGGCAGATAGAGTCTCAGCTGCTTATGAGACATTATGACGGATTTATTAAAAAAGGAAGAATCAGAGGCAGATACTAATTAGTTAAATACAGCTTTTTATTGTTAAGGATTGATCCGGTTTGAGTATTTACACATACAATAAACAGGAAATTGGACTAATCGAAGAAGCCTGCGGAATTACAGCGAGAGTGCTTGATGAAATTGAAGGTGCCGTCAAGGCCGGTATTTCAACGTATGAACTTGACGCATTTGCAAGAGATTTAATTCAAAAGAGTAAAGCTAAAGCGGCATTTTTGGGATACAAAGGTTATCCGGCTTCCATCTGTACATCGATAAACGAGGTTGTTGTTCACGGTATTCCGGATAAAAACAGAAAGCTGAAAAAAGGCGATATAATAGGCATAGATATAGGGATTTTTTATAAAGGTTTTTACGGGGATTCGGCAAGGACTTTTAAGGTCGGCGAAGTGGATAAAAACACTCAATTATTGCTGGATGTAACAAAAGACTCCTTATATGCAGGTATAGATAATTGTTCGGTCGGAAATAGAATCTCGGATATTTCAAACGCTGTCGAGACTTATGTTACCAATTACGGATTTTCACCGGTCAGGGATTTTGTAGGCCACGGGATCGGTTTTAATCTTCATGAAGAGCCGTCGATCCCTAATTTTGGAGAAAAGGGGAAAGGCCAGAGGATAAAGGACGGCATGATCTTTGCGATCGAGCCGATGATTAATGCGGGGACCTTTGAAGTTGACGTGCTTGAGGACGGATGGACCGTAGTTACGAGGGACGGAAAGCTTTCGGCTCATTTTGAGCATACTGTAGCCGTTGTTGACGGGAAAGCTAAAATTTTAACGGGCGGAAGAGGATTTAATTAGAGAAATATTATGCCTAAAGAAGAACCGATTGAAGTCGAGGGCGTTGTGGTTGAATCCCTGCCGAATGCTATGTTCAGGGTGAAATTGGATACAAACAATGCGGTGGTTCTTGCGCATATATCCGGGAAGATGAGGATGCATTACATCAGGATATTGCCCGGGGATAAAGTCACTGTGGAATTATCTCCTTATGATTTAACAAGAGGAAGAATAACTTATAGATCGAAGTAGTAAGCGGCGATTTATTGATAGAGGGTCACATGAAAGTTAGAGTATCTGTAAAAAAAATATGCAGCGATTGTAAAGTTATAAAGAGGCATGGAGTGATACGTGTAATTTGTAAAAATGTCAGGCATAAACAAAGACAAAAGAAAAGACTGGCATACAAATAATTTAAATAAGGTACAATAATATATGGCAAGAATTTCGGGTGTTGATTTACCGGCAAATAAAAGGATACAGATTGCGCTGACTTATATTTATGGTATAGGAATGCCGACAGCCAATAAGATAGTAAATGAAACGGGTATAGATCCTGACAGGAGAGTGAAAGACTTGACTGATGACGAGATTAATTCGCTCAGGAAAGCCATCGAGAAGAGCGCTAAAGTCGAAGGGGATTTAAGAACGGAGATAGCATTCAATATAAAGCGGCTTATGGATATCGGATGTTACAGGGGACGCAGGCACAGAATGGGTCTTCCTTTAAGAGGACAGAATACTAAAAATAATGCAAAGACGGCGAAAAAACGCAGAAGAATGTCTTC
Organism: uncultured Leptospirales bacterium; assembly: GCA_964626055.1. Classification (GTDB taxonomy): domain Bacteria; phylum Spirochaetota; class UBA4802; order UBA4802; family JAFGDQ01; genus JAFGSG01. The sequence goes on from CAZVDF010000039.1 coordinate 30,363, forward strand.
AAAATAAAGTCTATAATTAAGAGGTCATTGATTGAAGCAGAAGAAAATCAAGAAAAAGAAAGAGAAAAAGACAGTCCCGGTCGGGAAAGCATTTATTCAGGCGACTTATAATAATACGATCATTACCCTCACAGATATGGAGGGGAATGTCATTTCCTGGGCATCTTCAGGAGCTCAGGGTTTTAAGGGGTCAAGAAAGTCAACACCATATGCAGCTCAAATGGCATCCAAGGATGCAGCTCAAAGGGCAATGGACAGCGCGGGTTTAAGGATGGTTGAAGTACTGGTTAAAGGACCGGGAATCGGCAGGGAAGCCGCCATCAGGTCGCTGGCACAGGCCGGATTGAACATAACAAAAATAAAAGATATCACTCCGATTCCTCATAACGGCTGCAGACCGCCCAAAAGAAGAAGAGTTTAGTTAATATTCAGGAAAAAGAATCATGGCAAAGTACACAGGACCATCATGTAAGTTGTGCAGAAGGGAAGGAATGCCTTTGATGTTAAAGGGTCAAAGGTGTCTTACGGATAAATGCGCTGTCAAAAAGAAAAAATATCCTCCGGGGCTTCCGAAAAAGAACAGAAGATCGAAATTTTCCGAGTATGCGATGCAGCTGCGAGAGAAACAGAAGATAAGACGCAGTTACGGGCTGCTTGAAGGCCAGTTCAGGAGAGTTTTTGAGAAGTCATCCAGGATGCGCGGCGTTACAGGCGAGAATATGCTGTCTCTTCTTGAGAGAAGGCTTGATAATGTAGTTTACAGAATGGGTTTTGCTTCGTCAAGGATGCAGGCAAGACAACTGGTTCATCACAGGCATGTCCTGGTGAATAATGAAATAGTGAATATTGCTTCATTCACCGTGAATGAAGGTTCATCAGTTGAGATTAAGCTCAAATCAAAAGATAACGTTATGTTAAAGGACTCTATTAAACTCTCTAAAGCAACGAATTCTGTTCCGGAATGGATATCGGTCGAATTCGAGGAAGCTAAGGGTAAAATATTAAGATTGCCGACACGCCAGGATATTACAGATAATTTCAATGAACGATTGGTAGTTGAGTTATATTCAAAATAACTCTTATATATTAAGTATTTCCCTTTTCTAAAATAACACAGTTTTGATTTACGGAGGTATAAATGGCTCCTAAAAACCTATTAAAAGGTTTTAAAAGACCAAATAAAAT
>CAZVDF010000040.1:0-30027 GCA_964626055.1 uncultured Leptospirales bacterium
TTGCCTTAAAACGTTCTGAATTAACCGGGGAATTTTATGTTATAAGTTATCAGCGAATTTTAATCCTTTATGAATAAAAGCGGCAATTACTGTTCCTTTTACATAATCAATTTTAATATCGATATATGAATCCTTTAATACCCCTGCTTTGGCGCATGCTTTTTTTATTACATTACATAGTTGTGTTTTTTGAGTATTATTCAATAAATGATTTTTCGTCATTACTTTTACGTCTTCACTTAATGGATTAGGAAGATTAGATACGCTTATTTTATATGTTTGATAAAAAGCCGAAACTTCATATTTCCAGAAGATTTTTCTATTTATATTTGCCCAGTCTTTTATAGTATTCAAAAAAATTATTTCCGTCGATGCATTTTTCAAATTATTACTCCCCGGTAAAATATTTTTATAGTGATTTATGCGGCCTTTATCTTCAAAATTTAATATTAGTTATGATTTTTAATAATTTCGTGCTAATACTTTCAGGAGAACATATTTTACATAATGAAGTTTCAAGCGGTAAATTTTTTATCCTTATTTCCACTGAATACATACGCTGCTGAAAATTACAATTGAATGGTTTGCAGGTTTTCCGGAAAAGTTTAAATCGGATTTAATTACCCGGCTTAATTCGCCTTACAGAACAGGCCATAAAGCGCAGGCGCTCCGATTCGTTTTATTAAATTTTCAATAGATTAGACAGTTTATTGAGCCATCTGGTTGCAATAAAATAATATTGTCAATTGTATTTATAAGCTATACTCAAAATTATATTTTATTTACTGATAAATAGGGATACACCAGAAAATTTTTGAGGACGCTCTTCAGATATATGAATCTATAATTTTGAGATGGCTTCCAATAATAAGTTCTATGAAATCTTTCCGCGGGACATGTCGAAACCGGTAAATTTCCCGAAGAAATTTTTTACTGCATTGCTCCTGTAGGATAAATTGACAACTGCTGTAACTAACGGCTTTCTTAAATGCAAGAGGTTTTTAATAACGCGTTTGGAGATATTTTTATAGGAATAAAAATCGCTGTTGCAGTTAAAATTTTCGGTTATCATTTCCTGCCAGGAAAGCTTTTTATAGTTTGCGACAGGAAATATGAGCGTATAATATTTCCAGTCATGGGGGAAAACGTTTGCTGCTATTCTTCCTTCCGATTCCATTTTGTTCCACAGATCGGTACCCGGCAAAGGAGTAAGATATAACAGGTTAAGAAAATCAATTCCATAATTTTTTGCAGTTTCTGCGATTTCCCTTCCAATGCCTTTGCTGTCGACATCAAGTCCCATTATGAACGAGCCTATTACAAGAATTCCATGACGTTGTATGCGACGGACGGCGTTTTTGAGCTCGTTATTTTTTGTAATTCGGCTGATATTTAATTTTTTGTTGACCTCTTCCAGCCCTTCGCGGCTCGACGATTCGAATCCGATAAAAAATCCGAAACATCCGGACTTTGCTGCAAGTTCCAGCAATTCCTCGTCATCAGCCGCATTGATCGTTACCTGTGTGCACCATTTCTTATGTATGCCGGCCCTGATTATTGCCCTGAAAAGCTCTTTGGCATGTTCGATATGTTCTTTCTTTGTGCCTATGAGATTATCATCAACCATAAGAACATACTTCTCTTTTATCATCTTTAATTCTTCTATTACTCTCTCCACAGGCCGTACCCTGTATTTACCTCCGTTGAATGCAGTTACGCTGCAGAAGCTGCAGTTAAGCGGGCAGCCTCGCGAAATCTGGATGGAGCCGAACTTATATCCCGAAGGCAAAAGGTCGTGCCTTGCAAAAGGGATATTCGCCATTTCCTGATGAACGCCCCTGTATAAAGGTTTTAGTTCATGTCTGCGGAAATCCTCCAGCACCTGCGGCCAGACGCTTTCCGCTTCACCTGTCACAACGGAATCAACGTATTTCTGCGATTCTTCAAGACACATCGTTGCATGAATTCCGCCCATTATAACAGGAATACCCCTTTTCCTGAATACATCCGCAATCTGGTAGGCCCGTTCCGCCTGCGATGTGAAAGCGGTGATCCCGACAAGATCCGGACGCGGCATAGTCTCATAATCACGTCTCTCCAGGTTTTCATCCATTACCAGGATCTCCCATTCTCCAGGCGTCATGCCTGCCAGAACAAGAAGCCCGAGCGGTTTCCATATTCTGTACTTATTCCAGCGGGATTCTTTTGTCTTTGTGATGCTGATAACGGGATTAAGGGGATTGATAAGATATATGCGCATGAATTCATTTTTCTTTGAATTAAGGATATCGGGTTTAATCCCGTTTGGCTGCCGCAGCTCCACTGTGGGGCGATCCATTACATCATGCGCCGCAGGTTTGCCGTAAAATATAATAATATTTAACTTTATATTAAATTTTTTTCAACTAAAATTTATTTTTTATTATGAAAACATATTGTCTGTAAGTACTTTGCTCTTTCGTGGATACTTCAGGTATGGTATTACGTCGGCATTTTTGAACCCGCCGGTGCCGTCGTATTCCAGAGTCACAACCGGAACCCCGGTGATCCTTTCGATCTCGCCGGCCATGGCCTCAGTCACCAGCGACGGGCAGCACAATGAAGGCGCGGTAAGCGCGAAAAGAGAGATATCCGGATATTTTTTAAGAAGGGTAAATATCTTTAAAATTGTTTCCATTGATTCGCCTGTGTGGAACAATGTAATATTGAATTTAGACAATATCTCTTCAGCAGATGTATCGTGCCTGTGTTCATTTTCATTCAATATGGCGTTAAAATACTTATAATATTTTTTTTCAAAAATAGGAATTGCCGCTTTTAATATCTTTGCTGCTGCGGCCTCGGAATACAAACCTTCCCTGAACCATTTTTGTATATACGGATCTGCAATAATTTTCAGATACTCATTGTAAGGGGTGGAGATCACCTCTCCGCCGTTATTTTCTATTGTCCTTATCAGATTCTGGTTGAAGATTTCATTATCGCGCGCGTAAATATCGCCGATGATCGCAACTTTCGGCTTTTGCTCCTTAACGGTTTCGATGCCGCTGAAAATTGTTACGACCGTATCGAGCGCTTCCTCTTTTGAGTGATCAAGTAAAAAAGTATAGTATAATATCTCCATTGACAAAGCCATTGCTTTGTCCGTTTCCCCCCTGATCTTTTCGTACGGACGGATCCTGCATCCGAGCTTCCGCAGCAAACCTCCGAACATGTATGCAAAATACGCATTAATAGCCAATGTAATGGATAAATCCAGATAAGTAATATCGCCGGCCAGGATATCCACTTTCTCCATGCCTTTGCCGTAAGACTCCATTGCTTTTTTTATCATGTACGGGAACATCCCGATGTTGCAGGATATCCTCGAGTCGAGCATCCAGAGAACAGTTTTGCCGGGATCAAGGTTATGCTTCCCGATGCATTCGATCGCTTCTTCCGCGATTACGTTTACAGGCAGACATTGCCCGGAATTAAAAATGAGGCTTCTTTTAATGGATTCCTCTTTTTCCTCAAGGAGCCTGGCGTCTATTCCTTCTTTTCTTAAAGCAGCCTCAACAAGCTTGCAGGATAAATTATCGAAATTCGGCAGGAGCAAAGTCCTGTTGCGCAGACTTTCAATGCCTTTCAGGAATTGCAGATTTATGGAGCGTAAATCGGGCAAGGTTTTTTTCCGGGTAACGCCGAAATGATTTCTGAATGCTCTTATTCCCGCCTCGATCCTGGTCTCGTAGCCGATGTTTGAAGAATGTTCATCGAGCTGGAGGATCAGATACGGCTTTTTATACGAGTCAAAGATTTCTTTTAAACATCCGATAACAAACGAATCGGGTGCGCATTTGAAAGAAGTTATCAATACAGGATACAAACCCTTTGCGTCAGCAATGAATTCCGCAGCCTCGAGAATTTCTGCCGCGTAGTTCCAGTGGATCTGCCGCAGAAGTGGATCCAGCTGTTTTTTTTTATCGGGGATACTGAGCATATCCTGGAAAAACGTCTTTATCCCGAGCTTTGCGAAGAGGCCGGGAATGCCGCTGTTCATCGGATCCGAAAGGGCAGTATAAGGCCTTCCGAGAAAAACGACATTAATATCTTTATCATTTATTTCTTTGTTCAGAATTCCTTTTAATTTTTTTCTGCTTAACGTGTAAAACTCCAGGGCTTTATCGTATGCCGAGGAGACTTTAATAAAGCTGATCTTTATTCCGGGTATTGAGTTAAGCATCTTATACAATTGCTTTTTGACCGGGAATATTGTATCGCTTACCGTCTTAAGTACCGGCATAAGAATTTTGTTGCCTGCGGAAAGTTCTTCAATTGAAGCGATCAGCGAAGGAGTATATTGCGTATAATAGCAGTATTGTCTTCTCGCGTTACCCTTCTTTTTCTCTTCAAGATAAACAGGGAGAAATATGTAATCCGCTTTTCCAAGCAGATGCCTGATATGCCCGTGCATCGCGGTTACCGGCGCGCAGAATTCCGCGCCTCTGAGCCCTTTGCCTGTGATCACTGCCTCCCTGTAATCTTCGCTCGATATTGTTTTAATGGATAATAAATCGAAAAATTTTTTCCATAGCGGAAGATCGTTGAACAGATGAAGAGCTGCCGGAATTCCGATTATTACATTATGCTCAAATTCTTTTTGATGTTTTATTTTAAACACGCTGTCTCGCGCTTTTAACAGATCGAAACCGGATATGTTTTTATTCACGTACTTTTTGGTTTCGTAGTCCCTGCCGCATAAAAATCCGAAAGCGACAGTGCTGTTATTAATTTCCGCCAGTTTTATCATGCAATTATTATTGCAGAGTCCGCAGATCTCGGTTTTTACGGGAATGCTGTTCCGGTAAATATCAATTCCCCTGAATTTGCCAGCTTCGCTAACTCCGTTCGCAATAATTCGCTGATCGTGAAGATGCAGCGCCACTCCCAGTGCGCCTGTGAGATGGCAATATCTGGAAACCATAATCGGTTTGCCAAGCCTTTGCTCAAATGCTGCGACCAGTGCCCTGTTCTTCGCGGTCGCTCCCTGGAAAAATATTTTTTCCCCTATGCCCGATATCTTTGCTACTTTGGTCAGATAGTTTTCCCTTACGGAGTGGAGCACCGATGCCAGAACCTCGCTTACCGAGTACCCGTCGCTCAGATAAAAATTAATGTCGCGTTCCATGAAAACCGTGCATTTATCGCTCGAGAGAGGCGCCCGGGCGCTTTCCGCGCATTCGGAATATCCGGACAGGGGACAGTTCAGCTTTTTTGCCTGTTCTTCGATAAAACTGCCTGTTCCCGCCGCGCATACATTGTTCATAATCGAAAAGGTGACCATTCCGTTTCTCATTGTAGTGAACTTCGAGTCCTGGCCGCCTATCTCGATTATGGTGTCGGTTTCATTGCACAGCTCATAGGCTGCCCTCGCGTGCGCTGTTATCTCATCGAGGGCGATATCCGCGCCTGTAATTTCCTTTATGAATTTCCTTCCCGAACCGGTTGTACCGGACGCAAGAAATTTTAAGGATATCTTTTTATTCTTTATAAAGTCATCAATCGACTCAAATATAACCTGAACAGCTTCGACCGGTCTGCCCGATGTCCTTGTATAGAATCCTGCGAGAATATTCTTATCCTCATCCATAAGAATGGCTTTCGTGCTTGTGGACCCTATATCCATACCAAGATAAACAGGATACATTCTGCCGCTTCCAATATTTTCATAAACATCTATTTCTACGGGGGGGACAAGCAGGAATCTTCCGGATTTAAATTCATATTGTTCGACGCTTGTGAAATCCGGGTAACTCGACAGGGTGATCTCAAGCGGGCTATAATAATATTTTTTTGCTTTTTTATCAGACGAGAAAATATCTGCCGCGTCCCTGAATGCGACCAGTCCGGATTTGATTTTTCCTGCGTTTCTGTCATCTATAAGATTTATCGCAGCGCCGGCAGCTCCGTACAGATTCGAATAACTATCGACCATCAATTCCATTTTCAGTATTTCGGATATATGCTTCACAACTGCTTTATTCCTGGAAACCCCGCCGCAAAAAATTACCGGGCCTTGCGGGAGACTGTTATTGAACAATGTATCTGTTATATTTTTAGCCAGGCCGTATGACAGTCCGTCGCATATTTCCTCAAGGGTATATCCTTCCTGCTGCGCATGTATAAGATCCGTTTTGGCAAAGACCGCGCATCTCGAAGCGATCCTGGGTATCGCCCCTTTATTATTGCAGGATATTTCCGCGAATTCTTCAATGCCGCTCAAGTTCAGCCTTTTTGCCTGCTGGTCAAGGAAACTTCCCGTGCCTGCGGCGCATGAACTGTTCGATCTGTAATTCAGGTATTCTCCCTTATCGTCGAACAGGATAACCCCGAATTTTTCCGCGCCTACGATTAAAATCGATCCGACGGTTTTATGAAGATGTTTTGCCGCGGATATAAAACATATACGCGGATCGAATATATATGCGTTTTTTATTATCGCGCCCTGAGATGTAAGGGCAATGCCGTCTATGTCAGGAATGGAAAACTGATCAAGATGATTTTTTATGGCATTCGATATATCCCCGTTATGGAATGAATATACGGTCTTGATGATCTCTTTTTGCGGGGATAGCTCAGCAATGGAAATGGAAATTGATCCGATATCAATGCCGAGTGTATTTTTTGAATTGCCCATAAAAATTCCAGATATTTAATTTATTTTTATATTTTTAATATCTTTCCTAAATCTTGGGAAAAATAAGAAGTTAATTTTTTCATGCCCTCACCCCTAACCCCTCTCCCGGCAGAACGCTTTATAAGAAACGATTACTTTACAGGCCTGGAGAGGGGAACCTTTAAATTTCACCTAGCTTGCTAAAAAGGATGTTGATGTCTTTATTAACTTCTTCGTTTGTTATTCTTATGAATTTAATTCCTTTCTCTTCAATCAACTGTTGTCTTAACTGGTCATAATCTTTCTGTCTTTCATGTATTTTACCGTCTATCTCAATAGCAAGATTGAGCTTTTGACAATAAAAATCCACTACAAATCCTTCAATTACATGCTGTCTTCTGAATTTATAATTATTATATTTTCTATTCCTTAATGCATTCCAGACTTTCTTTTCTTCCGGAGTTGATTCCTGTCTTAGATTTCTCGCAAATTCTTTTTTAATATATTGCATTTTGCCTGTATTTCCAGATCCCCCTCTCCTTTTCTTTTCTGTAATGGGAGAGGGGGCAAGGGGGTGAGGGCATAGGCAACCCCAACGTTTTTATACTTTTATTTACTTTTCCCAACATTCCGGAATGAGCGTTATTTTTTTATAAAGCTGGATCAGTATGAACTAATTTCCGATTAATACAATACATTTATTTATTAGCGGATATTAGCAGGAACCAGAGGTAGCTGGTAAATAAAGCTGGCCCGGCCGAAGAAGTTGCCGGTCGGGTGAGAATATTTGCAATTCTTTGCTATGAACCGAGTTTCTGGAGCAATCCTCTTGCGATCAGCAAAAGCCAGACTATACTTCTAAAAGAGGAGCGTGCGGCAAATTTTATAGCTTCCGTGATAATGTCGAATTTCAATGTCTGCACATCTGTATCCGCTTTTACCGTACGGTCTTCATAGGTCGTAAGTAGAACCGGAGGCTGGCGCATTATAACGCCGTCTTTTTGAAAGCGTCTGTTTTCAAGATAAGAGGTCGCTCTCACAACGAGGCTCATGGCCCTTTCTTTTAATGTTGCGGGCCCGAATGTCTTATTGTAGAGATCCGCTACCATACGCCCTTTCCGGGCAGACTCTTCATTAGGAGCATACCTTATCATAGTATTAAGCGCAGGGCGGAATTTTAAAGCATTTTTCCGCATAGCCTTAAGGCGCAGTGCCATATAACTGTCACTCCCTGCACCCGGTTGTTTTGTATACTTCAACGTTTCCGGATCCCATGAAAAACCCCGGGCCTCGCGCGCTTTCATTTCTGTTTCTGCTGTCAGATAAGCTCTTACAGTCGTATGCGCCATATTAAGGATTCCGGGACCATGTACTTCATATTTCTTTTTAAAAGCGTTTTTCAGATATTCTGAGGACTCAGGCAGAGTAAAATTCGGATGCCGGAACCAGATAGTATCCTGTCCGTGACGTCGCTGCCATGGAAAATCCCGTATCAGCTTCCCGAGTTCGTCATATTCTTTATATATCCTTGTCCCGGGCAGCAGCCCGAGCTGCATGAACTGAAGGAGATCGGAACCAAGGCTTATGGCCCAGTCTATTTCTTCATGAATATTAACCTTATCGTGATGTTCCAGGAAAAGGATCGATGACGCGAGCACAGTGATCCCGTGGCTCTGCAGATCAGCTATAAGCGCCTGCAGGTCGATTCCTTTGGTTTTTTCATAAATATCGGCTTTGGACTCAACGCCTATCCACAATAATGTTATTCCCATCCGCACAAGAAAATCCACCCCCATTTTAGTCACTGCTTCAGCCGAAGAGAACGCGCTGAATGTGTATGCCTTTTTCTCTTTCTCCATTTCCGCGAGCAGTTCCCTGGCACGCGTATCGCTCTTGCAGAAATTTTCGTCCATCAAAGCGAAATCGTCCACTCCGAGCTCTTTTTCATCCTTAACGCATGCATCGAAAATCTCTTTCCCGGTGTTGAGGAATGCGGTATATTTTCTGTCGAATTTATGGGATGTTGAGCAGAAATTGCAGGAGTTCTGGCAGCCTACACCCGGAAGAATAGTGCCTGCCTTGACCATCAGCGGAGCCCCGTATACGAAAGATCTGACGCTGGTCTGAACCGCGGGATGAATTATCGGCTTTGCGGTATTTTCGCCGAAATAATCGCGCAGCCATGAAACCCCCTCTCCGCTGCAGATCTCGTCGCAATCGACCGTGTTTTTAAGATCGGGGAAGGAAGTGCCGTGCCCCCCGAGGATGATCTTTGCATCCGGGGCTTTAATGCGTATATATTCTGCCATGCGTTTTGTTTTTAAAATATTCGGTAAAATGAAGGAAATTCCGATATGGCTGTAATTGCCTGTATCAACTTCTTCTGTGAAATCTTCCCATGAAGGGAAATCCAGTACTGTTGCGGGCATTTCAATATTTTCCGCAAGCAGATATAAGCCGAAACTTAAATTATTGGACCGCGGGGAATGAATACCCTGCTCGCGTGTTACCTGGTTGTACAGCAATTCCATGGAGCATAACGCTTCACCGTATTCATCGCTTACTCCGTAAGGTTTGAACACGCCTGTAAGTAATAGCTTTTTCATAAAGTTCTCCTTAATAAAATTAAAAATCATTTTGTTGATATGCTTTCGGGAGAACTTAAATAAACAGCGAAAAGTTTTAATTAACGGTTCTTTTCATCCCCGGTACCCGTCCCTGTTCCTGAACTTCCAAAGCGAATAATTGCCCGCCTTTGTGGGAATCAGAAATTTTTACAGAACAGATAAGAACAAATATCCGGTTTGCAGATTTATTTGGAAAGATATAAAAGGACTTTTTTCTCCGCATCGATTCGTCATTTTACGAAAAGTGCTCCAAAATGCTTAAAAAGACAATTTTGATTTAATATAAATAGGGACAATCTAGATATCTTTTAGTTGCAAAAAAAATTAAAAAAAAGACTGGTGGGCAGATTAAAATAAAGTAATTAAAATCATTTTATAAGAGTACACTTATTTTAAAAAAATAAAAGAATAATCGATTTATTTATTATTGTATTAATTCTTTTAGTGTTAATTTTTTCTTTCGTAAATTCTCTTTTCTTGTCCTTTTATTATCGACATATTCTTTCCGTATCAATTTATGTACAATATCAATATCTTTCAGTTGTTTTTCCGTAAGTACAGTATTCATTTCTCACCTCTTCCCCTGTCGCTTTAAGTATCGGTTTAATGCGACAATAATCGTATCATTATAATATAGCCTGCCGCAAGTGACTCTTCGTTTATCAGTGATTTATTCCTGATTGCCGGTTATCGATAGCTATTGCAAATTTATATTACATCCGTATATAATATATTCATTATTATCACAATAAACAATATTGACTGATAATATTATAGGGGACTGGAAGCTGTATCCGGTAGTTACTTCCTTACTCTTTAGTTCTTCCGTGATTTTTGTAAACAAACCAGTCCTCTTTTGTTATCTCGTGGAAATAGTCCGCTTCATCCAGAAGTATCCTTGCGGCGGTTTTTCTGATCGCGGCAATTTCCACTCTTACTCCTTCTCCCTTGAGATGAGTGACCAGATCGACATAATCCGAATCACCGGACATGATGATAATGGTATCGACTTTTGAAGCAAGCTGCGTTGCTTTGATGGAAAGCGGGATATCGGCGGATTTGTGGCAGGGGATTACAGTGCCGTAATAATTTTCGTGAAGCCTTTCCGCAAATTTTGAAGAAATGGATTTTCCTTCCCGGAAATAGAGCAGCCTGTTCAGGCCCCTGTTATTCAGCAATTTAGGGATAAGCTTGTCGAAATTGATCATGGCATTTTTCGTTTTCGACATATCGTGAATACTTCGCTCAATGTTATTTCCGTCGCACAATATGGCCACGGATTGATTAATTATAATAGATTCCATAGTTGTATTTTCTCCTGTTGTCTTATGCAAATAAGATATGGTTTTTGTTAATTTGATTTTTAAGGATAGCAGTTGTTCAATTTGCCAGGGTAACGGCTATGTTTGTTTTATGCGGACCGGGATAAGTGGAGGGATGACCGGGACAGCCATCCCTTCTGCTTAAAGCGGCTGTTTACCAGCGCTTTCCGAAACCGCTGCGGCGGTTATGATCATCTCTGCCTCTGTTCCTGTCGCCGCCGGGTCTTCCGTGCCCTTTGTTGTCTTTCGGCAATGCCTCGTTTACCTTTATGGTCCTTCCGTTGATATCCGCGCCGTTCAATGCTTCGATCGCAGCCTTTGCTTCATCGTCAGACGGCATTTCTATGAATCCGAAACCTTTGGATTGCCCGCTGAATCGGTCCTTGACCAGATTAACTGAGCTCACGGTGCCGTATTCTTCAAATGCTTCCTGTAGAAACTCTTTCGTGACCTCATGCGGTAGATTTCCTGCGTAAATGTTCATTATGCTCTCCTTGCAATTTTTTATTTGATCTTGGATTGCTTTAAGACTTTCTGAATTAACCGCGGAATTTATTTTTTTAAAAAAAATTCACATTACCGCATCTCGAATATTCTTCCGGACGCTCCTGACTTTGAACTTATAAAGGCAGATGAAATTAATTTAACCCTGTCTTCAGCAATAAACCAGATTATCAATAGGATAATTAAAATATTGCTATTTCATTGAGTTTTCCGATAAATTAAGGAGAGTTTTCCGTTCAAGTTATTTGAAATAATATACTTGGGAGGCTCTGATCGCATTTATGTGGGGAAAAATTGTTCTTGTTGAAAAATACTTTCACAATGAATGAGTATTTTACTATCTTATACTGACCAAGATACAGAATTTACCATAAAAAGGCAAATCAAAAACGATAAAATACTTTTTTTATTGCCTGTAAGGCCTGTTTGATCCACTAAGCAATTGATATTGGAAGAAAAGAAGATTAATTAAGAAAAAATTTATTAGCTGGAATATGGAGGAGGGAAACTTTACAGCAAGAATGCTTTTTAATTTTCTGCTGCGGTTATACTGGAACTCTGTTATATGATAATTGTAATGTTATGATGCCAGATAGCCCGATAAAATAGCTAATTTTGTTAATTTTTATTGCAATTCAAATAATAATTTTGTAATTATATGAGCAACTATATGGTTACTTGTCAGGCAAATAAAGAAAAAATGGGAAACATTACGAAATTAAAACAAGTATTTGGACTAATTGTATGGCTCCTTCTTACTTTTTTAGCAGCCGGAATTGGATCCATAGCATCTTCAAAAGCAGGTACCTTCTATCAGCAATTAATTCGCCCTGAATGGGCACCGCCAGCATGGATATTTGCTCCTGTGTGGACTATATTATATCTTCTTATGGGTATTGACGCATGGCTAGTTTGGAGATCCAAGGGATTCCGGGCTGCTCGAATCTCCCTGAGTCTGTATATTATCCAACTTGCGGTAAATGCGCTATGGACATGGTTGTTCTTTGTCTGGAGACTAGGAGGAATAGCATTCATAGAAATTATTATCCTTTGGATCTTGATTTTATGTACATTTATTGCTTTCTGGCGGATTAGACCAATCAATGGAATTTTATTGATACCTTACCTGGCATGGGTCAGCTTTGCATCAGTACTTACATATGCAACCTGGAAATTGAATCCTCATATGTTAATGTAAGCATAGAATAAAATTTTACCTGGCACTTGATAATTGAAATTATTTTTTTTGTAATTATTAAATGACTTTGTTTTTAATTATAAGCAGATTTATTTTTTATGGAGAATGTTTTATGAGCTTAAAATTATATTTATCATTTATTTTATGCTTTTTATTTCTAAATTGTTCAATAATATATCCCACAAAAAATCCAATCGACACTACTCATTTTATTACCGGGGAAAATCAATCCAAAAATCTAATTGTTATGCTTCCTGGCAGAGGAGACAGACCGGATGATTTTAATAAAAACGGATTTATTGAATCGATCATTAATTCCGGGGTAGAGTCCGATGTGATTGTTGTTGACGCTCATGTTGGATACTATTATAATCAAAACCTTATTCCCCGCCTTTACGAAGATGTGATTGTTCCAAGCAGATTGAAAGGATATAAAAATATTTGGATGTTAGGGATATCGATAGGTGGAATAGGAGCACTATTATATACGCAGCAGCATCCCGACAGCCTTAATGGAATTGTTTTACTTGCACCATTCCTTGGAGATAAAGAAATAATAAGCGAGATAAATAGTAGCGGTGGCATCAGGAAATGGATTCCAAAAGAGCCCATTCCCGTTGATGATTATCAGCGTTCGTTATGGCATTGGCTTAAAGGATATTCAAATCCCAGGCATAATCTCCCTAAACTTATAGTAGGTTATGGTCAGGATGATAGTTTTGCTTTATCAAATAAATTGCTGTCTGAAGCGCTCCCCGATAATCAGGTATATGTACTGGAAGGTGATCATGACTGGGATACCTGGAAAAGGCTTTTTAACCGCTTTTTAAAAGATAAATTTTTATAACAATAAATACTTAAAATTATATATTGTCGAAGGATATGCTTTTATGCGCAAGGATATTCGGGATTTAATCCAGTCAAACAATGTTTGCGTTCTGGCAACAGTATCAGAAGGAAAGCCACATTGCTCTCTGATGTCATATGTTACGGATACTGATAGCCGGGAAATCTACATGGTAACACAAAAAGAAACAAAAAAGTATCGTAACTTAGCGGGAAATCATTCAGTCAGTATTCTTATAGACACGAGACAGACCGATAGTAAAAACGAGATAAAAGCCCTGACTATCACCGGAACCTTTCAAGACGGTATCGATGAAAATAAAAAATCTGATATTAAAATCAGTTTATTAAAGATAAATCCTGATTTAAAAGACTTTATTGACGATCCTGCATCTGAAATAATTGTTGTGCATGTTAAGACAGTTCAACTTTTAGATGGACTAAAAGACTCCTTCTTCGAAATAGTGAAGTAAAAATATTTCAGCTGCACCGGATGTTTTGTTTCTGTATACTGGAATACAAAAATTACAGAAGTGAGAATGAAACTCAGTGAATATTTTGAAAATTCAAAAGGCATGGGAATACTTTCTACAGCAGATAAAGAAGGAAAAGTAAACTCCGCGATCTACGGCCGTCCGTATTTCATAGAAGAAGATACTGTCGCCTTTATTGCGGCAGACAGATTGACGCACGCCAACCTGCAGACAAATCCTTCCGCTGTATATCTTTTCAAAGAACAGAATTCATACGAAGGCAAAAGGCTATATCTCATAAAAATACGTGAAGAAAAAGATTCTCCCTTAATTGATGAAATCAGACGAAGAAAGTATAACGATGCATCCGGCATTGTTAAAACTTTTTTTAATTTCCGGTAATAATTTTTCAATTGGAAAGTCCAGGTATTTTTTCACAACTTTATAATAAATATAGAAGGAGGGAAAATGCAATACAGACATTATCAGCCAATCATATGCGCAAGTCTGGCAATTCTCTTTATCCTGACACTATGGAGCTGCTACCCGAGGCCGGTAGGACCTATAAGTCCCAACGGAAAGCAGCTAACCTGGGATGAAATGAATATAGACCAGCGCATTACACACATGAAAAATGTCGTACTGCCCCGCGCATCCGAACTGTTTCACACATGGCAGCCGGAACGATTCAATAATGTAAGCTGTAATCTTTGTCATGATATAGATACGAAACCTGATAATTTTCATATGCCCACCGGTCGTCTTCCAAGACTTAGCGGCGACTGGACTTTAGGCCCTGAGCGTGAAAAGTATCCGGAAACAACCAGGTTAAAGCTCGACCGTTTGGTTCCATTGATGTCCGACGCTCTGGGGAAGAAATCTTTCAGCATCATCACCCGTCGCGGATTCGGATGCTATTCCTGTCATCTGGGGCCGTCGGGACCGATGTTCGGGCACTGATAGTAAGGGAGAACTGCGTCCGGAAGAGCAGCAGAGAGGTCTTGTATATGCCGTTTCCTTAAAACGGGGCGTGTGCGAAGAGGAAACGGAGCGGAAAGAAAGAGCATTTAAAAAAAGGCCCTTTGCCGTGAAACAGCATTATCACCCGAAGCAGGTTTATGCACTGCCGGCATCTTATCTTTCATAAAGCCGGATATGTAAAGATTATAACCGCTTATACTTAAACCGCGAGCCTTTATCGCATACCTGCGCTTTTGTTCCGGAGGCAAAGCCTGCCACGATTTTACCGCATCTCTGAAATTATGCGGAACTATATAAAATACAATTATAGCCTATTATATTTTTAGATATTTATATAAAAACATTTAAATTTGGTAATTTTTATTGCAATTATTTTTATATCTTTGTAATTATACGGAAACGAAACAATATTATGTTAGATTCGAAAGGAGACATATATGCAAGCACGTGGACCACTTATGATAGAACATAGATTGATAGAAAAAATGATACACATAATTGAAAGAAAATTATTAATTTCTGAGAAGGAACATTCTATCGATCCATATTTTATAGATACGGCCGTTGATTTTATTCGAATTTATGCAGATCGAACACATCATGGTAAAGAAGAAGATATTTTATTCAAAAATCTTCGGAGTAAAAAATTATCTGAAAAAGACCAGAAGCTAATGAATGAATTGATCAAAGATCATGAACTTGGCCGAAAAACCACAAAAGCTCTCGTCGAGGCAAACGCACGCTACAGGAGTAGAGATAAATTATCACTTTCTCGAATTGTAGACTGCTTAAAAACTCTTGTTGAATTTTATCCCAAGCATATAAAAAAAGAAGATGATGTGTTTTTCCCTTCATCACGAAGTTATTTTTCAGATCAAGAAGATCAGGCAATGCTAGCAGAGTTCCGGGAATTCGATAGAAAGATGATTCATGAAAAATATGAACTAATTATTAAAGAATTGAGGGACGAATAAAAAATTGAATCTAATAATGCTTTCGCATACTTTTTTGAAAACAACGGAAAAATTTCTCCTTACAAAGTAAGTAATTTTAAACTCGTGAATAAAAATTGCTCAAAGAGTAAATAAAAAAGAGAGAATAATATCGTCATCAGTCTGCCATTTCTCTGCAAGCTTTGTGGTTAAAGCTGGCGTGGAAGTTCGTCTTGTATTTTTTTTGTGCTTATCCATGTATCATATCAAAAATCCTCCAGCGCGACAGCGTCGCGCGAAGCCGCAGCGCGTACATCTTCATCGCACCATCCTCCTCTGCTCTCCGCGCGAACGTGAGCATGTCGCCCGGGAGCAGGGGCCGGCCTAGGGTTGCAGCTAGGCGTGCTTAGCAGCAGGGGCATACAATAAAGGATCATTCTTGACACTCATTTTTCTAAAAACCATAAAGTATGATCCTTAGCGAACAGACAATGAAATATTATCAATAAAAGTATTGCGGATATATTTCCCGCATAAAATAAAAAACAAATGAGTTAAATATATCGTTGCAGGCATTTCGCTTAAAAAGATGATGAAGAAAGAATTTAAAGATAAACTATCCATGTTTTTCCCTATACCTCTTGAAGATGAAGGCCTTGAAAAAATATCAAAAATTACAGTCATCAAAGAAATTCCCGCCAGAACCATTCTTCTGCGTGAAGGTGAAATATCTACAGAAGTATATATGGTCATAAAAGGATGTTTGAGGAGTTATTTTATTAAGGAGAGTGGAACTGAAATAACTTCACAATTTTTCATTGAAGGGAAAATGGTTACTTCCATTGAAAGCACTATGACCAATACACCAAGCCGGTCGTATATTGATGCAATTGAGGACTCAATAATTGGAATAATCCGGATGAAAAATTTTTTAAATTTGGCACAGGAAGACAACCGGGCCAAGGATCATTTCAACAGAATCTTATTATCTAAGCTGATAAATTATATAAATCTCCATGCTTCTTTTATTCTTGATAATCCTGAAAAAAGATACAAAAAACTTCTGCAGGATAATCCTGAATTAATTTCAAGACTGCCCCAACAATATATTGCGTCATACCTGGGAATTACATCGGTTTCCCTGTCCCGTATTCGCAACAGACTAAAGAAAAAAATTAACAATAGTTAATTACTGCATTATCCTTTTCGTCTTACATTTAATACATAAAATTTTAATATTATCAATGAATAATGAAAGGATAATTCTATGCAGAAAACTAAAAATATCTCTTATAATGAGAAAAACAAAAAATGTGATCTGTCCTGTAAAGAACATATAACAAGAAGATCATGGCTGCAATTAAGTTGTGCAGCTATAGGCCTGATAGGATGTTATTCATTATTACAGAGATGTACTTCCGGTAATACATCTGAGCCGGATGTAACTCCTGTTGAAGATCCTGTTCAGTTTTCAAAACAGGTGAGGCATTACTATTCTGACCTGTCAGAAGATTTAATGGATGAATTCGATAAGCTTGCTCATTTAGTTAAAGAATATTTAATGAAGCAGTATGAAGAAGCAAAAGTAGACTTATGGCTTGAGCAAGCCAGACTGAAGTATAAACAACTCATCCCTGAATTGCCTTATGTAGGCGGAGAGAAAAACGACCTGACACGAATTCTTCTCTCAACATCTGCTTATATTCCTATAGTGAAAGTTTTACAAAATGAGGGGATGTCAACACGGCAAATCGGACAAATGATTGTTACGGCAGCAGATGATGCGTATCAGAAAAAAATCCCATGGTTAGTCAAAAGATACATGAGATGGAATTATTTTTCCGATTCAGGGAAGCATAAAAAAAAAGCTGCGGCCCTGCTTTCTCAGAAGAAACGATACCCCGGGGATTGGGTTTTCCGTTATGAGGAAGGGGATGGACGAAGTTTCGATTATAAAGTTATATACTCAGAATGCGCGCTTAAAAAATTCTGGACGTCTCAGGGCTTAAAAGAGTTTGTGCCCTATCTTTGTCTCTGCGACTATGCGATATGGAAGGCTGTAGGCATTGAGGTTAAACGTACAAAAACACTTGGAAACGGCTCCGGTGAATGCGATTTCAGATACATTAAAAAAGGACCGGATGTACAGCCGCCATGGCCGCCGGAGTCGCATCCGGAATGGACAGGACGCTTTGAAAGCTGAAGCGCAGTAATGAAAAATCAAAAATGGTTTGATTATCAATTCAATAATTATTTAATACCGGATGGATCAGGAAAAAAATAAAGGAGGAAGAAATGTTAAAAAAAACCGTAAATATTTTTTTCTTAACAATAATGATTTTAAACGGTGTCTTTTTCATGTGTAATATTCATGTATTGGGCAATCGCGAGGAAATAATAAAAATGCATCAGGATCTGGTACCAGAAGCCGGTGCTTTCATCGCAAACGCCAAGGTAATCGGTGTTTTCATTACCGGTATACTTTATATTATTACAGCTCTTAGTATTATCAGGAAAAAATACAAATCGGCTCTTACAACGATAATTACCGGATTTGCAATCAATAACGGGTTATATATTGCCCAGCTCATATTGTGGGCAAAAATACATCCGAGGATATGGATTCACTTAGGCATATTCGGAGGATTAAATTTGATTCATGTTATTTATACATGGATCAGATGGAAAAGAAGAACAGAAATATGATTGATAAACAAAGGAAAATAAGAAATGCACAAGAAGTATGATATTGTCGACAAGATAATCGTTCCGCCGCGCGAAGCCGCAGCGCCAAGTTCGTCACCGCACCATCTCCCTCCGCTCACAGCGTGTGCGGGAGCACGTCGCCCGGGAGCAGCAACAGCTTGCGGGTGCAGTGCGGCGCACTTAGCAGCAGGGGCTTGGAATTCCTCACCGTTTATGCAATCGTTAAGTGAAAATCAAAAAACAGGAAAGAATATAATCTGGAAAATTATTTAAAAAAGTAAATCGAAGTTGCTGAATTATGATATCGGATTCCGGCTGACTTTCGTTTATAAAGTAAAAAATTTAATATATTACTTGCATTTTAAACATATCATTGTCGTAATAGAAAAAAATTAGGCAAGGAGCAATTTATCTTGATACAAAACGGCCAGAAACCAAGCGGTCTGTTGATCCTCGTATCTCTTATAGCAGTAGTAGTCGTCGTATCCGGCTATTACCGGTACCGCTTTGAGCCGTAGAGAATTCGGGGAATAACCCGAGGGCATAGAAAATCAAAAAGCCCCTGCAGGCACAAAGCCTGCAGGGGCTTTTTTTTTGATTTCGACAGCTCAGTATTATAGGGTCGGGAGTAAATTCTCATTTTCCTTAATGCGATATAACACATCGCGAATTATATTTTGCCGATCAGGAGGAAATGTATGTTGTTATCAGGAGCGGAGATAATAATAAAATATCTCGAACATGCCGGAATTAATATAATAACCGGCATACCGGGCGGAGCCAGCCTTCCGTTGTATGACGCATTGAGCAGGAGCAGAATAAAGCATATTCTTGCAAGACATGAACAGGGAGCTGGATTTATTTCGCACGGGATGGCGCGATCAACCGGAAAACCTGCGGTATGTTTCGCGACATCGGGGCCGGGAGCGACAAATCTTGTTACTGCCATTGCAGATGCCAGACTTGACTCTGTACCTATTATTTTTATTACAGGCCAGGTTTCGGTCCAGCTGCTGGGAACCGACGCATTCCAGGAAGTTGACACTTGCGGTATTACCCGGCCTATCACAAAACATAATTACCTGGTTAAATCAGCGGCTGAATTGATCGGAATCCTGCCGGAGGCTTTCGAAATTGCATCTTCAGGCAGACCTGGGCCGGTGCTTATAGATGTCCCTAAAGACGTCCAGTTCGAAACGGCCGAATTCGTCGGATGGCCGGACAGCATTATCAAAAAACGCCGCAGCAGGATATATACCGGAAACATACAAAAAATAGCAGACATGATACATGCATCTAAAAGACCGGTTCTCTATATCGGAGGGGGCATAATAAATTCCGGTTCGTCTGAGCTTATCGGAAAGCTTGCGAGAAAAAATTCCATACCTGTGGCATCCACTCTCATGGGATTAGGCGCATTCCCTTCTGACGATCCGT
Source organism: uncultured Leptospirales bacterium (assembly GCA_964626055.1). Taxonomy (GTDB): domain Bacteria; phylum Spirochaetota; class UBA4802; order UBA4802; family JAFGDQ01; genus JAFGSG01. Next base: position 19,685 of record CAZVDF010000040.1, read on the forward strand.
TATATCTGGGCATGCTCGGCATGCACGCGGCAAGATATACGAATTACATCATTGATGAAGCCGATCTTGTGCTGGCGTTCGGAGTAAGATTCGATGACAGGGTTACCGGAAAATCCGACGAGTTCTGCAGACAGGCTGCAATTGTTCATGTGGACATAGACAGGGCTGAGATAAACAAGATAAAAAATGCCGATATTCCGCTGGTCGGAGATATCCATGATATTCTGAATGAATTGATTCATTTAATAAAAAAGGATAATCGATCCGTATGGCTGGCACGGATTAGGTCATTAATGCAAAGATATCCGCTAACTTTACCGGATATGCGGCATCCGGATCTTACAAATCCGTTAAGCCTGATAATCCGCATCGCCGCACTTGCGGATAAGGATTCTATCATAACTACAGACGTCGGCCAGCATCAGATGTGGACTGCCCAGGTTTATCCGTTCAGGCATCCGAGAACGCTCATCACATCCGGCGGGCTGGGCACAATGGGATTCGGGTTGCCTGCCGCGATCGGAGCTGCTTTGGCGAATCCGGACAGGCAGGTAATAAACATTACAGGCGACGGATCATTCTTCATGAATGTGCAGGAACTTGCGACTCTTGCGGAGCTGCATCTGAACGTAAAGATCATAATTCTGAACAATGGACACTTGGGTCTTGTACGTCAGCAGCAGGAGATGTTCTACGGCAACAATATCTTCGCGTGTAAATTCGAATATAATACGGATTTCGCTGCAATTGCGCGTTCTTTCGGGATAGAGAGCTGCTCTCTGAGTGATGGAAACACGGATAATAAGTTATCGGTTCTACTGTCGAAAAGCGGGCCGGCGCTAATAGATGTACCTGTATTCCCTTTTGAAAATGTTCTGCCGATTGTTCCTCCGGGCATGCCCAACAGGAATATGATAGGAGAAAAAGAAAATCCTGCAGAAGATTTACTGGCATCTGGTGACAGATAATTTTTTTTAACATTATTATCTGCAAAGAATAAAGGCGGCATTGCACCGGATAGGTTTTATTGATAATCGTTTAATATAATTTACTCAAGTTGACTGACTTTTATTACACTATTTCTTAATACTATCATTCTATCGCAAATGTTTATAAAAAAGTCAGTCAACAGTCAAGATGAGTAATTTAGTTGCATTTTGTATCTAATTAATTAAAATCAATTATCTGGAAGCTATCTCAAAATTATATTTTATTTGCTGATAGGTCGGGATATTTTGCAAAATTTTTGAGGACGCCTTTCAGACCTGATGAAAAGGCGCTCGAAAACACAAAAAGCTGGCTAGGAAGGTATTCCGCAGAAAATTTTGCAAAATATCCCGACCTATCTTTAATCATTTAATTGAATCCGTAATTTTGAGATGGCTTCAAAAAAACCCAGCATTGCATTGAACAGGATATCACACCGTATGTGCGGCAAGCATATCGACCTGGAGCAGCACCGGTTTGCGGTTGCAGCGCTGTTCGCTTAGCAGCAGGGGTTTATACTAAGTAATCGCAACTTTGTACAATACAGAAGCGCTCATATTTGCTATATTCATTCCAAAGTATTATTGGAGGCAATGTATGAATATATCAGATTTTATTAATAACGGCAGCGTTTTTATCAATGGCAGTGAAGTAAGAGCTGTTTCAAGTATTACCTGGGATAAACATCCCAGATTTGAAGGTGTATATACTAAAAATATATTTATTGGTTCTGAGACTAATAATAATATCAATGCTATGATCGTTAAAATTGAACCAAATCACGAAATAGGAATGCACAAGCACGCAGGAAAATTTGAATTGCATGAAATAATTGACGGGAATGGGGAAGCTGTTATAGATACTAAAAAAGTAGACTATTCTCCTGGAGTTATTTCATTAATACCTGCCGATATAGAGCATTGTATAAGAGCGGGGAGAAAAGGAATAATTTTACTGGCGAAATTTAGCCCATCGTTGAATTAACTATTGTGAAAACATCTATTATTCAAATACTAAATAATCATTTAATTGAAATTATTAAAGTTAAAAATTCAATTCATAAATTCCCGATACATATTCATAGAAAAATATGCATCGGAAGAATTGATTCCGGGTCAAAGATATTATATTTAGACGGCCAGGAACTGAAATTAAACAAGAATGATTTTTTTATAATACCTGCAAATAAGCCTCATTCGTGCTATGTAGAGGCTAATAGTCAGGTAAGTTATTCAGTTATATGCTTTAACGGAATAAGAAGTTTAATTAATGCAAAAAAAGATAAAACATTTATAAACATTATCCAGAAAGAAAATCTGGAAAAACTCGTTGAATTTGCCGTTAAAAAGAATATTGAAAAGGTATCGCATAATAATTTTGCAATTTCAAAGATAATAAACTACATTGATAATTATTATATGAATCCCCTGCCGGTTCATTCTTTATCCGGATTACTTAATATAAGTAAATATCATCTTCTGCATTTATTTAAAAAAGAAACCGGTTTATCGCTCCACCAGTACATAATACAGACCAGAATAAAAAAAGCAAAAGAAAACGCAGAGAATATATATGGATCTCTGGATTTGGGTTTAAGCAGCGGCTTTTACGATCAAAGTCATTTTATACGCTGTTTTAAAAAACATGTTGGTGTGACCCCAAAATTATTTATTAATTCCATGGCACTTAAAGAAGGTTGTTGCTGATACAGTATCAACGATTGCGTTATAGGTTTTGGAACGCACTCTAAGTAAATTTTAAACAACAGATGAAAACGAGTTCGACTTTAAGAAAATTCCTCATTTAATATAATAGTCATAGCTGATAATTAAATACGGAGATATTTCAGTTTAATGTAATGGAGCTATTCTATGGAAAGCAAGATGGGCAGAGCAATCCGGCTAAAAAATCATCCTGTCGGAGTACTCAGAACAAACAATAAGCCTGAAGGAGCCCTGCAATTCAAAGAAGGTAAATGGGGATGCGTTATCTCAATGCTAAACGCTGCATCCAAAGGCCGCACTTCTGTATTTGACATCCATACGACTACGTGCCTCGGCGGGAAAACCGGACTCGGTTTTAAAAAATTTGAGTTGGGTTTCATTGAATATTTTTTATCGATAGGCGGGATCGGCGATAGAGATGGGGAATATTATAAAAAGAATCCCGTTTTGGCGAAAGAATTCGTCACGAATCTTCCCGAAATCAGATCGGAAAATTACGTCGTCTTTAAACCTTTGGATGAGTTTCCGGCAAATGAATTGCCGGATATAGTTATTTTTCTTGTTAATGCCGATCAAATTTCCGCTCTTGTAACTCTTGCAAATTATGATAAGCCGACCCAGGATAATGTTAAAGTTGATTTTGCCGCCGGATGCGCACAGTCCATACTATATGCTTTAAAAGAAACTGAATCAAGAAATCCGAAATGTTTTATAGGACTGACAGATCCCTCAGCCCGCAAGTTTATCGATAAGGATTTGCTGTCTTTCAGTATGCCTTATATAAGGTATGTTGAGTTGGAGGATCAAGTTGAGGAAAGTTTTTTAACCAAGGAGACTTGGTTGAAAATTGCAGAAAGAATATAGAGCATCGACATTTTCTTAAAGGTAATATAAAATTGAGTCTGATCCGATTCGGTCTTTTTTTTGTCTGTTTGTCTTTGAAGCTTAGATTTAATTGATTTTCTCACCGAGCCGGCATGGCGGTTGCAGTGAAGCATGCTTAGCGGCAGGGGCGAGTATGAGAAATTGATTTGACTTTTGATTTAACAGGATTATCCTCGTTTTTATCTTTTATAAGTCCCATATGGCGGTCTGGATAAGAAATCAGTACATTATTAATGATTATAGTTCCGGATTAATAGATCCAGGAGGCGCAAGATATGAAATTTTTAAAAACTATCCTGACAATAATTACTTTTACTCTGGTATTTTTTGCATCCATTGATGGAAAGGAAAAACTGGTTTTTGATCAAAAAACGCAAATGCCTAAAATCAACGAGCTGAGAGTATCCTCAATTCTCGCGGACGATAAAGACAGGTATATAGGAACAAATATTATTGACGGTACAATAAATTCATGGGCTGAAGGAGTTAACGGACCCGGCATCGGTGAAAATATTATGATTCTTTTCGAAGCCCCCGTGAAACTCTCCTGCTTTTATATTAAGAACGGTTTTGGCGTTCTAAAATGGTTTAATGCCAATAACAGGGTAAAGGATCTGGAATTTGAAAGCTCTGTAATCTTCTCAGAACAATATGAAAAAAAGAAATTTGTGATCACATTGAAAGATGCGCAGGAACTGGTCAGGATAGATCTGCCAGAAAGCATCGTATGCAGAGATATTAAACTTACTATCCGGTCGGTATACAAGGGCAGCAGATTTGACGATACCTGTATTTCCGAGATTTCTTTTAAGCCTGTAACCATTTCGGATAAACCGCAGCATTCGGCCATTACTAAACCTGTAAAATTAAATGCCATGGGTTACAATCTGGTTCTTTATCCGGAAGGTAAAATGACCGGAGAAGGTTATGGACAATGCCAGCTTGATTGCAAGTTTTCACGCGGGTATTGGGGTGCAACAAATGACGGCGGATTTTACCTTAATGTTGTTCAAATGGCCACATGTTACGCAAAAGACGCAAAAGATGCGGATGATGAGAGATTTGAAGTAATTGAAGCTCATAATATACTCTTGCTTGATAAACTGGAATCCCCGGAATAATAATCAGCCAGCGCCGGCTTGGTCACCGCACCCTCACCCCGATCATTCTTTTATTTGCATCTTTTTTGACGAATAATAAAATGATCCCAGATGCCAGATAATAATTAATATGAGCATATTCTGGCGCGTAAACGGAAGCGATGACTGTGTGGAAAAAATTATTTCACTTTTTGATGTTTCTTTACAGCTATCCTCAAATAATTTATAGGCAAACCCGATTGATAATTGATGCTTCTTCCCGTTAATCCTTTGTTCAACCGGTAGTCTGCTTACGGTAATATTAACTGTTGCAAAAAATAGAAAGAATACAAGCAGCGCGAAGGTAGAGAAAAAAGTAAATCTGCTTGACCTGCCGATAATAAACGCTTCTCTTTCATCCCTTTCTTTTATCCTTGCAAGCTTTGCAAGAAGACTGCTGCGTAATGCAGGAGAAAGCAGCAGGGCAAAGAGAGCATATATAAGAATAAAAAACCATAAAATCATATGCCATACTAAAATTTCCCAGATAATGCCGGTTAATATGCCTGCGACATTCTGAATTTCCGGTCTGGTTTGTGATTTAATAAAAACGATCACAACTAAAGGAAAAGAAAATAATAAATATTTAAATATATAATTGTTAATTTTTTTCATCAGTATCCTCCTCTGCTTTAAAAAGTGAATTAATATCCGTATTAAAATATTTCGCCAGCCTGAATGCCAGTTCAAGCGTTGGATTGTAATTATCTTTTTCAATTGCCACGATAGTACCTCTGGTCACGCCGATAGCATCGGCTAACTGCTGCTGCGTGATTCTTTTTTCAGCTCTATAAACATGCACCCGGCTTTTTATATGGAAGTTTATTCTTGAACCATCCAATAAAATACCTCCTGATGTATTATTTACTAATCTTAAAGTAATATAAACTATACTTTATGTCAAGTATATTATACATTTATTTTATAAATTTGAATAATATTTATTGAAATATTTTTCAAACAGCAATATTCATTACATAAAAACCAAATATGTTCTGTATTCATCAATTATATTCAGCTTTTGATTATAAAACTTTATAAAAGGACAGCCGATTTGGAAAATTTAAATTTACGATTAATAAAGCCAGGCAATCCTCCGACTAAAGCAAAATTAAAATCATGGCTTGGAGAGAATGGATATAATTACTGGATTCGTATTTCTGAAATGATCGAAAGGAAATATCCGGGTATTTTTAATCCGGAATGGCTTTTCGGGGGGAAGAAACATGGCTGGTCATTGCGCTATAAAAAGAATAAATCATTCTGTACATTGATTCCGGAAAAAAATCAATGCTTGTTGCTTATTGTTTTTGGAGCCAATGAGCGAGACAAAGTTGAATCGATCCGTAATAATTTATCAGGAATTACGTTAAATAAATACGATGAAGCAAAGACATATCATGACGGTAAGTGGCTCTTGCTTGACATCGATAATGAAAAGACAATTCAGGATGTTGAAATTTTATTTGAGACGAAACGTAAACCCAGGCCGTTCGCAAGTCCAATATGAGAAATGGAATGAACATACAAATACGAAATGAGACTAAAGAGGATTACACTATTGTTGAAGAATTAACCCGGGAAGCATTCTGGAATTTATATATTCCCGGTTGTGACGAACATTATTTAGTTCATAAAATAAGAACGCATAAAGATTTTATACCGGAACTGGATTTTGTTGCGGAGCTGGATGGAAAGATAGCCGGAAGCATAATATATACGCAATCTTATTTGCTCGATGAGAATAATAATAAAATTGATGTTACGACATTTGGGCCTCTCTGCGTAAGGCCTGATCTCCAGAGAAAAGGCATTGGAACAAAATTGATCGAGCATACCAGAGCATTGATAGGAAAAATGGATTATCCGGGCATATTCATACTTGGGGATCCGCATAATTATTGTAAAAGCGGCTTTAAAAATGGAAAAGATTATTGTGTCGCCGATAGAAACGGACGGTACCCTTTCGGCCTTTTAGCGTTCATAATAAAAAAAGAAATGTTTAACCGGGGCAAAAAATATAGATTTTTTTACAGTGATGCGTACGAAAATTTGTCTAAAACTGAAATTGAGGAATTCGACAGAAAATTTCCTGAAAAGAAAAAGGAATACCGATACACTCAGGAACTTTTTTCTATTGGATGCAGAGCATATCTGGATTAAAGCTTCCATCTAACATCGGCTGTATGCATGCTCCCGGCTCGCGGTTGAGGGCCGGCGCCCCGGGGGCGGCAGATTAGCCTTTAATAATTAATAATAAGGTTAAGGATAATATATAGATCATGAATAATAAAATAAAAATTATAATAATCGCAATATGCATATTGCTGGCTGCGGGATTGCTTTTAAGAGATAACAGCACACCCGTATCGGCTCATGCCGAGATTGATATAGAAGTTCCAGTCGCAGATGTATGGCGTTTACAGACCGATATTGCTAACTGGAAAAAATGGAATGCGGATATAGAAGAGATATCCATTAGCGGACCAGTCAAGCCGGGTACAGAATTTATCTGGAAAGCGGGAGGTTTTACAATACAGTCCAAGATTTTAGAAGTTATCCCCAATAAACAGATAATGTGGTCGGGGAAAATGATTGGAATAAGTGCGGTTCATAAGTGGGAATTCACAGAGAGAAATGGAATAACTCATGTATATACGGAAGAAGAATTCAAGGGATTTCTTGCATGGTTATTGCCGGGTACGCTTAGAAAGACATTGCAAAACTCACTCGACCGGGGATTAAATCTTTTAAAGCAAAATCTTGAGAAAAACCGCTAGCGTTATTAAAAAAACAATCATGGATTTATCTTTCTAAAATCAACTGAATGACTACTTGTCGCGAGCATATTATCCGGAGAAGCAACAGATCAATTTTTGCTTTTAAAAGCAAAGTCAGACGCAAAATCCAGATCAAAAGCTACGATCTGGAAGAAAAACGTTAAAAACATGGAAGGGATACTGATCACAAAGGGCGGCAAAAAAATCTCCACTAGTATAGCTGTGTCAACTCTATGGAACCGGAAAGAGTCATAGCATTTTCAGAATATTCGACTCAAGAAGTACGTAGACGATCATACGCTAAAATAATTGATCGCGCATCTCACATTTCTGTTATCTGGCGTTCGGGCAAATTGGTGGGCTCTATTATCGAAGGATGGATGAATGATGCTTCTGCCGCAGCAGAAAATTAGTGAATTTATTATATTGATATATCCGTACGTCGCTTTATCATATAATATAGATTTTGGGATGGATAATAAGTATTTAAAAATTCTGTTGTCAATTTTACAAAAAATTTAGGATGACTTATAAATTTTGATTTAATATATACATAACTGTTAGCAATATATACGCATAGAAGGGGGAGTTATGAAAAAATCGCTATTGATTTTTATAATATTATTTTTCGTGTACTGTCTGTATGCAGACGGCGGCGGCCTGAGACCGGCAACCCGTGCAGAGAAAGATTTTGCCGTAAAAGTTATTACGACTATTTTAAAAGCAGTGCCTGAGTCATTTTCCGGTTTTAACAGGAAAGAAGCAACCGAAGCAGTCGGGCCAGAAGATGTGGAATCAGGCGTAGAGAAAGGCGCTTTGCGGATCCCGTTTTCCGGCCGATGGATAAATGACGAAATGGAAAGCAAGGCAAATGAAAAGGTTCAGAAAATGGCGGACAGCGCAGACAGTGACATAAAAAACACTCCCAGAATGAAAGCGAACATGAAGAAGAAGGATGAAATTACAGCAAAAATGGAACAGGCGGCAAAAAGAAATGACTTTAAAGAGATCGAAAGACTTTCAAAACAGCTTGAAGCCATTTCGGATGAAATGAATAAAGATTACAAGCCTGTATTAAAGGCAATGTCCGATAAAAAATATCAGATAGATTTATATATTGATGTCAATGAGCTGAATCATGAGATTTACAATAAAAAAACAACAGAATTAAAGCCCGTAATGGGTTACAAAACTTTTGCCAGTCAAAATTCATCAGGCGAGGATAAAAGTGCGGATATTATTTTAATCTTTATGGGCAACTGGAGCAGCTCAAAGGACCCTGTGAGCGGTAATTATATTCTTAAGCTTAATAAAAAAGATATCCAGCATACCGCGGTTCAGAGTTACGTAATAAGCATTCACGGAGACAGAACGTACACTCAGAAGTTTGCGGACAGGATAAACTTTCAGCTGTTAAAAAGTATTTTACATTAATAATATACTGATTTTATCTTAAGTGATACACGGATTTATTTTTAATCACTTGAGTAAATCTGTAATTTTGAGATGAATTCTGAATATAGAGGACTAAAAAGATATGAAAATGCTCAGCCCAAAAGGCCAGCGATGGCTTAAATGTTTTCATGTATTATTTGGCTCTATGTGGGTAGGGGGAGCGATAAGTCTGCTGACAGTTAATCTGTTCTTAAATGCAGAAAATGGCATGGAACTTTACGGGATCGATGTTACCATGAAATTCATCGACGATATTGTAATTATTATTGCAGCTATTGGATGCCTTCTTACATCGTTAATGTATTCGATATTTACAAACTGGGGCTGGTTCAAACATAGATGGATAACAGTTAAATGGATTATTCTGTTATATGGGATCATATCGGGAACATTTTTCCTCGGTCCATGGCTTAATAGTCTGCCGCCACTTTCAAAGGCAGAAGGAATGAGCGTGTTAATGAATTCGCTTTATATGAATAACAAATATATGCTGTGGTATTTTGGGATATTTCAGGTTGCAATTTGTATTTTTGCCGTATTCATTTCGATATTAAAGCCGTGGAAAAAAAGATAAAATTATTTCAGAAGACCAGGCAGATTACTGGAAAAAAGAATTGATAGATAGGGAGAAAAGAGGCGAATACCATTCTGCAGTCAATATGGCTGTATTTGCCGGAAGAAAGGCTAAGCAGCATTTAATATCGGGCGGATTAATGCGTAATTAACAATTGTTAATTTGTTTTTTAACTCTGGACCGGATGCGGGATAATGAGACCGGCGTGATCCCCAGGTATGATGCAATATATTGCTGCGGCAATCTTGAAATTAATTCCGGGTTTTCCTGTAATAGTTTTATGTATCTTTTTTCAGGATTATCAAGAATAAATGATGCATACCGGTTCATGTAGTTAATGAGCCTTGATGTCAATATTTTAATTAAATAGTCCTTGGCCAGGGCGGATTTCACGACAATTTCATTAAGGAATTTCATCCGGATTATTCCAAGGATTGAATCTTCAATTGTCTCTATGAATTGCCTGCTTGGAGTTCCCGTCATCGCACTTTCAAAAGATGAAACCATCTGACCTTCTACAAAGAATTGCGACGTTATTTCCGTACCGTCGTCTTTAATAAAATAAATTCTAAGACATCCTTTAATAATCATGAATAATTTTGTGGGAATATCGCCTTCGGACAATAATACCGTGCCGGACGGAACTTCCTTGATTATTGTATTATTTACAACTTTTTCATTAGGAATAATTCTTAATATCTTTTCTTTATATTCTTTTTTCATGTTTTTATTTTAATTAATATGAATAGCTCTTTCCGAATTCTTGGGAAATTAAATTTCCCTCCCCCCTATCCTCGTG
>CAZVDF010000041.1:0-9402 GCA_964626055.1 uncultured Leptospirales bacterium
ATCGTCAATCACTTATATGAATTTATAATCTTGAGATGTCTTCTAATAATAATTTGGTACAGCGTCAATAATAAAAATTACCGGGATATATATAATTTGCTTATTGATTGTATATTATTTTTTGAGGTTTTAAAAAGTGATCTTGTATATCAGCATGCTTTTAGTTCAAGGCCAAAACATCCTGGATTTTTTGTGAAAGGTCGGTAATGTTATACGGTTTCTGTATGAACGATACGTCTTTTTTCCCCTTGATAAGCGCCGCGGGATCGGTCGGGCTGTATCCGCTTGCCACGAGCACTTTCACGGATCGATTGATCGACTGTAGCTCGTCGTAGATCTTTTCGCCGCCGATCTCCGGCATTATCATATCCAGAATAATAAGGTCGATGTCTTTATTGTGATTTCTGTAGATTTCGATCGCCTCTTTTCCGCTCCGGGCCGTAAGCGCGCTGTACCCGAGCTTATTCAGCATCTCCGCGGTGACATTCAGCACCATAGCCTCGTCGTCTATTATAAGCACTTTTCCGCTGCCTCTGTGAATTTCCGCTGAACCGGAAGATTCGCTGACAGGAAGCCTGTCGGTTGAAGGCAGAAAAATAATAAAAGTGGTTCCCCTGTTCAATTCGGAACTTACGGTGATTATGCCTCCGTGCCCCTTCACGATGCCGTAGACCGTTGCAAGTCCGAGGCCCGTGCCTCTTCCCATTTCTTTTGTTGTAAAGAACGGCTCGAATATGCGGTCCATTGTTTTTTTGTCCATGCCGGTCCCTGTATCGGTTACCGAGATTTTAACGTATTTTCCGGAAGGGAGACTGTATGTACCGGTAAAAGATTCGTTAAGAACTGCATTTTCCGTCGAGATGCCCAGTTTCCCGCCGCCGGGCATGGCCTGCAGCGCGTTTATGAAGAGATTGAGCAGCACCTGCTCGATCTGTATCCTGTCCGCGTCGACAGTCAGAAGATCGCCGGCAAGGTTTAGCGACAGCGAGATTTCCTTTCTTGTTCTCGCGAAGGTCTGCGCAGACAATTCGATTACCCGGTTAAGGTTTATGGGCTCTATCTCGCAGCCGCCTCCGCGGGCGAACCTCAGAAGCTGGCCCGAAAGATCCGCCCCGCTCCTTACCTGCATGCTGATCCGTTTCAGCATTTCATAATGAGGATGCAGCGGATCCATGTCCATCAGCATTATCTGCGTATACCCGTCTATGCCCATAAGCAGGTTGTTGAAGTCGTGTGCAATGCCTCCGGCCAGCGTGCCGAGAGCTTCCATTTTCTGGGATTGAAGAAGCTGGTGTTCCAGCCGCTTCCTTTCTGTCGTATCCAGTGCAATGCAGAATATTTCGGCAACCTTATTGTCTTCGACTATCGGGAACATGGTCGCGTATATCCAGCGTTTCCCGCCGTTCCTGTTCTTTATTTCCAGTTCTATCGGGTTGACTGGCTGCCGCGTTGAATAGGCTTCTTCAAGAGATTTCTCGAACCCGGCGACAATTTCCGGGATTAGTAAAATATCCTGTATCCGTTTTCCTTTCGCTTCCTCCTGGGTATAGCCGAAGATGCCGGAGCTTGCAAGGTTCCAGTGGATGATCCTGCCGGATCTGTCGAATCCCTGTATCGCGACGAACCTGCTGTTTTCGATTATCGACTCAAACCTGTTAAGGGCGTTTTTAAGGCCTTTGTTCAATTCAAGGAGCTCCTGTGAGCTCAGATCGAAAGCGCGGTCAAGCATATGCCTGTCCGAATCGTTTTCGCAATAGGCGTTGTCGACGGCTTTAATGAACTCCCGGAGCTCTTCGGAAATGTCGTCCGGAGATTTTAAGTAACGTTTTATCTGGCGCTGTAAAAGACTGTGCATGGCGTTATTCCTCATACATGCATGTTATTGTCATGGTCTGATTATGGAGTTCGCACGTGTCGTCCCTCGAGAAGGGCGAAATTTCCCCGTAAGAGTAAAAACCCGTATAAACGGCTTCTTCTCCCAGAATATCGCGGACGGCTTCCACCTCTTCCTCGATCCTCTGCTTCAGCACCAGCTTTCTGCCGTTGCAGCTTATGAGAATCGCGAGCCGGATATTGCCTCCGTTTATCGTCTCATGCGAAGACCTGGCGGCGTCCGCAGCTCCGTCTATAAGACGCTCATTGTTGGCCTTCATTAAACGAACGAATGAATTTTCCGGGATCTCGCCTGCGAAGGTCATGCTCTGGTCTTCATCGTTGACAGCCAGAAGCGTTCTTACTACCGGACGCGACGAGTTTTTTACGCGAAGATTTAACGGGAATAGAAGCCCGGTTGCGGGCAGGCCGCCCGCGTGCTCTCCCAGATATTTCCTGTATAGATTGAGGGCCGATTTTCCGTCGAGCTCGTAAAGAACATTTCCCCTGGAACGCGTAACTATGCGCTCCGGTCCGAACGTGTCCCATCCTCCGACTGACCCGTAGCCGATCCTGAGATCATTGCCGTAAAAACCTATGGCAGCGACGGCGTTCCTTACCGGTTCCTCATTGAGGATCACATATGTCTCCTGAAACCTGTTTCCGTCCGCTGAAAGTCCGCCTGTGCAGGTAATCCCGGGTGAAAGGTGTTCTTTTAAACCGAGCACAAGTTCCGAGCCGTTAATGTTAAGCCCTTCGGATAAAACAAAGATATGTTTTAAGTCTTCGGCCATCAGGGTTCCGGCCAGTTCCGTCCCGGCCTTATAGCTGTCTTCGGCGCTCTGAATATTTACAGACGTGCATTTTACCGAAGTCGTTCTGAAAGACACCGCGGTCACGGTCAGCGAATTATCAAGCACATGCGTATTTATTATTTCGCCGGCGGTAGAACATCCGAGTAGACACGCCTCCGGATATGTGGATTTAAGTATGCTTAAAAGCCCCGGCCTGTTTAATTTTTCGGGGGAACCGAATAACAGGACAAGATCCGCCTCAGGGCCGAGATTTTTGTCCGGGATGTTGTTCGTGAGAATGTATTGCTCTGTTTTCAAAAAAACCTTTACCCGCCGGCTTTCCTGATCTCTTCTTTAAGTATCATTATTAATTAAAGAATATTCAGATATTTAAGCAGACTTTTTAAACTTTAATAAAATATTTAGAAATTATCTTAAAATTTTAAATTCATATTAATGGCTAATGATAAATAAAAAATAATTTTAAGACACCTTTCTTATAATAAGGTTCGCCGGTGAATAAAGCTTAAACATATACATCTGAGGGGATGGAGATATGATCACCAAAAATGTGCTCCATTGCAAGCGAATCATAGTCAGTTATAAATGTCAGGTATAATGTAGATAATAATTTTTAAATAATACCGCGAATTCGGAATTAAAATCCCTTCCGGTTCAGCTTTGCCGATTATACTTCAATAAATTTCTATAGTTAATCACTAAAATAAATTAATATTTTTAATATGGCTTCTAATAATACTGACCGGAATAATTATTTTAAATATATATATCCATGTAACTAAAAATATTTTCCAGGGTCAATTTTTTTTCAGTATTTCAGAAAAAAAGTAAAAAAGCACATTATTTGATCAGTTTGCTTATTGTCCTGAATTCGTCGGTACCTGAATAGTCCAGTAGCTGGAAAAGGAGCATTTCTGCTGAAACCACGAACGCTCCCGATTGTCTCATTCTTTCAAGAGCCAGAGATTTGTTTTCTGGCGTCCTCGAAGAGACCGCGTCCGCCACCACGTATACTTCAAAATTCCGATTTAAAGCATCGAGCGCGGTTTTTAACACGCAGACGTGGGCTTCGATCCCGAACAATACGATCGACCGGGCGCCTGTTTCGGCGATCCTTTTGCCGAACTCGTCATTGCCGAAACAGCTGAAATGCGTTTTCTCGATCGTTTTATTCCCGGCTGGCAGCTTTATATCGCTTACTGTTTTCCCGAGGCCTTCGGGGTACTGTTCGGTTACTATCAGTGGAATGCGAAGGATTTCCGAAGATTGAACCAGAATTTTAGCGTTCGATATTACGGCGTCGATCCCGTGGATTGCAGGCAGAAATTTTTCCTGAATATCGATCATCGCGAATACTGTTTTTTTTCTGTCTATAATTCCGAGCGAGTTCATAATTGACCGTTGTGCAGGCAGTAAATTTTTTAAGAATTAAAAGTCGGCATATCGTCGAAGTCAACAATATTTTTTTTAGTTAAGAGTTATCTCGGCTGAGCCTGAGCGATGGAATTGTGCGCGTTAACGATATTTCTTTTTCTTCGATAGTGATGTGCTTTTTTTATCTTCCGGCGATTCTTCCACGCGTATTTTCCCTACCAGCCGTTCTACGGCATAAATGAAGTGAAGTAGTAAGCTTACCAGGCTTTTGTTCCTGGGAACATATGAGGCATGAATTTCGTCCAGCTCTTTACCCAGCTCTACTTTAAGAGAAGGCGATTTTGAGATGGATAGAACCTGCGACGGATACACGCTCCGGTGGCCTGTTATAAGAAAACTTATAACGCATGCGACCGTCGCGTATGGTGCGATCGCGGGCCCGAATAATTCCACTGCCATTATGCTGGCCGCGATGGGCGTATTTGCCGCGCCTGCCAGAACGCCGCACAGGCCGATTGCCGCGAAGGTCCCGGCGCTCAGGCTGAACATTTTCGCAAAGAACAGACCCGCAGTCGCTCCGGTGAAGAATATCGGCGTGACAATTCCGCCGCTGCCTCCGAAATTCAGAGTTATGGAGGTGAATACCGGTTTCAGCAGAAAAGCATACCATTCCGTACCCTCTCCGTTGAATCCGGCTTCAATTGTCTCCAATCCTAATCCAAGATATTTTGCTGAAAATATATATGTCAGGGCTATTAATAACAACCCTCCTATTATTCCTTTAAGAGGAGACCATATCTTTATTCGTTCGGAAAGTCTTTCGCCGGCTTTAAGTATTTCTATCAAGAAAATAGAGCATAAGCCGAAAAATAATCCGCTTACCATTACTTTTATAAGGAACAATTCCGAAAAAACCGGAACAACATTTATTGTCTGGTGGAAATATGTTATTCCTAAAGATGACGATACCTGGTAAGCCGTAATTCCGGCAATGAATGACGGCAGAAGAACCTCGTACATGATTGCGCCTACGAACAGTACTTCAACGCCGAATATTGAACCGGCTATCGGAGTGCCGAATACAGCGGCAAATCCCGCGCTTATACCGCAAATAACCAGCTTTTTCCTGTCATGATCGCTGAATTTTAAAATATTACTGAGAAATGAAGTGAGTCCCGCTCCGATCTGCGCGCACGGGCCTTCTTTCCCTGCGGAACCGCCGATAGCAAGCGTGATTATGGTCGCGAATAGTTTTACCGGCACAACAAGAATATCTATCTTGCCTGAACGTTTGTGGATCGCTTCAATTACTTTTTCAGTGCCGTGGCCTTTTGCGTCGGGAGCGAGGTATTTGATCAATAACGCGCTTAAGAAAAAAGCGGCCGGTATCAGTAAATATGTATAATTGAATTTCTGCCCTTCTATGGTAGACCAGTTTAAAATTTTAAGGAATAGAGCCGTGGCCCCTCCCACTATCGCTCCGGCGATCGTGGCGAGTAATACCCATTTGATAATGCTTATAAAAAGTATGGTCGATTCGGTTAGATGTTTTTTTAACATAAGTCGTTCATTTCCCGGATAATTTGTAAAATAAAGACGATCCTTTGATTTTGGCATTTTCCGCGAACTGCGAACCGAGAGGCCTGGAAATAATGATCAGACGGTTAAGCGAGTTTTTCGCGTGACTCTCGTTGAAAATTTTATACCGGAAAGGATTTTCCGTATCGCCGTTCCCGTTTATCGGGAATACGCGGAAACTGTCCGCCCGCTTTTTTGAAAAGGAAATTTCAACGAGAATATTTTCCTTTGCCTTTTCATTGATCGAGCCGAATATGAAGTTACCCAGCGAATAGAATATCGGCTTTCCTTTATAAATTTCCACCCCCTGGAATATATGCGGATGATGGCCGATTATAACATCCGCTCCGGAGTCGATTATTGAATGCGCAAGAATTATATCCGCCTCGGCCGGGTAAAAGGAATATTCGATCCCCCAGTGCATTGAGACGATAATAAAGTCGCATAATGATCTGAAACATTCAATATCGTTCTTTATCGAATTCAAATGGGCCATAGCTACGCCAGGGCCGTCTTCGGTCGCCAGCGTGTCGTCATATGCCACATTTGTATAAGCAAGGATGACAAATCTTATATTGTTTATTTCCGCGGTGACCGGCAGACGCGCTGAGTTCATATCCATGCCGGCGCCCGTGTAATTTATGCCGTTTCTGTTAAGGTATTCGATCGTGTTGAAAAGCCCTGTTTTGCCGTAGTCCAGGGCGTGGTTGTTCGCCAGGCTGACGCCGTTTATTCCGGCAAACTTCAGGAGATCGATGTGTTCGGGATTTCCGCGGAAAATGTACAGCTTTGTCGGATGGATTTCCCCGTCTTTTGTAATGGGACATTCAAGATTGCAGAAGCGATAATCGAAATTACCGAGAAAATCTCTTAAGGATTTAATCGGGGCATCGATCCCGTCGGTATAGATTATTTCTTTAATGCCCCAGTCGAGCATAACGTCGCCGGCAAACAATATCCTCGCTGGTTTCCGGGTATCGCTTTTTGCCTTATTCGGATCAACATGTTCAACCGTTCTGTAACATGATAAAAAACATAAAATTGTGAAAAGAATAAATATTTTTTTGCTCATATACGCGTTCAGCCGCTGTCGTGAAAGGATAAAACCTGCTTTATTCCCGTTGCCGGCATCCTGAATTGTCGATTATATTTTAACGTAATCTCTGTTTGAGAATGATATTATACGGTTGCTTTTTGATCAATTCAAATTTTTAGTTTTATTAAAAAATGTTTAATTATATTTAAATTTTATCGCTTTACCGTGAAAATTAACAATCTATTCAATAAAAGTCGTTCAAATGAGTATTTAGAAGCCATCTTAAAATTATGTTTTAGTTATTGATCAATTGGAATACATTAGAAAATTTTTGAGGACGCCTTTCAGACCTGATGTAATAGCTTTCAAAGGCATGAAAAACTGACCAGGAAGGTCTGATTCCGCAGAAAATTTTCTAATGTATTCCAATTGATCGTTAATCACATATTTGAATCAATAATTTTAAGATGGTTTTCAAATATAATATTGATATGTCCGTTTACGGATGACTATATTGATGAAAGTTCTTTCAGAAATGATCTGACGTATTTTGTGTTTTGAATATAATATTTCGCCTTTGATGCGGAGTTCCCGACCTTTATGGAATAAGACTGATCCGGCAATGCCGAAAAGAGATCTTCATCGGTGTTGTCATCGCCGATCCCGATGACGAAATCGTATTTTTTCTTTGCAATTAAATTGGAAGCGATCTTGCCTTTATTCGATTCTATGTTTTTTATCTCAAGCGCCTTGTCGCTTTCCAGTATTCCAAGGTTCAGATTCGCGATTAAATGCATCAGGTTGTTCTTCAGTTCAATAGCGCGGATCGAGGCGAATTCCGCGTCCGATTTCCTGTAATGCCATACCAGCGAATGTTCTTTTTCTTCAATGAACGATCTCGGCGTCCTGTCGCTGAACAACTCAAGAAGAGGGCGTATCTGCTGTTTCCAGTCATTGCTTAAACTGACGAAAGTTTTCCATTCCTCGCCCGGTTTTTTTATGAAAGCTCCGTGTTCCGCTACAAGTGTAATCCGGATTGCCGAAAAATGTTTTTCGAGAAAATCGCGCCCCCTGCCGCTTGTGAGCACAGCGTCGTTCTTCGGATCGGCCGCAAGTTTTTCCAGAAGCGACAGGAGTTCCGGGTCCGGTATCGCGCCCGCCGGCGATGTAAAGAAAGGGACGAGCGTCCCGTCATAGTCAAGGAAAAGAATCCGGCTGTTTGCGTTTTTGTAACCCGCGATTATCTCATTTTTATTTTTTTCCGTCAGGTACGCGAATGAAAAATCGGATTCGTCGGCTTTAATATTATTGAGCCTGTCAATGAAAGATTCCGCCCATTTGAAAACGTCGTTTCGTTTCAGCCGTTTTTGCATCGCGATCATTCTATTGTGCTGCTCTTCTTTGTTCATCGACAGCGCGGCCGCGATCGCGTCGGCCATTTCTTCGGTATTGTTCGGATTGACAATAAGGGCTTCCCCGAGCTCTTCGGAAGCCCCGGCCATTTCGCTCAGGATCAGAACGCCGTCTTCCCTTGTCCTCGAAGCTATGTATTCTTTTGCCACAAGATTCATGCCGTCCCGGAACGGAGTTACCAGCGCCGCATCCGCGCAATGATACAGGGTCATTATCGTCTCGAATGGGAGAGACCTGTACAAATACCTGATCGGTGACCATGTGAGCGTATTGTATTTACCGTTGATGCGGCCGGCCATTTCATTTACGCGGTCTCTTAAAGAACTGTATGTATCTACATCGGTCCTTGAGGGCACGGCAATGAGAATAATAACGACTTTACCGTGATATTCGGGATATTTTTCAAGGAACCTTGCATAGGCTTCAAGGCGCGCGACAATGCCCTTTGTGTAGTCCAGCCTGTCCATTGAAAGAATGATTTTTCTGTCCTGCATCTCATTTTTAAGAGCAGCGATCTCTTCGTTAATTTTAATGTTGCCCAGATAGTTTGAGTATTTCTCATAATCGATACCCATCGGAAAAATATCGCATTTGATATCCCTGTTCTCTATCTGAAAACGTCCGAGATAATGTTCAATACCTGTTATCCGCTGCACGCTGGTTAAAAAATGCCTTACATATCCGAAAGTATGAAATCCTACGAGATCGCTTCCAAGAACTCCTTCCAGAATTTCCTTTCTCCACGGCAGAAGACGGAATAATTCATACGAGGGGAAGGGTATATGAAGAAAAAATCCTATCCTGGCATCCGGAATATTTTTTCTGATAATGCCGGGAAGAAGCATTAGATGAAAATCGTGTATCCAGATAAGATCGCCCGGCTCGTATATATCCTTAAATATCTCAAAGAATTTCTGGTTTACGCTGCAGTAAAAGTCCCACATTCTTTTATCGTAACTGGTATAAACCGGGAAATAATGAAAGAGCGGCCAAAGGGTTTTATTGCTGAATCCGAAATAGTATAATTTTAGATCGTGAGCGGAAAGGGGAACCGGATAGTATGCATAATTATTAATGAGGTCGTTATTGATTATTCTTCTCTTGTTTTTATCGACTGTGTCTATGCTTATGCCGGAAAATCCTACCCAGACGCATTTATGCGTTTTGGATAACGATGAAAGCCCTGTAGCCAGTCCTCCTGTGCTCGGCGCATAAGAAATTTTATTGTCTCTGTTGATCTCCACAGTGACCGGAAGCCTGTTCGATATTAATATCAGTTTTGACATAACTTTATTTTTCCGATATTATTTTGCC
>CAZVDF010000041.1:9502-29419 GCA_964626055.1 uncultured Leptospirales bacterium
AGGAAAATAGGCGGCATCCCGGATATTATAAAAAAAGATTCCTCGGCCGAATGAGTAGTAATTTTACAGGGGACATAGGATTTAAAATTAATAGAATCGCCGTGCGTTAATTCGAATGTTTCGGAGTTATCGATGTTTATTTTTATCTTCCCATTAATTATATATATAATTCTCTCTCCGTTTACTTCTTCATCGGTCGTTGCCACTTCTACGGAAGCGCCGGTATGCATTTTAACCATAAATGATTCGAGCGCGTTATTTTGTAATTTGGATGCAAGCAGTGTAAGCGTATAACCGCGATCCTGGTCCCTGATTGTTTCCGCCTCGTTATTCCGCAAAAGGATATATCTTTTCTGCTCCACCTGTTTAAAGAATTCGGAAAGATTAATGGCATAAAATCTTAACAGGTCTTCCAGCGATTTAAGCGAAGGAGTTATTTTCCCGTTCTCGATCTGCGACAGCAGGCTTGCCGTGATATTGATTTTTGAAGCTACCTGCTTCAAAGTATATTTTTTCTTCAGCCGGATTTTCTTTAGAAACTGTCCTTTATCCATGTTCTTATATCGAGGTTCTTTATAGGAATTGCTGTTCCGCCCGGTCGGAAATTATAAAACGAAAATACTATAAAATGCGATAAGTCGTCAGTTAAATATCGAATTATATATGAACCATATAACCGATCCGGCGCCGAAAAAAATTAATGATTTGCTGAATCTGTCATTTTTGCGTTTATGCCGTTTCAAACTAATTAATATGCCTGCAAAACAAATAGCCGCTACCAGTATCAGAACTATATTTGCATATATAATCAAAGATGGATCGCCTTTATAGCTTTCTGCCACGCTGAATCTCATGTCATATAGACTCGCGTCTCTTGGTTTCGAATTAACATGGAGGAAAATCACGATAGTGATCAATAGCCATGATATACCGGCAAATATGCTGATCGCCCTTGTTATTAAATCCGGCCCGCGTCTTCTGTTGCTGGTTTTATTTACAGGCATTTTAAACCTATAGAAAGCATTATAACCTGAAATCGTCAAAAATTACTTAACGTGCCTTTATAAAAATATCTTTGCAAGCACAAGTAATGCGACCATTATAAGGGCGCCAATTATCAATCTTACCCAATCGTTCTTCAACGCGACCTCCGGTGTCATATAAAGTGTTTATAAAATCGATATGTTCATTCTTATTAAGAATATTTTAATTATATTTTAAAAATACAACCATTTTTTTAATTTAAAATAAAATTTTTTTTAGTCAGGCAGGCTTTCTTTTAATCTTGACAAAACGTTAAAAATCAGAATAATAATTGATACGTACCTGTGTGAAAAGCATTTGATATTTGTAGAAATATATTATTTCGGTAACCATAAACTATGAGCGAAGGTTTTAATATAAAAGATTGCGCTCTTATAGCGATCTCGACAGGGGAAAAAGCGCAAAACCTTAGAGAACTTAGCAATATCCTTAAAACAACCCACGCTGGTTGCCTTTATTTCCATTTCTGGGGCGGCCGTCTGCGGCCGGATTACGACGACCCGGAATATCAAAACGACTTCGCTATCTGGGCTTCAAGATACCTCCGCAACCCGAAACTTGCCGAACAGTTGTCTCTTATAGATCCTAACAGGTTTAAAAGCATTGATGCGCTCCGCCAGGAAGTCGTTGAAATAATAGAAGAGCGCTTATATGAATCGGAGCATGTGCCGTGGGTCAAAACAGGACAGGAATTCCATTTCAGAAGATCGCAGATCGTTATATTCGATACGGGCGTCTGGGTGAAGCAGCCGGAAGAGTTTATCGATAAAATACCGAAAATGTCGCTCGGAAGCATTTTTTATCATTTTATAGATTCAAGGCGCAGAACTGCCGAAAGCAAAAACGATTTTTCCATCTGGCTGGCAGCCGAATACGGAGAAAAATATGCGCAATTGATTTACCAGCTCGATAACATCGATCCGTATTTCACGACTTTAAGCGAGCTGCGAAGAAATATAAATGAAGTGTTTCAGAAATATATATCTGTTTTATGAGAAAAAGCTTACGTCCGGGCGATACATTTAAGTATTCGCGGATTCAGCCGAAAGCCGTTTCTGAAGAAACCGGAAAGTACTTTTTCTGAAAACTGACGGATAAAGAGGTATAATGGAAAGTCTTCTTGAACAGTACGCACGCGTTGTCGGGGATGATGTAATCGGCCACCTTAAACAGCTGGCAGCCCCTTTAAAGGGTATGAAAATTCTGCACATCAATTCCACGAAGGAAGGCGGCGGTGTTGCGGAAATACTGAACCAGCTTATTCCTTTAAAGAGAGAACTTGAAATAGATGCCGAGTGGGAAATAATAACAGGAGGGAAAGATTTTTACCAGTGCACGAAAAAGATGCATAACGCCTTGCAGGGAAATCAGGAAAACATATCAAACATTCTTTTAAAAACCTACGAAGAAACGAATCGTGAAAATTACGAACGCCTGGAATCCAGGCTTAAAGATGCGGATTTAGTATTCATTCACGATCCGCAGCCCGCCCCCCTGCTGCATTTTTGCGGCGAGAGAAAAGGCAGGTGGATCTGGCGATGCCATATTGACGTAAGCCATCCATACAGGCCCGTATGGAAGTATATGCGCGAATTCATAAAAATATATAATGCCAGCATATGGTCGCTCGATACCTTTGTTCAGCAGCTTAATCATCCGCAGTATCTGATCCCTCCAAGCATCGATCCGCTGAGCGAAAAAAATATCGACCTGCCGGAAAAGGAAATATCCGCTTTTCTGAATAAATGGAACATCAAAAGAGATATTCCGGTAATAACTCAGGTTTCCCGTTTCGACCGTTTTAAAGATCCTATCGGGGTGATCCAGAGCTACAGGCTTATCAAGAATTATATTCCGGTACAGCTTGTCCTTGCAGGAGGGGGAGCGACGGACGATCCCGAGGGGCAGCAGGTATTGAGCGAGGTCAGGGCTTTCGCGGGCGATGATCCGGACATACATATCCTTGAGCTGCCCCCGGACGCGCACCGCGAGATCAATGCTCTTCAGCGCGGCTCGGATATTATCGTTCAGAAGTCGATCAAAGAAGGATTCGGATTAACGGTGACCGAAGGCCTGTGGAAGGGCAAGCCTGTAATAGGAGGAGACACCGGCGGCATACGCCTGCAGATAATGAACCATTATTGCGGATTCAGGGTGAATACTCCCGAAGGCGCCGCCCTTCGCATTCGTTATCTGCTGAAACATCCTGAAATCATGCAAACCATGGGGAAAAACGCACACGAGTTCGTCCTCGAGAATTTTTTAATCACCCGCCAGCTGCGGGAATACCTAACTTTAATCGTCGCTCTTTTATACGGTTCAGATGATACCATTGAGCTTACGCTGCCCGGGAATTAATTGCCACAGACCAGGGAAATGTCGAATTCTTTAAAGATAATAATTGCATCTTCTGAGTGCGCGCCGTTTGCCAAGACAGGCGGACTGGGAGACGTCGTCGGTTCACTGCCGGTATTTTTAAAGAAGCTCGGCCATGATGTCCGCATTGTCATCCCCCGGTATTCGTTTATCGATAAAAAAAAATACAGATTAAAACCTGTAAAAAAACAAATGCATATTCCCATGGGCGGTGTCACAGAGCAATGCGGCGTATTTACGACAAATTTAAATGATAACGTACCTGTTTACTTGATTGAACACGATTATTATAACAGGCCGGGTATTTATCATGACAATGAATTTCATGATTATGACGATAATCCGAAGCGGTTCGCTTTTTTATCAAGAGCCGCGATCGAATTATGCCGGGCAATAAATTTTAAGCCGGATATTATCCATTCGAATGACTGGCATACCGCCGTTATCCCCGCATATTTAAAAAAACTGTACAATAATGATTCTTTTTTTATAAATACAGTAGGTGTTTTGACAATTCATAATATTGCATATCAGGGAAGATATGCAAAATATTATTACGATTACACAGGCCTGCCGGAGGAAGATTACGCGCCCGATAGATTTGAATGCCTCGGAGCCGTTAATTTTTTAAAAGGCGGCATATATTATGCTGATATGATTAATACGGTCAGCCGCGGATACGCATCGGAAACCAGAACCGCTGAGGGCGGATACGGCATGGAAAGTTTTCTGAAAGCAAAAGGCGCAAATTATATAGGGATTCTGAACGGTGCCGACTATTCGGAATGGGATCCTGCGATTGATAAATTGATTCCGGCAAATTACGATTTAAATGATATGGAAGGAAAGCTTATCTGTAAAAAAGCGCTTAAAAAAAAATTAGGTTTAAAGCAGGCAGATAAAACTCCTATCGTAGGCATTATCAGCAGATTCGTTGAGCAAAAGGGCCTGTATATGCTGTCTGAATGCATTGAGGATATTGTGAATAATATGGATATCCAGTTTGCCATATTGGGATCGGGCGACGGCCGGCTTGAAGAATATTTCGGCATTTTACCGAAGCAATATACCGGTAAAATTGGATCTTATATCGGCTATAATAATGAGCTTGCCCATTTAATCGAAGCGGGCAGCGACTTTTTTTTAATGCCGTCTCTGTACGAACCGTGTGGACTGAACCAGATTTACTCAATGAAATACGGCGCTCTTCCGATCGTCCGGGCTACGGGAGGCCTTGACGAAACCGTTGAAGATTATGATCCGGATACGGGTGAAGGCACTGGTTTTAAATTTCTTGAACCGGGCAGTAAAGCTGTTTATAATATTGTTAAACTGGCTCTGCTGGTATATAGTAATAAAAATCATCTCAGTAAACTTATTAAAAATGCAATGAAACAGCATTTTTCATGGGAGGAAAGCGCGAAGGAATATGAAAAGCTGTATATTAAGGCAATTAAAAATAAGAGAACGTGACCTTCTTAACTAACGCGATATTCCCAGATAAATTCAATCCGCAGTCTGTTTGAATTTTTCTTTAGCTTTTGTTATTGAATCCTTTAAAACACTCAGTGCTGACCTAGTGCCTATCCTGAGCTCATCGGCCGCTTCTCTGCCGGCCTTTTTCAGGTCTTTTATTTTTGCATTCAATTCGTCAATTTTAGGCCGTATGTTATTGATAATTTCCTCATATTCTTTTCTGGCGTCTTCTTTTCCTTTTGCCTTTAGCTCTTTCATTTTGGATTCCCATTCCCTGACCTGTGATTCCAGATCGGTGCCGGCTTTTTGCAGACTTTCGTCAATATGCGCCCGCAGAGAATTTGCAGTCTCATCATATTTTGTCTTGGCCTCGGATTTAAGTTTAAAGCTCATGTCGTCTATTTTATTGCCCAACTCTCCGAGTTGTATTTCAATCTTTTCGAAAAAATCTTTAGCAGGTTTCATTTTATTTTTTCCTCCTTAAAATTTTTATCGATTAAAATATAACAGATATAAATATTAAGTCAAGTAAATACATTATTTCATCAACTTGCTTTCTTTAATAAGGATGTCACACTGCGGAAAAGGTATTTCCACTCCGGTTTCTTTAAATTTTTTAAAAATCGCATAATATAGATGGCTCAGCAATACTGCTTTCGCGGCTAGTCAATCTTTTTTCAGAACATATTATTTTAAATGATTCGTAATATCGTTTTTATCGATTTTCTTCCTGAAAAGGCGTAAATTTTCGTAAGACAAAATTTTAATATAATTAAAAAAATTTTAAAATTATTTAAATTTTTTTTGACTGTATAATTCTTTTAATGTAATATATTAATACACTGGGATTGCCTTTTTTGAAGGAGGATTAAAATGAAAAATTGTAATAAACTTTTTTATTTATTAAAAAAGAACAATTGTATTTTCTTCTTTTCTCTTCTAATACTGCCATGTCTTCCCGTCTCACTGAATGCCGACTTGTTTTACTGGCCGAGCGAATACCATTCTTTATACAGCGAGAAGGTCGCCCTGGAGCTTGAACTCAAGGCTTTAAAGGATCGATTTGTCAATGAACGGACAAATTTAAATAACAGGATTAATGAACTTGAAAGAAACATAGACGATTTAAAGAATAAGCTGGCACTTTCGGAAAAGACGAGGGAAGAAGAAAAGAATGCGTTACAGGGCAGAGTAAAGGAACTTGAGAAGGTCAGAGATATTTTACAGAAGAAAAGCGGTGAAAGAGAGAAGCAACTGGTTCAGGAAAACAGGAATCTACAGAAAAAATCAAGGGAAGAGAACGAAAGACTGCGCGATGAACTTCAGAGAGAAAGGGAATCAAAAATACTTGAACTGGCAAAACTGAAAGAAAGTTATGAAAAAAGAATATCAGACCTTGAAACAAGGCTCGCAAACGCCACGAACGAATTATCGGACATTAAAAAGCTGAGCGAATCTCAGAAAAAAGAACTGGAGAGAATGTCAACGCAGGCAAACGAACTCGAAAAACAGCTGGAAGATGAAATAAAAAAGGGGCAAATACGCTTAAAACGCACTCATGAAAAATTAATAATTAATATCGATGAAAAAATATGCTTCGATACCGGCAGGGCCGATCTTAAAAAAGACGTTTTGAATGCTCTTGATAAAATTTCAAAAATACTTTCGGATTACCCTGAAAATTCAATAATGATAGAAGGGCATACGGACAATGTTCCAATAAGCAATGTAAGGTTCAGGGACAACTGGCAGCTTTCCACCGAACGGGCGCTTGCTGTTTTGAATCATCTTTTAAAGAATACCAGTCTTGATCCTGTCCGGCTTGCGGCTGTAGGTTACGGAGAATATCATCCGTTGGTATCTAATGACACACCCGAGAATAAAGCCCTGAACCGGAGAGTTGACATCGTCGTCATTCCGAGGCTTAGCCAGAATTAAGTCATTCAATAAAATTCTTTTCAGGTATGAAAAGTAACTCTATTAATAATTAAAGGAGGTGGCAAAATGAGAATGCGCAATCTTATTTTACTTATAGCATCTCTGGTTTTTGCTTTTGCAATTTCCTCATGCAGCACATTCGGAGGGCAGGATTTAAAAAAAGCCATTGAAAAGTCCGAAGTGCAGAATGCCCAGCTTCAGCTTCTGATCCAGGATCTTCAGACAGAACTGGATGCGAAAAATGCCGAATTAAAGAAGCTTACGAAAGAAAGAGATGATCTTAAAAAATCAAATGATGATTTAAAAAAATCAATTTCGGAAAGCAAAAATGCTCTGACGAAAAGGATCGCCGCTCTGACTACCGAGAAACAGGCTATTGAAAAACGTCTGGCTGAACAGCAGCTTGCGCTGGACGCTCAAAAAGCAAAAGAAGAGCGCGAAATAGCAAGGGTCAAATCCGCAAATGACAAGCTTGTGGAAAGTCTAAAAAATGAAATTAATGAAAAACAGGTTGAGATACAGCAGTACAAGGGAGTACTGACCATCAATATGATGGATAAAATTTTTTTCGAAAGCGGAAGAACAGCGTTAAAACCTTCCGGACGTTCAGCTCTTGATCGCGTCGGCGAAATTTTGAAAAATCTTCCCGAAAAGATGATCCAGATCGAAGGTCATACAGATGATGTACCGATTGCTGAAGAATATCAAAATGTATTTCCCAACAACTGGGCGCTCGGCGCCAGGCGTGCTATAAACGTTGCGGTATATTTTATTGATAAACAAGATATCGATCCGGCCCGGATCGAGATCGTTTCTTTTTCAAAATACCGCCCACGGGTGCCGAATACGTCCCCGGAGAACCGTGCGAAAAACAGAAGAATTGAAATAGTGCTGACCGACCGCGGATTGCATCAGATGATGGAAATCAAAGAAGGCCTCAAATAGAAATCTTTTATTTCAAGGCGTAATAATACCTCGACGCCTGCGTCGGGGATGTAATACTTTAAAGATATGCGGTTTTCCTGAAGGTCCACAGCAGTTTTCTGAAAATCAGGAAACTGCTGTGAAATATTTGGATTATTGTAACTTAGAGTGCATCTTAAAACGCTTATTTCCGTATAAATTTATATACTATTAAATAATATCATTATAGGACAAAGATTGTTTATTACTCTTATGGAGCTTCTGAGATACACTTTGAATAAATAATTGATTATCAATAATTATTAAATTGTCAGTTAAAATTAAAAATTGAGTGGGAGACAAATGCATGTTCCTGGACGAAATATTAGATAAATTCTATCTGGGGAATTCTGTTTTTCAGTATATAACATGTCTGGGTGTGATTGTACTTGGATTTGTACTAGTATTTATTTCAAAAAAATTTATAGTTGAAAAGCAAAGACGTGTCCCGGCGGTATTTGAAAAGCTGACCGGAAAGTTGTTTGAAAATAAAATTCAAAAATATATCAGTCCGTTTTTATACGTAATTTTGATCTATGCTTCGATTAAGAATATCCTTAACCTTACGGAAAAATTAAACCGGATAGTATACATAATATTTCTTATTCTTGTGACTTTTTACGGGATAAGAATTATTTCCGTGATACTTAAGACATCGCTTGCATCCTATCTTAAAAAACAGGATAAGGATTCCCAGGAAGTGGAACAGCGGCTCAAAGGCATTTCCACTTTTAATAATATTATCATATGGACGCTCGGGATTATTTTTATAATCAGCAACACCGGATTTAACATTACGGGGATAGTAACAGGACTCGGAATCGGCGGTATTGCCCTTGCGCTTGCATCGCAGAATATTTTTATGGATCTTTTCAATTATTTCGTAATTTTTTTCGACCAGCCGTTTCAGATAGGCGACTTTATCGTGCTGGACGGTCTTTCGGGCACAGTAGAGAAGATAGGTATTAAAACAACCAGGATAAGAAGCCTGGGCGGTGAAGAAATAATTATTTCTAACACGGATCTTACCAGCAAGCGTATTCATAATTATAAAAAAATGAAGAAACGGAGAGTGCTGTTTTCATTGGGCGTTGTTTATAAGACCGACCACGATCAGCTGGTTTCCATCCCTGAACATATTAAGAACATAATAAATAGTATTGAGGATGCGGAATTCGACAGGGCTCATTTTAAGGAATTCGGCGATTCCAGTCTGGTATATGAAATAGTATATTTTATTTTGAGTTCGGATTATAATGTTTATATGGATATTCAGCAAAAGATAAATCTGAACATTTATAATAAATTTAAGGAACTGAATATTGATTTTGCATATCCGACAAGAACGGTGTATGTTGAAAACCATGGGAAAAATATTATAATTTAAAGTCGTTCAGGTTTGCAGATCATTTCTCCGTTTCCGTTAAAAAAATTAAATTATTGAATAATAAAGACTAAGAGTGCGTCCCGAAACCTATAGAACGTACTCTGAATTTTATTTCAAGGCGTAATACCTCGACGCTTGCGTCGAGGATGTAAGCCTATCGATTTGCGGAGCAAATCGATAACGCCTTGAAACATAATACCCCGCCGACACCGAAGGTGGCGGCCGGTACGCCAGTACCGGGGGTTTGCCCCGGGGAATTTTATTTGCTATTACCGGACATACCCCATCATTCCCGGCCCCATCAACCTGCTGCCGCATCTGGCACGCCAACGGCTATTATAAGTATCAGTAAACTTTTTCTTCTGTTCAGGGCTTAACACATCCTCAATAGCTTTTTTATGTTCAATCCTGAGTTCGTCGATTTTGCTGTAGTTCTTTTTATTCTGTTTATACAGGTCACGAAACCTGGAATCAATGTCCGCGATCTTTTTTGCCTGTTCATCCGAAAGTTTAAGATCTTTCTTCATATATTCTTCGGAAGAATATAGCCCTGAACAATAACCAAGACCATATCCTTTACCATAATAACCATCTGCCGCATGACGGCTGTATTCGCGACCCCAATCGCCCCAGTAAAGGTAATATTTGCGGTCAAGCCTGTCGATCTGCCGATCATTCAGCACTTCGTCAATTGCTTCCTTGTGCTCCCCCCTTAACTCGCTGATCTTTTTATAAGCTCCCCTGTTTTTGAAATACAGTTCGCGGTATTTGGCGTCTATTGCCGCTATTCTGTCCGCCTGATCGTTGCTTATGCCGAGGTCGCGTATCATATTATCCCTGTCGTCATAACTTCCGCCTGCATAGCCCATACCGAAACCGTGTCCCCATGAATTGTCGGACTTCGGGCCGCATGCAAATACAAGAGACACAATTCCTAAAAAACAAAAATAAATAAGTAGTTTTTTCATAATCGCTTCTCCTTAATATTATTTTGACTGCAGTCATGCTGTTAAGTTAATAATGAACGCTAATTTTTATTGATCAACCTTTTATAATTATTGTCACACGCCATATTTATAATTCTCAATATTAACTTCACAGTAAAACAAAAATATTGCATAAACCTTACGCTTCCAATGTATTAACAGCTTATTGATCGTACAATAACAGTTTTCCAATTTAGAAAATAACATGAATTGAAATTATATCATTGAAATCCATCATTTAAAATTTGAAACAAAATCTTATCTGTTTATTGATATATCCCATAGAGGAGAAAAACAATTTTTATTCGGACCGAATATGAGGCGAATCAATAAAATGAAAATATTAGACGCATGGAAAAACTATTTTTGCGCAATTGGCAGAAAGTCGCACTTTTCATGAAGTTATTTAAGGAGGGAAGGTAAGACTTGAGGCTGACGGTTATTTTTTTGGTCATGAACATCGTATGAGTCGGTTATTCGGAATGCTCATACTTTCTCTTTCTGTATAATCCAGCTTATGGCATGTTTTAAAAGATCAGCTCCTTTCGTTATGCCGATTTTTTCTTTTATATGTCTCCTGTGGCTCTCAACAGTATTAACGCTTACATCCAGCAGTTTTGCGATCTCTCCGGTAACATAACCTTTGCCTATCAGTTCAAGTATTTCCAACTCCCGGCCGGTCAAAGAACTATAATTATTATTTCCTTCTTTATCAGGAGAACTTATTATTTTTTTCACTACTTTCCCTGATATCGAAGTGCTCAAATACAGTTCTCCATTAAGAATTGTTTTAATGGCATTGATTACAATATCAAGAGGATCCCTTTTTGTAACATAACCGTTTACGCCTGCGCGCACTGCGCGTTCGACATAAGCGGCTTCATCATACATCGACAGGATCAATATTTTTATATTGCCGAATCTGCCTCGTATCGCTTTAACAAGATCGATACCGTCGGTGTCGCCTTCAAGAGAGATATCAACGATAATAATATCAGGCGGAGATTTTGACAGCAATTTTATCGCCTCATCGGCAGTTGAAGCTTCTCCGCAGACCGACATGCCTTCTTCTTTTTCCAGTACTCTTTTAAGGCCCTGCCGGACAAGCGCGTGGTCATCAACCAGCATTATCGTTATATTTGATTTTTCTTTTTTCATGATTTTATTATCTGTTAAAATTTAATTCCCATAAATACCCTGCGTTAAGAATTTATTCTAATTTGATTCATATATAAAGACCTCAATCCGCCATGCTTGTAACAATTGATTTGGTAATTATTGTTTTCTGTACCTGACCGAGACAGTAAAACCGCCGGCGTTATTTTCAGCTGCGTTAAAACGCGCGCCGATCAGCCCGGCCCTGTATTTCATTATGCGCATTCCGATTCCGTCCGCAGATAATCTATTATTTGATTTTTTTCTTGTCTTATCTTTTTTTCCGTCATCGACTATTTCCAGAATTATGTAATCAGAATCTTCTGTCAGGTTCATTGTAATTTTGCTTGCTTTCCCGTGTTTTATGGAATTATGAATAGATTCTTTTGCTATATAATACAGATTGATCTGAACATCCGTATCTATTACGGAAAGATCATCCTGAATTCTAACTTCACAGCTTATATTGAACAGCTGGCCTGTCTCTATCGAAAGCTCGCGCAGAGCGGATGCAAAACCGAATTTTTCGAAATTAACCGGATATAAATTCTTTGACAGCAATCTTGTTTGATCTATTATTTCGGCAATAATTGAAATACTCTGATTGATATCGTTCGCAGCATTATAGGAATGATCTCTAAGAGAAGTTTTAATAGCCTGGTTCAGATATGAAAGACCTGTAAGCTTTTGTCCTATGCTGTCATGCAGGTTCTGTCCCATTCTTTGCCTTTCCGTGGAAATAGCCAGCATTATTTCCTTCTCAGCCAGTTTTCTTTCCGTAATATCAATAAAATTTTCCAGAATTCCGATAATTTTGCCTTTATTCGAAAAAAAAGGAAGAGCAGTTATCGAACAAATGATCTTTTTCTTTTTATCGACCGAAATTTTTTTCTCGTAGACGTAATCGGATTTCCCGGTAAGTATCCTGTCATACGCCTCTTCATCAATTTCAACGCCGAATTTGTTCCAAATATCATTGGCTTTTCTGCCGAGGATTTCCTTCTCTTCAGTGGCAGTCATTTCAAGAAACGTATTATTTACTTTTGATATTTCTAAGTTATTGTTCACAAGCCACATGCCGACCGGGGCGGAATTGAATATCTGGTCGATCTCGTTAAAAGCATCATCCTTCTCCTTTTCGGCTTTAGAAATTGTCCGTGTAATGAAATATGTAATTAATAATCCCGTTAGGGCGGCGATCAAAAATAAAATGACTATAGATATCATGGCCGTGTTTATTGCATTTGTTGCTTCCGCATCTGTTTTTTTTAATTCCTGATTGGCATGAAAGGTTATTTTGTTGAGTAAATTTATTGCTAAGTTGACTTTATTGTTTAATTCGTCGAGAAGCGTGGAATTATCCTCTTTGCTTTTCCCTGCCAGTTTATTCCGCTGTGCATTGAAAATTTGCTTAACAATCTTTAAGTAAGCTTTAAATTCTTTTTCCGCTTCTTCCAGCATTGTTTTGAGAGTTGGATATTTAGATGGATATTGATTTGCAAGATCGCCGAGTTTCACGACAGCTTCGTGATTGATCCGGATTATTTCATTTGTCCTTTTTTCTATTTTTTTTAATTCATAAATGCTTCTGCAATTTACGGATGATCTCGCAAGGCTGCTGGATTCATGGAGAGTAATTATTAAATTATCGCTGGATTCTACCGTTGGGTATGCAATTTTGGTAATCTCAGTCAGCTTGTTGTTGATCTGAACTATTTTGAAATAAACAGTTCCGCAGAAAATTGAAAACAAAAGAAGAATAAACCAGAAACTGACTGAAATTAAAACATGGCTTTTAATTTGTTTTATTTTCTTTTCCACTATATTGTTTAGAATATTTATAAATCGTAAGATTTAGCAAGTTAATTTTATCTCTTATTTAAATTTAAATGTACTTTATGTCTCAAGGATAACATTCAATTAAAAGGGATATGGATATCCCTGCCTTGCGGCAGGGATATCCATATTAAAGAGGATTTTACGTTTGCGTGGCAGTATGTTATTGTGAAAAAACGTTTTAGACTTTCGTCTGTTATTTTAATCATAAGCGGAATAGTTCCCGTTTAATTAAAAGGGAAAATAATTATTTAAGCTGATAAACTCATGATTGCAGCTGTTACTATTACTCCATTCGAATATGAATAAAAGTCATCTAAGATTTTCGGTGATACAATAATACTGGATGTTTCTTCTTCAGACTTGCCGGCGGCCAGCAATAGATCCACATACCGGATAAATATTTTTATTCTTTTATTAAAGTTTTTCATTTTCTCTTCGCTATATCCGTTCATTTTTAAAATATCGTTAAGCCTTTTATAAATAAATATAAACTTCTTTCTGTATTTGATAATATCCTTCCTGCTTTTATTAAGAATATTCCTTTCTTTCGCGCAAAAATAACTTTTTACTGCCATATTAATTTTTAAAGTTATTTCCGTGAGATTTTTATACAGAGTATAATAATCGCCGGCGATTCCGAATTTTTCTCTTTTTATCCGGGATGATTTCATAATTATACCTCCGTAAACAAAAAATTAATAACATGTATTTTAATTTAAATTTAATCAGTGATAAAATTTTATCAATAACCTGTTATCAATAAATAAAATGATTATAATTCTCCTTATTGTCGTTAAAATCCGTCATTTTTTAATAAAACAATATAAAACCACCATTTTCTTTTAATTAATACAGTGAGCCATATTTTCTCTTAATATCGTCGATAATTTAATAATCGAAGCAGAATATATTATTTCCTCCGAATAAGTATCCAAGTTTTCTGAAATTTGCCGGGATTTGATAGATTTGTCCTTTTGCTCTCCGGACTTTCTTCCGGATATTAAAATGTCCATATGACAAAAGAATCTATTAATCTTTTCATTAAAGCGCAGTATTTCATTTTCAGTATAACCGCATGATTCTAATTTTGCTATAAGCTTCTTATATATTTCTATAAATTGTCCTCTGTACGTTTCAATATATTCATTATATTCGTTTAAAATTCTCGCATCCATTTGATGTAAGTATTTTTTTACAATCTTGTTTAATTTCAAAGTTAACTCTGTTAAGCTTTCGCATAAATCTATATATTCATTATTCAAGAAAGTTAGCTCTTTTTTTATCGGATATGCTTGCATTTTTGGACCCCCAATTAAAACATTATTCTTTATAACAATTAAAAATTAATTCGATAATTAAGATTAATCAATAACGGATTTTAAATTAAGAAAATGATGGAATTCTTTTACGACTGATAATGGCAGGTCATTACGTTTAATCATTCCGGGATTTGATCCGTTTAATCAATAAGATCGAATAAAAGGGATCCTTCTGTCGTAGATGCCGTAAACTTTAGGAACATATACTTATCGTTATAAGAAACTTTCTTGATAAAAATTATTTTTTTCGGGATAAAATATTCTTTTTTAAAGCCGTTTTTAATCGGGAAGTTAACCTA
This sequence comes from uncultured Leptospirales bacterium, assembly GCA_964626055.1. Taxonomy (GTDB): domain Bacteria; phylum Spirochaetota; class UBA4802; order UBA4802; family JAFGDQ01; genus JAFGSG01. The sequence continues at coordinate 24,285 of CAZVDF010000041.1, forward strand.
GGGGTGGATTTATTCGAATTTTTATTAATTTAATATAATTAAATTTATTTAAATTTAATTAAAATTATGCTTGCTTGTTGAATATATATATATTATATTCGATGTAAAATGATAATGCTTAATTAGTATTTATATGGCGATTTACACATAATTTCGAATTGGAAAATAAATTTATTCCTTAATGATAGGTTTTGAGACGCACTCTTAATATTATAAAAGCAAATTAATAATTCATCAGGAACAATTATATCATGACATCCGGATTTAAAACCGGCAGTGATTTTTACTGAGATTGAAGTGTTTTATCTGTTAAATTTTTTTATTGAATAATTTTTTTTGAATTATTGTATTGCCATTCAATTTTAGAAATACGTTATCAACGATGTCATAATTATCATGGAAATCGGATATTACTTAAAGAAATTACGCAAAGAAAAGAGTTATACTTTAAACGAAGTTGCAGAGAAAACGGATACTTCAGCCAGTCTGCTTTCTCAGATAGAAAATGACAAAGCTTTGCCGTCGCTTACATCGCTTCAGTTATTATTGAGGTTTTACGGCATCGGATTGTCTGCGTTTTTTAACCAGATGGAAAAAGAAGATTTTCTGGTAATAAGGAAAAAAAATGCCGAGGTTTTCAGCGAGGACTCGGGTAAAGTCAACATTATGTTCTTGGCGTCCAAACTCCAGAATACAAATAAAGTTTCCTATAAAGCAGTTTTAGAGCCTAAATCGGATCTGAAAATTGCGGTGCTGGATGAAAACATAGCAGGCGAACGCTTCATTTTTGTAATATCCGGTTCAATTGAAGTGGCCTTGAAAAATGAGCCGCCTGTAATTTTAGCGAATGATGATTCAATAATATTCAGATCCGCTATCTCATGTAAAATTACAAACAGAGGCCTCCGGTCGTCGCATATATTGATATCCGGAACGCCCCCGATCTTTTAATTGATCGGTTATTTTTTTAAGAAAATCAACTTGACAATTGTTTTAATTATACTAAAATATTTTAAGTGAAAGTAAAAATTATATTTTTTAATAAATTTTAATGGAGGAAAAAATTATGAGAACAAATTTTATATTTTCTGTTTTAATTGCTGTTCTATTCGTAATCGGTTGCGCAAGCTCGCCCGCGCAACAGCCGGCAAAGGATGCCGGTCCCGCCATGCCCGACCTATCTACGCAAAATCAGCAGCTTGCAAATTATTCGATTGGCGGTTTTGCATATAAAAGCTCAAAGCTGGATAACGCGAAGTGGGATGTCTGGGCATATAAGGCAGCGCCTGTCGTAAAAGAAATAATCGCGAAACTGCCGGAAGGTTATGTTCTGCAGGTAACCGGGCACACGGATGCAAGCGGTCCCGAGGAGCCGGTAGGGGACAAACCGGGTAATTTAAAAATTTCTACAGACAGGGCAAAGACGGTTTACGATGCGCTTAAAAGAGCAAAGATTAATTCGCCGAAAATCACTTATAAGGGAATAGGTTCGTCGGAGCTTTTACCCAATTTTGATTCCAGAGCGGCAGAGCAGAGGAGAGTTAGTTTTAAAATTGAGCGTCAATAAAATATTTAATTGAAAATAGGATTTATAAAATCCTCCGGACAGAGTTAACACTTCTGTTTTTACAAATTAAAGCTGGATATTTTATCCGGCTTTTTTTTAATTATTGAATCTGAATAAAAGGAGTCATCTCAAAATTATCAATTTGAGCGAGTTCTTAGTTAAACAGTATTCTGTAGGATTCCCTGAATATCTCTTCCTCAATTAAATAAAATCCTGATCTGCCTATCGCATGATCCCCGCCGTTCATAATAAATACAATCCCGAATTTTTTTTGAGGGCTGAAATACATTGCGCTTAAAAGACCCATTGCATCGCCGATATGGCCATACATGCGTACCCCGGGAATAAGATCGTCAGTAATATGTATAAACAGGCCTTTCTGTTTGTATAATCCGTAGAAACCATAGCCTTCCCAATGTGGTTTTAACATTAAGTCGACGGTTGATTCTTTTAATATTCGCACGCAACGCTTTTCGGAAATATATATCCCGCCGTAAATAAACAATTCCATTATTTTTGCCAATCCGATTGCGCGCGTTCTTAATCCGCCGTGCGGGCCCAGAAATGTCGGATTGGTCCCGGGGATGTAATTCGAAAGATCGACCGGAGCCGGTTTTTTCCCCATATAATTCTCCGCAACCGCATAGGGAGTATTGGCATCATCCAGTTCATAAACTACAGCTACTCTATTTATATTTTTGACTTTCTGGATAGTGAAACCTCCACGCATTCCAAGAGGCTCAAGTATTTCCAGATTTATAAATTGATCGAATCTTTTGCCGGATACTTTCCCGACTATGGCGCCTGCAAGAACTGTCGCAAAGTTGCTGTATTCAAAAGCAGCTCCGGGTGAAGCATTGAGCCAGATGGCACGGTTATAATACCTGCCGCCCGGGGTAAACAGTTCCTTCATGGGAGGCGGATTTTGCGAGCGGCTCTCTTTCATAAATTTATAGCTTACTCCTTCGTCGCTTATGCCGGACGTATGGGTCATCAGATGGCGTATTGTTATCGGCATATCGGGGAATTTCGGATTACGCACGCTGTAGCCGAGATATTTATTTATATCGTCTTCGATACTATTGATCTTACCTTCTTCAATTAATTTCATTATTGCAATGCCTGTTATGATCTTCGATACGGAAGCAACAAAGAAAATAGTGTCGTCGTTTACTTTTATTTTCCGGTTCAGGTCCGCATATCCGTAATTATATATATAGCGGACTTCACCCTCCCTGTAGCCGAGGACTTTCATTCCGACAACATGGTTCTCTTCCGCTATTGTTTGAAGTGTTTTGAAATCTGCAGGCTTGTAATTATTTTTATAACATGAAAGGGGGAATAATAGTAAGATTAAATATAATAGGAATGCATATTTTATGGTTTGAAAATAAATTAAATTCCAGTTCTTAATTGAGTTTAGCATGTTAATTACCGACGAGTTCATTCTCATCAAAACCGAAATCCGCTGCGGTGACACATTCTATGAGAATTTATAGGAAACTGCTGGTTTTATCAACTATATTTTAAAAATAAGTTTTTATCAGCGGGCGTGTTACCTCAGGGCGCTCTTCATCCTGCAGATTAAAAAATAGATTGTAGTTTATTTACGTATATTCTCTTATGGCTTTTTAATGTTAAAAGGATAATTTAATGAAAAACAGTAAATTTAACGAGCTGGGTTTGTCGGATGCCACGCTTGCAGTGCTCGATAAAAGAGGATTTGAAGAGCCTACCGAGATACAGGAGAAAGCGATACCGGTTCTTATGACAGGCGATATCGATATAATATGCCAGGCTCAGACAGGCACAGGGAAAACAGCTGCGTTCGGACTTCCTCTTCTTGAAAAGCTTGCTAAAAACACAAAACATGTACAGGCGCTCATACTTACTCCTACCAGGGAGCTTGCCATACAGGTTTCGGAGGAAATAAATTCTTTCAGGGGAAAAAGAAAGTTCCAGATAATACCCGTTTACGGGGGCCAGTCGATAACGGATCAGCTCCGGCGTCTTGAGAAAGGAGTGGATGTCGTAGTAGGAACTCCTGGCAGAATATTCGACCATATTAAAAGAAAAAGCCTGCAACTCGACCAGGTGTCTTTTGTAATTCTGGATGAAGCCGATGAAATGCTCAACATGGGATTTATCGATGAAGTAGAGGACATACTAAAACACGTCAATCCGTCAAGAAGAACTCTTTTATTCTCCGCAACGATGCCGGATCGCATTGTAAGCATAGCAAAGAATCACATGCGGGAATACAAGATCATTGCCGCACAGAAGGGCGGGCTGACTGTTGATCTTACGGACCAGATTTATTTTGAAGTATCGGAGTCCGATAAATTCGAATCCATGTGCAGAATAATCGACATTGAAAAAGATTTTTACGGCCTCATATTCTGCCGCACAAAAGTCGCGGTTGACGAGCTTTCCAACAGGCTTAACGACAGGGGGTACGAATCCGAAGCCATTCACGGCGATCTCTCGCAAAGCCAGAGGGAGCGCATTCTGGATAAATTCAAAAAACGCAGAGCCAGCATTCTTGTAGCTACCGACGTTGCCGCGAGAGGCATTGATGTCAGCGATCTTACGCATGTCATTAACTACTCGCTCCCTCAGGATCCGGAAGCCTATGTGCACCGCATCGGCAGAACAGGAAGGGCGGGGAAAAAGGGTGTGGCCATTACCTTTATAAGTCCGTGGGAGAATAAAAAGCTGAAATCCATAAGCAATCTTACGAAGACAGCCATACGCAGGGAAAAGGTCCCGTCGGTCTCGGATATTATAGTAAGGAAAATTTCCATATTGCAGAATGAACTGAACGATATTATTAATTTAAAGGCGCATCAGGATTACATAAGCACCGCACTGAAGCTTGTTGAAGATAACGATCCGCTCAATGTGCTTGCTGCAATGCTAAAATACGCGCTTGAAGACGAACTTAATGAAAAGAAATATAAGGATATTAAAGAAGTTTCCAAAATCGGCGACGGCAGGGGGAAGGATTCGGTCAGACTTTTTGTGTCTTTCGGACAAAAAGACGGTATCAATCCGAAAAAGCTGTTAAAACTGATAAATAATGAAACAAAAATTCCGGCAGGGAAAATAAACAGCATTAAAGTGATGGACAGTTATTCTTTTTTAACCGTGCCTGCCGCAGAGGCGGAAATAATAGTGAACTCTTTTAGAACAAAAAAATCCGCCAAAAAACCTATTATTGAATTTGCATCTGATCCGAATAAAAAATCAAAAAAGAAATCGAAGCGCGACAGGAAAAGGAAAAAGGCTAAAAATTATTGTTGATTACTTTTAACTCTTTCCAGAAAATTGGGAATTGCCTTCACTCCCCCCTATCCTCGTGCGAAGCCTCCCCTTGGGACTGAGGGGGCACCATCGCTGAAACTTATGTTTTAGTATTTTAAAAACAGTATTAAGATTATTTTTTAATTCTTCATTCATATATTACCATATATCTTTGGTAAATTCCATAAAGTGATTCGGGAGTATTATTTCTTTATTTATAATTGGTTTTCTATATTATTCCTTATCTATTATCATTAATAAATTA
>CAZVDF010000042.1:0-5798 GCA_964626055.1 uncultured Leptospirales bacterium
TGTCCGAGTTCCTCCCTAAAGCCGGCGGGATTTTCCTTCAATCGGAAAGCGAGACTGCGGCGATCAATATGGTCGAAGGCGCGTCGGCTACCGGAGCGAGAGTAATGACCTCATCCTCAAGCCCGGGCATAAGCCTTAAACAGGAAGGAATATCATACCTGGCTGGCCTTGAACTGCCCGCGGTAATAGTCAATGTAATGAGGGGAGGCCCGGGATTAGGCGATATCTCGGCCGCTCAGGGCGACTACTACCAGGCGACAAGAGGCGGGGGACACGGCGATTACAGGACTCCCGTATACGCGCCGGCGTCCGTGCAGGAGATAGCCGATCTCACCTATAAAGCCTTCGATATAGCCGACAGGTACCGTACGCCTGTAATGGTTTTGAGCGACGGCCTTATCGGACAGATGAAAGAGCCCGTTGTATTCCCTAAAATGATCGAAAAGCTTCCCGAGAAAGAGTGGGCGCTTCGCGGAATGGGAAACGGCCCAAGCAGGCTTATGGCATCATTTCACATTGATCCTGCGGTAATAGAAAGACACAACTGGAAGCTTTACAGAAAATACCAGGAAATTGAAAAGAACGAAACGATGTGGGAAACATACATGACCGACGATGCGGATATCGTTGCCATTGCATACGGCTGTACCGCGAGGATCGCAAAGGGCGCCATTAAAAGAGTAAGAAAAGACGGGATCAGGGCGGGCCTTATAAGGCCGATAACCCTGTGGCCTTTCCCTTCTGGAATTATAAGGGATACTGCTTCACAGGTTAAGAAGTTAATCGTGTTCGAAATGAGCACAGGACAGATGATCGACGATGTAAGGCTCGCAGTTGAAGGCAGGGTGCAGGTTCAATTCCACGGACGCCCGGGCGGAGCGATCCCGACGCCTATGGAGTTTGCAAGAATAATCTATCGCGAATATCAATTAGAGAGCAAAAACGAGCTATGAAATTAAAGAATCCATGGCCTATATATTTCAAGAAGGATGTAGAAACGCATTATTGCCCCGGATGCGGTCACGGCATAGTGCACAGAATAATTTCCGAAGCAATGGAAGAGCTCGATGTCGGAAAACGCGCTATCTGTGTAAATCCGGCAGGATGCGCCGTAATTGCGTACAATTACTTAAACGTGGACTGTATTGAATCGGCGCACGGCAGGGGCACCGCGGTTGCGACAGGCATTAAAAGAGCAAGGCCCGACCTTTTCGTACTGAGCTATCAGGGAGACGGTGATCTTGCAGCGATAGGGACAGCAGAAACAATCCATTCCGCCAACCGCGGGGAAAAGATAACGGTTGTACTGATCAATAACGCTGTTTACGGAATGACGGGCGGCCAGATGGCTCCCACAACGCTTATCGACCAGAAGACGACAACCAGCCCGGGAGGAAGAAACTCAGGGAACGACGGATATCCCCTGCATATAACGGACGTAGTTGCAACCTTTAAAGGCGTGGCGTACGCGGAACGCGTTACAGTGAACGGCCCGGCAGCAATACAGAAAGCCAAAAAAGCGATGAGAGCGGCCTTCCGGACCCAGATAGACGGGCTCGGTTACTCGATAATTGAAGTGCTGTCCCCGTGCCCGGTCAACTGGAAGATGGCTCCGGTAGACGCGTTCAAATGGATTGACGACGTGCTTGTAAAAGAATTCCCTATCGGCGTACTGGCAGACAGAAGACCAAAGGCGGTTTAATATGATAGTAAAGATATTATTCGCAGGCTCCGGCGGACAGGGCGTAATTTCAATGGGCAATGTATTTGCGAAAGCTGCGATGCTTGACGATTATCATGTTACGCATATCTCGAGTTACGGCGCGGCGGTCCGCGGCGGCACTGCCAATTGTACGGTATGCGTTTCTGATGAAGAGATCGCGTCTCCGGTCGCGTCATCGCCCGATTTCGTCGTGGCTCTCAACACGCCGTCCGCGCAGTCCTTCATAAACAGGCTCGAACCGGGCGGACAGCTTATCTTTAACTCTGACCTTATAGAGAATGTTCCGTACAGAGGAGACATCGATCTCTTCCCGGTCCCGGCAAACACGCTTGCAAAAAATCTTAAAAACGATAAAGCGGCGAATATGATACTGCTCGGATCACTCGCGAAACTCACGAATATTTTAAAGTCCGGATCAGTGCATGAAAGCATCAACAGCCTGTTCGAGGGGAAAAAGAAAGCGGCTGCATCCAGCATACAGGCTTTCGATTTCGCATACGCCGAATTTCCGTTCAATAACGGGAAGCAATGATTTAATTTTCACATGGTATTACCGAGTTATTTTTTCATAATTTTGTTGCACATAATAACTCAACCCGCAACAAAAAATTTAATTTTCCTCCCTCTCTTCCTTTAAGGAGGAGGAGGTCAGGCGAATGAGTTACTTTTTTCAATCGGAGAAATAAATATGCCTATTACACAAATCAGCGTGCCGCTTGCAAACGAACCGGGAAAATTGCACACATTATGCGACCTTCTGGAAAAGGAAGACTTAAACATAAAAGCAATTATGGCATCTTCAATACAAAAACCTGTGCAGGTTCATTTAATCGTCAATGATCCATCCAAGGCGGAAAAAGTCCTGAAAAGCCGCGGGTTTGAGGTCACAACTAAAGAAGTAATAGCGGTAGCCGTCCCTGACCATCCGGGCGCATTGAACGCAGTACTGCGCCCTCTGCTTGAAGAAAGAGTGAATGTGGAAACTCTGTATCCTTTTATTAATCTTCACGGCGACGACGCCATTATTATTCTGGAAGTGGATAATATAGATAATGCCAAAAAAGTTTTAAAAAAGCACTGGGTCAAGACAGTCAGCACCGAAATTTATAAAATGTAAAAAAACATGCCCTTATGTTTCTTAATATTTTTTATTAATTATCCTACAAATAATTTCACCGCTGCATAAAAGTATGAAACCGGAAATAATAAACACAAAAAATGCCCCTGCTCCTATAGGCCCGTACTCCCAGGCCGTTAAAGCAAATGGATTTATTTTCGTTTCCGGATGCATTCCTGTTAAACCCGACACCAATGAGCTTGTCGGCGATATAAAGGAAGCGTCGAAACTGGTATTTTTAAATCTAAAGAATATACTGGAGGCCGGCGGCTCGAATATGAGTAAAATAGTCAAAACAACAATATACCTGTCCGACATGTCGCACTTCCAGGAAGTAAACCTGGTATATTCAACATTTGTAAAGGAGCCTTACCCTGCAAGAACAACTGTTGCCGTAAAAGAACTGCCAAAATCAGCCTGCCTCGAAGTGGATGCGATCGCTCTCGTTTAGAAGCCTGATCAAATATCACTTGACTTGAATATTTTTTAAAATAATTCTTAAAACCAGTCATTATCGCATAATTAACATAATTCCCGTTGAGGATCGATATGCCAAAAGTGCTGATTCAGCCGTCGTCATACGAAAAAGCAGACCCCGCAATTGAGACGGCTTTTAATGAGTTCCCTTTTGATCTGAAAGGGAAAAGAGTGCTCATAAAACCGAATGTGCTCAGAAAATCAAGACCTGAAGAAGGCATCGTAACCAATCCGGCCGTATTAAAAGCAGTTGTTAATAAAGTAAAATCCATGAAGCCTGCAAGTATTGTGGTAGGAGATAATCCCGGAGTTTACAGCTACGGCTCGAATGAGGAGGCTTTTAGATCGACTGGATTATACGATGCTTCCATGGGTTATTACCGGAACATCGGAGAAGACTCAAAGAAACTGAAATTCAACAGGAATTTTGCCCCTTATGTAAGTTTCTCAAAAGCCGTACTGGCAGCGGATTTCATTATAAGCCTTCCGAAGTTTAAAACTCACGGACTTACAATGATGTCGGGCGCAATTAAGAACAGCTACGGATTTATCCCCGGAGCCCAGAAAGCGAATCTTCACAGAATAGCCGGGAATTCCGAGCGCTTTCAGGAACTGATAGTCGATGTATACAGGCTTAAAGTGCCAAAATTTTTTATTGTCGATGCGATTATCGGCATGGAAGGAAACGGCCCGGCTTCCCCGGATCTTCGGGATATCGGACTTATACTGGCTTCGGATAACGGGGTTGCCCTTGATTCGGTAATTGCATATATGATGGGGATGGAACCTGCCGATCTCAGATTCCTGCAGAAAGCGAAAGAAGCGGGACTCGGGGATTATGACCTCGGTTCCATTGAAATAATCGGCGAGCTAAAGCGAATACCCGGTTTTAAACTTCCTCCGCTTGGCGGCGCATCTATTTACAGCAATACTGAATTGATCAATATGATGCACAAACGAACGCTTTTGCGTCCGAAAGCTGATCCGGACCTGTGCATTTCATGCGGCAATTGCGTGGAACAATGTCCCGTACTGGCTCTGTCGATGAAAAACAAGCTGCCTGTGGTTAATCCGGATAAATGCATAGCGTGTTTCTGCTGTCAGGAAATATGCCCTGAAAAAGCGATAACCCTGCAATAAAATAAATAATTTTTTAAAAAATCCTTAAAACAATTGACAAAATTACCCCTGTTTATTTAATTACTACTAATACTATTGATTCAATAGTAATTAATTGCTTTAGAACCAATTTCAAGAATAAATATCAAAAATTACTCGGCTGCTTAATAGTATCAATAATTTTCTGCGGAACTAGAACAATGACATGGATGACTCAAACAGTCCTCAATAATTATTGATAGCCTTAATCGAACTTTATAGTTAGTAAATTTATTTTCCATGGAGGAATCATCATGGCAAGAATATATGATGACAACAGTTTAAGCATTGGCAACACGCCGCTTGTCAGGATAAACAGGATAGCAGCCGGATTGCCGGCAACAATACTTGCAAAAATCGAGGGACGCAATCCGGCATATTCGGTAAAATGCCGTCTCGGTGCCGCGCTTATCTGGACGGCGGAAAAGCAGGGCAGGCTGAAGCCGGGCAGCAGCGATGTTACAATAATTGAACCTACAAGCGGGAACACCGGGATCGCGCTCGCCTTTGTTGCTGCAGCACGCAAGTATCCGCTAATCCTTACAATGCCGGAAACAATGTCAATAGAGCGAAGAAAGATGCTCAAATCTTTCGGAGCGGAGCTTATACTCACTGAAGGTGTAAAAGGGATGCCGGGTGCAATTGCAAAAGCTGAGGAGCTTGCAGCAAGCGATCCGAAAAAATATTTTATTCCGCAGCAGTTTAAAAATCCGGCAAACCCTGAAATCCATTTTAAAACTACCGGTCCGGAGATATGGGATGATACGGACGGAAAAGTAGATATTTTTGTATCCGGGGTCGGAACAGGCGGAACAATTACCGGTGTAACAAAATATCTTAAGCAGGAAAAGAAAAAAGCGATGTGGTCGGTTGCAGTCGAGCCATCCGCGTCCCCTGTGCTTACACAGATTAAAAACGGCGAAAGCCCCAGGCCTGGCCCGCATAAAATTCAAGGAATCGGCGCGGGTTTCAAGCCGGACGTGCTTGATCTTAATCTGATTGATGAAATTGCTGCGGTATCGAATGAAGAAGCGATCGAGATGGCAAAACGCCTGCATAAAGAAGAAGGAATCACTTCCGGCATATCGGGAGGAGCTGCCATGACCGCGGCTGTGCGGATTGCCGGCAAGAAAGAGAATAAAGGGAAAATTATTGTTGTAATACTGCCGGATTCCGGGGAACGCTATCTTTCAAGCGTGCTTTTTGAAGACATCAGCGCATGATATTTCACAAGAAGTCATCTTAAAGTTATAGATTCATATACGAGATTAAAGATAATTTTTAGGTGGTTTCTAATAGTGCGTCCTAAAAACTATGCATATT
>CAZVDF010000042.1:5898-24343 GCA_964626055.1 uncultured Leptospirales bacterium
CATATTGGATATGCCCTAGTATAAAAACATCTGGAATAAATCTGGTTTCTATTTCTAAATATTTGTTTTGGGATGTAAACTTAGTACTCCAAGGAATAATATATGAAATACAACACAAAAATTTTACACGGCGCAGCGGACAGGGATCCGTTCACAGGCGCTCTCAGTATTCCGATCTATCCGGCTTCGACCTATCATCAAAAGGATGTAAACAGCGCTCAGGAATATCTGTACTCGCGTTCGGGCAATCCGACGCGCAAAGCTCTTGAAGAAACGCTCGCGGTTCTTGAAGGCGGCGCTGCCGGGTATGCATTCGCTTCGGGCGTCGCCGCGGCAACAGCTGCGATTACATCTGCCGTAAAATCCGGAGATCACATAGTTGCCACAAAGGATGTATACGGCGGCACATACCGCCTCTTTACGACTTATCTGAGCAGGTTCGGGATAACCCACTCATTTGTGGATACTTCAAATCCTGCGGAAGTTGAGAGAGCCATAAAGAAAAACACGCGAGTTCTTTTTCTTGAGAGCCCCTCGAATCCGGTTCTTAAAATAATCGACTTTGAAGCAATGATTAAAATTGCCGGGAAGCATCACCTTATTACTATACTGGATAATACTTTTCTTTCTCCGTATTTCTTCAGGCCTATTGAGTTCGGCATCGATCTGTCGGTCCACAGCGCTACGAAATTTTTAGGCGGGCATAGCGACCTTATTGCGGGCGCGGTCATAGCACGGACGAAAGAACTGGGGAATCATGTCCATGCCGTGCAGATATCCACCGGAAATATTTTAAGCCCGGAAAATTCATGGCTGCTTCTGCGCGGGATAAAAACGCTTCGGGCCCGCATGACGATCCAGGCCGAAAGCGCAATGAAAATTGCAGAATGGCTGAGCAGGCAGAAATGGGTCAGGAAAGTCTATTATCCGGGTCTTCCTGATCATCCCGGTCATGAGATAATAAAAAAACAGGCTGATGGATTCGGCGCTGTCGTTTCTTTCGAAGCGGACACGCCTGAACGCACGTATTCGATAATGAAGAACGTTCGATACTGGACAGTCGCTGTGTCGCTCGGCGGAGTCGAGTCCATACTCTCGTATCCTGCAAAGATGTCCCACGCGGCCATACCCGAAAAGGAAAGGCTTGATTTGGGAATTACCGGCGAGCTTCTGCGGCTTTCCGTCGGCCTCGAAGATGCGGACGACCTGATTGAAGACCTTAAGCGAAGCGCTGAGATGCTTTAGCTTCATCTGAGAGATGAAATTCAGTTCTTGTAGAATTCCAGGTTCGGGCCGGCGAAGGGGGCCATTGCATCGATGCGTTTCTGGAGTTCGGACTGGTTCCAGTTCCACGTTTTGCGCGCCAGAGCAGCGTTTTGTGAAACCTGGCGGACGCTTTCCATCCCGCTTATAAGGGTGGTTATTGGCAGCGACCATACAAAGCCGAAGACATCTTCAACGGAAAGAGCCGCCGGTATCGCCGGTTTGACGGATACTTCCGTGCGTTGCCAGCCCTTGTTCCCTCCGAAGAAACGTCCGTATGCCAGTGTTTTCATGGCCAACACCCCGATACCGGCCTCCACGCATCTGGGCACCACATTGGTGACGAAGCTTTCGAAGTGTGGATCGGCGGGATTGACCGGCATCTGCGAAGAGTTCATCTTCACACCATGCTTCTTGATCTCATCCAGCATCCTGAGGTGGGCTTTGTAGGACTGATGGCCGGTAAATCCTATGTGCCTGACCTTGCCCTTTTTCAGGGCATCGAGAAAGGCATCAAGTACACTGTTTTTGACTCGACTTTCCGCATCCTTCGGATCTTCGAGGGCGTGCATCTGCCATAGGTCCACGTAGTCGGTCTTCATGCGGGAGAGGGAAGCATCCAGGTCCTTCAGCGCTTCTTTTCCGTTTTTGGCCAGGGTTTTGGTCATTATGAAAGAAACATCCCTATACTTTAGCGTGAGGAATTTTCCATAGCGTTTTTCCGCTTTTCCATCGCTGTACAGCGGGGCATTGTCGAAGAATCGCACCCCCTCCTCCAGTGCTTTTTCGATAATAGCCTGTGCGTCTTTTTCCGAGGCGCTTCCTACATGGTCTCCGCCCACGCCTAGAATGGTCACGGCCGGACCGAAGGAACCCAGCTTACGCAGGGGCAGGAGCTTGCCCAGCCGGTCAGAGCCGGAGACGGCGGCCGCGGCGGTCTTTTTCTCGCCATTGAAAAGACCGGGCACCATCAGACTGGCGGTGCAGCCCGCCAGGATGGTCAGGAATTCCCTGCGATTAAATCCCGCATGTCGTTTAGCGGCGTTTTCATTCTCATACTCCATAAAATCCTCCGTTTCACGTGATGCATTTATATTTATTAAAGAGGCGGGGCGACTTCCATCGGATTAAGCCCACTGGCTGCCCAGGCGAATGCCTGATCCTTATTAAGCCGGTTCAAACTTTCCATGTCTTTATCGGGAATTTCAAAATCAAATAAATTTAAATTTTCCCGGATGCGCTCAGGCTTGCTGCTTTTCGTTAATACCGAGTAGCCGTGCTGCAATCCCCACCGGAGCAGCAATCTGGCTTCCGATACCTTAAGTTTATTTGCAATTTCATTGATGACCACCTGGCATTCTTTTTTTATCTCTGCAAGAACTTCTCCGCCCTGCCCTTCTTCACTCCGCCAGGATGAAAGGGGGGCAAGCGAGCTGTAAGCAATCGGCGCAATTAAATTTTCCTTCATGAACCTGGTCAGATCATTTTGGGCGCAAACCGGATGAAATTCAACCTGGTCTGCCTCTGGCTTGGCCAGGCCTGCATCCATGATCTCTTTAATTCTCTCTTCATTGTAATTTGCCACTCCGATATGCCTGGTGAGCCCGGCTTTTTTCAGCTCAACTAGGGCATCCCACTGTTCCAGTCTGAGCTCCGATAACGGAGCATGTATAAGATAAAGATCAACATAGTCAAGCCGGAGCTGTTTGAGCTGGTTTTTCAGCGTTTCAACGGTCTGTTCGCAGGTTTTTTCGGGCGCACCCCATTGTTTATATCCGGGGAAAAGTTTGGTGGTTACAAAAATATCATTCCTTGAAATACCGGCAGCTTTAATCGCCTTGCCGGTGCCCTCTTCATTATTGTAGCCTTCGGCCGAATCAATATGTCTGAACCCGGCTTTAAGCGCTTCCTTTACACAGAATTCGGCCTGGCCGGTTGACAGCTGGTATGTGCCGAATCCAACAATAGGCATGCCCATCCCATTGCGTGCCGATTTTGATATTTCCATCACTGGTAACCTCTTTATTAATTTACTAACAAGAAATATTATATCTATTACTTCATTTTATGCGGCGGCTGGTTAAAATTTTTGTATAATAATGGATTATTTCCCATGCACACCTGAAATATAGCGATTTAACTTCAAATTACAAGGTCTGATCCTCCAAATTCTTGCCTATTCCTGTAAAATCATAGAATATTTATTGCATAATAATTGATTTTATTATACATTTATACAAAATTTTAAAAACGGAATTAACCGATATGGAAAATAAAATACGGAAAATGGTCGAGCTTCTTGAGCAGCTGCTTCCGGAGGAGAGTGTTGTTTCCACCTCGATAAACGGCGTTAAGCTTTACCGCGTTGACAATTCTTATAATCGCAAACCGGCATCATATGATTCGGAAATTATTATTATCGCCCAGGGTGAAAAGCGGCTTTATCTGGGCGATAATGTTTATAACTATAATCCCTCCAGATACCTTGTATTACCTGTTCCTTTACCTGTAGAATGTGAAGCCATAGTATCGCCTGACGGCCCGTTGTTCGGGATTACTGTTAAAGTTGATCCGCTGACAGTCGGAGAGATACTGCTTGAGCTGGATGAGACCCGGCTCCCGGCTAATGATTTACATAAAGGACTTTACACTGCTTCAATGACCGACAGTATTGCAGATACCGCTTTACGCCTTTTAGAAGCGTTGTCGTCTCCGGATGACGGGCGTATTCTTGGTCCCATGATAATGCGTGAAATAATATACCGGGTTTTACGCGGTGAAAACGGCGAAGCCCTGCAGGCGCTGGCCTTTAGGGACAGAAGGTTTTTCCAGATCGCAAAAGTACTAAATAAAATTCACGAGACCTATCATCAGAACCATGATATCAGGACTCTTGCCATGGAAGCCGGGATGAGCACATCCTTGTTCCATACGAGTTTCAAGGCAGTGACAGATGCGTCGCCCCTACAGTATATTAAAAGCGTCAGGCTTCATAAGGCCCGCGAGCTCATGATCCAGGATGGCGTCAATGCCTATAATGCGGCGCTTCGGGTCGGCTATGAAAGCCCTTCTCAGTTCAGCAGGGAATACAAGAGATTTTTCGGGATCACTCCTGCCAGAGATGCTGCCGGGATGCCGAGTAACAATGCTTGAATTATTTGTTTCATGTACTTGCTCAGAGAAGAGTTCAGCAGCAGAGAGTAAAGCTGCCCGGAGGTGATGAACTATTATTGAGCTGAATTCGCAGTTGTCCGAAAATCAGTTTGCTCTCATATAAAATATTTGACAAATACTAGTAATATAATTACTTTAATAGAAATTGTAATGGTATGACAATAAGTTATTCATTTTAATTAATGATGATTTGCTTGACAAAGAGAATAGATATTCAATCGCTGGAATAAACTACCCTGCTGCAAGCTGCCGACCGAAGGTATCGTATCGGTCTCCGCCTTCAGCGCAGACGGTGTATTTTTTTTCATGATGAGTTTACATCGGCAGCAATTATATTGATATTCATCGCAAATCGATAGGCTCACATCTTTGACGCAAGCGTGGAGATATTACGCAATGTAATAAATAACATTGAATATTTTAAAAGGGAAATTATTATGATAAAATTCCTAAATGAATTAATGAAAAAAGTTATCGAAGGACATGAAATAAATAGAACCGAAGCTACGACTCTTTTATCGGCAAAAGAAGTTGATATTCCATTTCTGCTTGGATGCGCATCACAAATCCGCGGCCATTTCTGCGGTGACAAAATAAATTTCTGCGCAATCCAGAACGCAAAATCCGGCAACTGCGTGAATGACTGCGCTTTTTGCGCCCAGTCCAGCTACAACCGTGCTTCAGTGCAGACATATCCGCTTGTAAGCGCTGAGGAAATGCTCGATGTGGCAAAGCAGTCGCACGCGATAAACGCATCATGCTTCGGGATAGTGACAAGCGGCGAAACAGTTACAAATTCTGCCGAACAGGAAACAATGATCAGAGGTATTGGCCTTATAAAATCGAAATATCCGGGAATGGACGTGGGAGTTTCAATTGGAAAAATAAGCAGACAGTTTTTAAGGCAGCTTATAAATGCGGGCCTCGATACGGTTCATCATAATCTTGAAACTTCGGCACGCCATTATGCAATTATATGTTCAACTCATTCCTATAATGATAAGCTTGATTTTCTGAACATGGTAAAAGAAGAAAATGTTAAAATCTGCAGCGGCGGAATTCTCGGCATGGGAGAAACGCCGGAAGACCGGATTGATATGGCTTTTACTTTGCGTTCGCTGGATGTTAACAGGGTGCCTTTGAATTTTTTGAATCCCATACCCGGAACAAAGCTTGAGCGCATGGCCCCGAACACTCCCATGGAACATCTAAAATCAATTGCATTTTTCAGATTCGCTCTTCCGCGAAAACATATACAGGTTTGCGGAGGCCGCGAAGTTAATTTCAAATCCCTGCAGTCCGCGATCTTCTGGGCAGGAGCGGACGGCATGATGGTAGGGAATTATCTTACAACTGCAGGGCAGGATCCGGGATCGGATCTGCGTATGGTCAGCGATCTGAATATGCATGTAATCCGCTGATTATTTTTTTCCGCTAAACTCGATAGTATAACTATTTATTTGACCGTAAATATTTGAAAAATAAAATTCCACGGGGCAAGCCCCCGGTACTGACGTATCGGCCGCCACCTTCGGTGTCGGCGGGGTATTATGTTTCAAGGCGTTATCGCAGGTCAGGGGGTGGACTTTGATTTTAAAAAAATAATTGTATGCAATAAAAAAGATATCCCGGTATTCTAGATTGATCTGGGCACGGGACTGGATATGATACCGGATAATTTTTACGATTATGCCATTCTTAACAGGACATTGCTTGAAGTCCATAAGCCGTATCTTGTTCTTGGAGAGATGATCCGCGTTGCCGCTGAAGGCATTATCTCTTTTACAAACTTTGCAAACTGGAAGCACAGACTGCGTTTAAACATGCACGGACGAATGCCCGTATCAAGGGAACTGCCCTATAACTGGTATGATAAATCCAATATACACTTTCTCACTCTCAAGGATTTCATGGCATTCTGCCGCGAAAAAGGAATTGAAATACAAAAGATCACCTGTATACCTGACGGCATTGTAAGCAGAATTTTAAATTTTCTTGGACTTAAAAATCTTGGCACGGATCGCGCAATAGCATTGATAAAAAAAATAATTAGCAAATTTGGCTCATTCAGGAAAATTGAGAAAAGTGAACAAAATAGAAAAAGTGCACTTAGCCCCCTATCCCCCAAAGGGGGCACCAGTATGGAATGGAGAGAAGGATCTTTTGATATTAAATATAAAATATCTATTACTCCATACTGAAAATGAAAATTTATTCAATAAAAATCTTTATGCCCCCTCCGGGGGTCAGGGGGCTGGGAGCAAAAATTGCCATATTTCGAAAAGAAATATAAATTTAAAATACTTAATAAGACTGTTAACTAAGAGAAACATATGAAGCTTTCAACACGTTCAAGATACGGAGTTCGCCTTATGCTCGCTCTCGGTCTAAATGAAAAAAAGGGACCGATATTCCTTAAAGATATAGCACGCTCCGAGGGAATATCGGAAAAATATCTAAGCCAAATTATAATTCCTTTAAAGGCAAAAGGACTGGTCAGCACTTTCAGGGGCGCTCACGGCGGGTATATTCTAAGCCGTTCGGCGTCGGAAATAAAACTGCTTGATGTTATAGAACCTCTTGAAGGGGATTTAAGTCTGGTCGACTGTGTAAAAAATCCGCAGATATGTGAAAGATCAAATGAATGTGTAACACGGGATGTATGGGACGAAATGAGCTCTTTAATGACGGATTTTCTCGAAAATTATAGTCTGGAAGATCTTATCAGGAAATATAAAAAAAGAAAAAGTAAATCACGCGCCACTGCTGATTATTCAATATAATATTATTTAATAACAACAATTCCTGTGAAAAAAAAATTAGAAAATTTAAAAAATAATTTAAAAACTCTAAAAAAGGCTGCAGTTGCTTTTTCAGGAGGGGTCGACTCGTCATTTCTTCTTGCGGTTTGCTCTGATGTACTAGAGAGAGAAAACGTACTTGCAGTTACTGCTTCTTCGGAAACCTATACCGAATCAGAACTTGCTTTTGCAAAGGAATTCGCAAAACAGACCGGCGTGCAGCATATCATCGTCAATACAGATGAGCTGAATGACCCGGCTTTTTCCTGCAATCCGAAAGACCGGTGCTATTACTGCAAAAAGAGCTTTTATTCAAAAGCCCTGGATAAAATAAAAAATCTGGATTACGGCATTCTTCTCGACGGGACCAATGCGGACGACTCGTCGGATTACAGGCCCGGATATATCGCGGCAAAAGAGCTTGGCATCAAAAGCCCTCTTCTTGAATTTGGCTTTACAAAAAATGATATTCGTAATCTTTCAAAAAGCATGGGATTGCCGGCATGGGACAAGCCTGCCGACCCGTGTCTTGCCAGCAGGATACCTTACGGCAGCAAAATCACCAGGGAGAAGCTGGAAGCGATTGCAAATGCTGAGAAATTCATCCATGATCTCGGCTTCTGCATAGTTCGCGTACGGCATCACAATGAAACAGCGCGTATCGAAATACCGGCTTCCGATTTAAGCCGCTTTATGCAGGATGACATCAGGAAGAAAGTGAACGAATATTTAAAAAGCCTCGGATTTATCTGGATTTCCCTGGATATGGAAGGCTACAGAACCGGAAGCCTTAACAGTGCAATTAAATAGTGTAATTATTAATATAAATTATTAATTATTTTTTGATTGAAAAAGTAAACAAAATGAATAAAATGCATGCCCCCCTAACCCCCGGAGGGGGCACAAATATAAAATAATTAATGACCGATAAACAATTAGGAATATTAAAAGAATAAAACATAAGTTTCATCGATGGTGCCCCCTTTGCCCCAAGGGGAGGCTGCGCACGGGGATAGGGGGCGGGATGGCTATTCGCCCAATATTCCGAGAATGATTTTTATAAAACGTTAGTTAAAATGAATATTATTTTTTAAAAAATTTAAAATGAAAATAGCAGTCGGAATGAGCGGCGGAGTTGATTCTTCAACTGCCGCATTAATATTAAAAGAACAGGGATACGATGTAATAGGGATTACAATGTCTATATGGGACGGCTCGCACAAATGCAGCGATGCCGGCAAAAAACATTCCTGCTACGGGCCGGATGAAAAACACGATATTGAAGAGACCAGGAAAGTCTGCGAAATTATCGGCATCCCGCTGTATGTTGTTGATTGCGCAGGAGAATACAAATCAACAGTGATAAATAATTTTAAAAACGAATATTTATCCGCCCGTACGCCCAATCCATGCGTCATCTGTAATCAGAAAATAAAATTCGAAGCGCTTTTAAAAAATGCCGTTACATCGGGAATTCATTTTGACAAATTCGCTACCGGGCATTACGCAAAAGTGGAACAGGATAAAACCTCGGGAAGATATCTTTTAAAAAAAGCGTTTGATAAACGGAAAGATCAGTCTTACTTTTTGTACAGACTTTCGCAAAGCCGGCTTTCAATGGTAATGTTCCCGCTGGGCGATCTTTCAAAAAAAGAAGTCCGTGTATATGCGGCCGAAAAAGGCCTGCCTGTTTCGGGAAAAGAAGAAAGCCAGGATTTCTACGGAGGGGATTACCGAGAGCTGCTTGACGTGAAAGATGAAGAAGGCGATATTGTGCTTGCGACAGGAGAAGTCATTGGCAGGCATAAGGGTTTGTGGAATTATACGCCGGGGCAGCGGCGAGGCATGGGCATAGCGTATCCCGAACCGCTTTATGTTTTGAAACTGGATAGCAAAACAAATACAGTGATTGCAGGGACAAAAAGAGATATAATATCTTCAGGTTTTATTGTTAATGATCTGAACTGGATATCGGTTGACAGGCCCGAAGCTTTTTTTAACGCTCAGACAAAAGTCAGGTCTTCGCAAAAAGAGTATAATTCAAAGGTAGAATTAATTAATGAAAAGGAAATCAAGGTTACTTTGGTAGGCACCGGAGCGGCAATATCGCCCGGACAGTCCGCTGTGTTTTACGATAATGATATTGTGATCGGCGGCGGAATAATCGACAGGTTAGTATTATGAGCAACAATAAACTTTACGATAGATATTCAAGGCAAATTTTAATTAAAGAAATCGGACAGAAAGGACAGGAAAAGCTGAATGAATCATCTGTACTTATAGCCGGATGCGGGGGACTGGGCACCGTTCTGGCCAACAACATGGCAAGGATAGGCGTAAAGCACGTACGCATTATAGACAGGGATTATATTGAGCTGAATAATCTTCCGAGACAGATACTCTTTGATGAAGAAGATATGAAGAAGAGAACCCCAAAAGCCATCGCTGCAGCGAACAGGCTGCGCTTGATTAATTCCGGAACTGAAATCGAACCGATTGTGGGGGAAATAAATTCAAAAAATATCGAAGAGCTGATGAAAGGGGTTGATGTTGTCCTGGATGGAACAGACAATTTTGAGACTCGTTTTTTGATAAATGACGCCAGTATTAAATTCGGCATCCCATGGGTCTATGCCGGAGTAGTTTCAACCGTCGGCATGAGCTTCCCGATCCTCCCGGGAAAGACGCCTTGTTTTAAATGCTTTATTAATGAAGTACCGGCGCAGGGAACAACTCCTACTAATGCTACAGCCGGAGTACTAGGCATGGCAGTCAACATTACAGCTTCTATCGAAGCAACGGAAGCATTAAAGATATTGATCGGCGATTACGATTCTCTTATAAAAAAATTATTTTATTTTGATGTCTGGCACGGAACGTGGAAATATATTACGTTAAAAAAAAGCGAGAAATCGTGTTCCGTCTGCGATGAAAGGCATTTCGAGTTTCTGGAATAGAGCCGGCAATCCTAAAAAAATGCTTTATTTTCCTTCTTGTTTTCGATAATATTACTAGCAGTCATCTCGAAGCTAAATTCTATTCTGTTTCCCGGAAAACAGCTATGCGAACTTATTTAAATAAGATCATCATCATACTTATTTTATTTTTATTTATCCAACCTCTCTATTCCCAGAAAGCGATTGATCCGAAAAAAACTTCCGAGAGAGGCGTGCAGTTCGGCCAGCAGAAGCGCTTTGACGAAGCCCTAAAGGAATTCGACGAAGCGATAAAAGCTTATAATACATCCTCTGCGAAGAGTTATCACAACAAGGGGTGGGTATTCGAGTTAAAGGGTGATGTGCCGAACGCGATCGCGTGTTATGAGGAAGCGATAAAGCGAAGTCCCGAACAGATTCCGTCGCTTGAGCGGATCGGCTATCTATATTTCAAAACCGGAAAGTTCGAGGAAGCTGTCGCTGCGGGGGAGCGTGTAATTCAGCTTGATCCGAAAAATACTGAAGTCATAAAATGGCTGCCCGAAGCATACTCATTACGCTTAAAAAAACAGCGCGAGGCTCTTCTTGCCAAACAGGAAAGCGAAAAAAAATTGAAGGAAGAGAAGAAGCCTGAATCCGCAGCGGAATCCAAAAAAGAAGAGCCGCCGAGATATTTTTACGCGACATTCGATTCCATGCTAAGAACGGCATATTATTTCAGGGACGCCGAAAAAGACAAAGGCTTCCATTATCAGACCACGCCCGGGCTTTACATGAATGCGCCCGAGATGCTTCATTTGAACGCAACCCCGTCCAAAATAGTTGAATTCGATCTTGAAGCAGGCCGACCTTACCTGGGCGCGCTATCCCCCAGCCTGATAATACACTACGAAAAACTTGAAGCTATACTGCATCTCGGCAAATGGGCGCTCGGCATAGGAGGCATGGGAAATCACTACAGAAGTTCGTTCGCATTCAGCGACGGCGAGAACCGCACGCTTCACGATTTTAAAGCCGGGTTCGTTTTCGGCTATGAAGACGAAGAAGTGGGTATTCTTTTCAAACTATACCCGAGATCTTTGCCGCATGACGGAGACGGCTCCTCCGGAAAAACACTCGACACGGATTATCTTCTGATCGATTATAAATACAAAATAGACAAGCTTCTGAATTTTTACTCATGGTTCTCCGCGAGGGATTATTACTATTTCGACCATGAAGCAAAAATCTCAAATTACTGGGGAGTCTACGAGCTCGGTCTTGGCGTAAGCCTGGGAAAATACAGAGATATAAGCAGATATGTGAGCTATTTGAGCGTAAGTCTCGACTACACGGAAAGATTCTACATGCGCGATCTGAACAACGACAAGCCGTATAATTTTGCAAACGGCCAGGGTTGGTTCGGCGCCAATGCGGACAAATGGTTCAAGGGAGATCCTTTCTCCGGCTACCGCGCTCCGGGACATGTTGTATCTTTAAAAGTGGAAGAAGGGATTACCGGTAATTTTTTTCTGTACCAGAAATTAATTGTTGAAATGGTGGACAGGAGAGAAGATCACGACGAATACTGCTTAATGCTGGGCCTTGGACTGACTATTTAAAGATAAAACCGGGAGATTAATAAATTTTATGTCTAAACCGAAATTGATTATTCTGTTTATTGTAATTTTTCTTTTAACTGTTATTATACTGCAAAATCAGGACGCAATTTCCTTGAAGTTTTTCTGGTGGAAGATAGAACTCTCGGCCTTCGCCCTGCCTCTTATCATAATCATCAGCGCGGCATTGGGTTATCTGATAGCAACAATAAGAGTATTCAGACGAAATAAAAAATAGACCTGGGAATTCTGTTATAAAGTGCGTTCCAAAACCATTTTAAAGCAGCAGGCAATCTATTGCCATATCGATACTATCTATAATTTCCTGCGGAACTCGGCCTGCGGCCTCAGACAGTCCTCGAAAATTATAGATAGTGTCGATATGGCTATGAACGCATAATTTGGAAATATAAAATGAATCTATTACTTAATAATAGATTTTGAGACGCACTCTAAATAATATTTTAAGATGTCTCCTAATATTAATCATTCCAATACGCTTTTAAAAAAATGCTTGATATTGAACCTGCTCAACTAATCATTAGTTGATTAAAAAAAATAAATATTCAGAGGAAACTATGGGATGCAAAGTACTGATCGGCACACAATGGGGCGACGAAGGGAAAGCAAAACTAATAGACTTTTATTCAAATAACGTCGATATTGTCGCGCGCTACCAGGGAGGGCCTAATGCAGGGCATACTGTAGTCGTAAACGGCAAAAAGTATATATTCCATCTTCTCCCATCCGGCATGCTCCATAAAGGAACAATATGCGTCATCGGCAACGGCGTTGTTATAGATCCCGAACAGCTTCTTGCGGAAATCACGGAAGTTGAAAAAGACGGCTATGACGTCAGGAGCAGGCTTAAAATATCCGATGCGGCGCACATTATAATACCGTATCACAGGGCGCTTGACGGCGCCATGGAAGACGCGACAGATAAAAAAATCGGAACGACCAAAAAAGGAATAGGCCCATGCTATTCCGATAAATGCCTGAGAGTAGGGATCAGGGTGGGAGATATTCTTGACGAAGAATATCTCGAAGAAAGATTAAAAGAAGCCCTGTTCGGAAAGAATCTCCAGCTCAGCAAAATATTTTCAATGCCCGAATATAATCTTAAAGAAATAAAAAATATGCTGGTTGAATTCAAAAAACAGATCGAAGGTATGGTTATCAATACTCCATACTATCTCCACCAGGCGATCGGAAAAGGCAAAACCATACTTCTCGAAGGCGCGCAGGGAACGGCACTCGATATAGATCACGGGACATATCCTTTCGTCACTTCATCAAATCCGACCATAGGCGGCGCGCTTATGGGCACGGGCCTTAACGCATTCTGCATCGACGAGATTGTCGGCATTACAAAGGCGTACGTTACAAGAGTGGGGGAAGGTCCTTTCCCTACAGAGGACAGGGGAGAATACGGCGAGCTATTAAGAAAGCGCGGAGTCGAGTTCGGCTCAACCACAGGAAGACCGAGAAGATGCGGCTGGTTTGACATCGAGCTTTTAAAACACGCTAAAAGAATAAACGGGCTCTCAAGCATAGCCCTCACAAAACTGGACGTGCTCACAGGAATTCCTAAAATCAAAGTCGCGACCGGGTATAAAATCGACGGCAAAAAAATAGACTATTTCCCGTCAGCCGGAATAGAAAAAGTCGAGCCGGTTTACGAAGAAGTCGACGGCTGGACAGAAGAGATCGCAGGTTGCACTGCATTCAAGCACCTGCCTAAAAACGCTAAAAAATACGTCGAGTTTCTTGAAGAAAATATCGGAGTTAAGGCATCAATCATATCTGTAGGACCCGACAGGGGATGCACGATTGTGAGATAGCTTATAGATTTATTAGTTGACGCTTTCCTTTTTTAAATATAACTTAATTTGTACATAGGGGACGAATTTGGTTTCGACTGTAACAGCGTATGTATAGTCGCATGCCGAGCTCTCTGTCTCTCGTAAAACAGGCAGAACTAAATTAAACGCAGACAATAGTCTACCTCTAGCAGCTTAATACCTGCTAGCGTCTTTTGGGGTCCGCTCCTCTGGGATCTCAATATCGACGTCATATTCAGGGGATAGCTCGGATCTTTGTTCCCGCGAGAAGAGCGAAACAACAGGGAACACCGGCCTCAAGTCCGGCTCCCTTTCCCGGACTGAGGCCTAACTTAAGAAAGGGATAAGCATGTAGAAGCTGTATGTATGTGTTGCAGGACGCGGGTTCGACTCCCGCCGTCTCCAAAAAGATCGAGTCTGTATTTATTGTTTAACAGGCGTTTTATCAATTGAAGGGGAGAGCTCTTTCGGCCTTTCCACTTTCTTTTCAGCAGATTTATCCGCGGTCTTTTCTGCCGGTTTTTCTATTTCTTTAACATGAGGTGTTCCATCTGTTTTCTCAGCAGGTTTATCCGACTTTTTTTCCTCCTGCTTAGCTGCCGGCTTTTCCCCAGTCTGAGGTTTGGTCTTCCCAATATCCTTATTTAGAACTTTCTTCTCTCCTTCGGTTTTGCTCCCGAGCAACTTTATATCTCTCAGGTTATGTATAAGTCTGTCATTAATTTTATCCATGGCCTGATTCTTCAGATCATCTATCAAAGAACTGGTGGACTCGTAGTAATCCGACTGATGGTCAAGATAACCTATATTTAGATCCGCATCTGCGATTGCAAGAACGGACTCGTATTCAAAAAACTGCATCTGTGTCGAAATAACGCTGTAGATTTCATAAATTATTATGCTGTCAAGGTTATTCCTTGAGATAATGTTCAGCAATTCATACTGATTTTTCTGAAGATACTGATTTACAACGCCTATGGATTTAAATTTCAAATACTCATCTTCATTGGAGACCTGGTAAAACCTCTGCTGGGGATTGTTAAAAACCGTGAGTGCATTGCCCGCGTCTCTTATGACAGCAATATTGCCTTTTTTCTGATAAACGCTGAGCCAGGAGGAAAAATTTCCGGTTAACTCTTCCTCTGTTATTTTGCTGCCGTTCGAGATCCGGAAAATGATTCCCGCGTTTTTTATTTTAGATAAAATTGAACTATGTTCAATATCGTTTTTAATCGAGTAAGTCGAACATGAAAGACCGAAAAAAATAATTCCCAAGAATACGAGTGTCTTAATCGATCTTCCCATAATTGATCCCGTTATTTTATCTGCCCAGGGCGGGACTTGAACCCGCACAGGATATTCCCACATGGCCCTCAACCATGCGTGTCTACCAAATTCCACCACCTGGGCTTTTATGAATATCAGAAGTCGTCTCAAAATTACAGATCCAAACGAGTAATTAATGATAATTAGTGATTTTGAGATGACCTCTGATAAGTCCACTATATCAGGTTATCTTTATGTCAACAATAAAAAAATTATTTTAAATACCTCTAAAAATCCTCAGTTCCGCATGAGTTTTAGTTTAGGTCATCTTAAAATTATTCATTCATACTGGTTATTAATGATAAACAGGGATATATTAACGAATAAAATATAATTTTAAGATAACTTCTAATAATTTCTTGACATATGTCATATTACAATATTAACTCATTTTTTTATATTTATAATCATGAAGCTCCGGTCAAAACAATTCAGCCGCTTCAATACTGCTTCCGGACATGAAGGATGGAATCGTGAAAAATATCTGCAGGATCATCATATTGATTTTTTCAGGACTTGCCATTTGTTCCTGCACGACCTTTTTAAAAAAGGACGATATATCGGATATTAAAACTTTTGAAAAAAAAGATTACATATTAAAAGATGATGCCGGGGAAGGAACACGTACAATAAAAAAAGGCACCAGGATTAAATTGTATATAATTACAGGTGACGACTCTATCAAAGTTTATGGTTATCCCTCCGGCACGGAATTCGTCAAATCAGAAAGAGCGCTGATTGTCTATTTATTCGACGATGATTTCGAGAAATCAAGATTTAATATGGCTGTTTTTGAAAACAAACTATATAGCAAAGTAAATTTAGCCAGGTAGAATATTGCCTCTCCGCTGGCAGAGGCAAATACGGAAAAAATTACGAACGAAAGGTGATAAAAATGTTTGAAGGGGTTTATACCGCGCTTGTAACTCCGTTCAGGAACGGGAAGATCGATTATGACGCGCTTGAAAAAATCATTGAGATGCAGATACAAAACGGCGTGGACGGGATCGTGCCCATGGGCACAACCGGCGAATCTCCGACCGCTTCTTTTGAAGAGCACAAGGAATTCATTAAAAGAGTGGTCATGCTGGTTAATAAAAGAGTAAAAGTCGTTGCAGGCACAGGCGCCAATTCTACCGAAGAAGCCATTCATCTGACAAAATCCGCGGAAGAAAGCGGAGTTGACGGCGCATTGCTGGTGAATCCGTATTATAACAAACCGACCCAGAGGGGGCTGATAGCTCATTTTGAAGCTGTGGCAAAATCCGTAAAAAAACCGATAATCCTTTACAATATACCCGGCAGGACTGCAGTGAACTTTTTACCCGAAAGCGTCGCCGAACTCATCAAACGAGTCGGCAATGTCACGGCGATAAAGGAAGCTTCGGGAGATATTGTGCAGATGATGAGAGTTATTGAACTTTGCGGAGAGAAACTCACGCTGCTTTCCGGCGATGACAATCTTCTCCTTCCTGTTCTCGCGATAGGAGGCAAAGGAGTCATATCCGTGGCTTCGAATTTTCTGCCCGCAGATGTAAAAAAAGTTGTGTCTCTTTACAGTGAAAAGAAATATGCAGAGGCGAGAGAACTTTTTTATAAGATGCTCCCGGTAATGAGAGTCATATTTATTGAGACAAATCCTATACCGGTGAAGGAAGCAATGGAATTGCTCGGATATTGTTCCGGCGATGTGAGGCTTCCGCTTGTACGGCTATCCGAAGAGAACAGAAAGACTTTAAAGCAAACATTGACTGCTTACGGCTTAAAGGTATAGATTATGCTAAAGGTCTGTATATGCGGCATAGGCGGCAAAATGGGAAGAGCGGTATTCAACGCTCTTTTGGAGAAGGGGCATTCTCTCGGTGCAGCCTTCGAGACGGAAACATACCCTAACCTGGGCAAAGACGCAGGAAACCTCGCGATGCAGGGTGATCTGGATATAAAAATTAATCCCATTAATAAAGACGACCTCCTTCAGGTTGACGGCGTCATTGATTTTTCAAATCCCAGAGCATCTCTAAAGCTTCTGGACATCATGAAAGATTTAAAAAAACCCGTCGTGATCGGCACAACAGGATTTTCAGATGATGAAAGAAAAAAAATTAAAGAAGCAGCGTCGAGTTTGCCTGTAGTCCTTTCACCGAATATGTCGCTGGGCGTGAACCTGCTTTTTAAACTCACGGAAATGGCATCAAAGGTGCTTTCAGGCGATTTCGATATCGAAGTATTCGAGGCGCATCATAAATTCAAGCTAGATGCGCCTTCCGGGACTGCGAAAAAACTGCTCGATATAATTAAGAACGCCGTTCCAAGACTCGGGGAAGCCGCCCTAGTTTACGACAGAACCAAAAAAAATGAACAGCGGGGCAGCAAAGAGATCGGCGTACAGGTGCTGAGAGGCGGGGATATCGTAGGCGAACATACCGTATATTTTGCGGGAACGGGAGAGCGCGTCGAACTCACTCACAGGGCGACCAGCAGGGATACATTCGCAAGGGGCGCGGTGAAAGCCCTGGAATTTCTGGCTTCCGGTAAAAAACCCGGCCTGTACGACATGAACGACGTACTGGGGTTGTAAATGACATCGGATAAAGACATTGTCAAATTCGAGGAAAATCCGTATAATCCCGATAGCAAAGGGCCCGAAGAAATCGTAAGGCTTTTTTATTCCAACAATGTCCCCATACTGCCGGTTGTATCCAAACGCGGAATTCTTCTCGGAATACTCACAAAAGAAAAAGTGATCTCGGAGCTTTCGGATATCGAGAGAGTCGGGAAACAAAAAATCGACGCTTTTGTAACCAAACTCTATAAAAAGATGTCCCTGGACGAACTCCTTCCCGTTGCCGGGAACGTAAAAGAATTTATTGTTATCAATTTATTCGGCGAGATTTACGGCAAGTGGTCAAGGCTGGACCTTTTTGCCGCATGCGAGACGGGCATAAAAAAAGAAAAGGAAACACCGGATATTGCGGAGCATAGAAACGATCAGGCCATGGAATGGATGATATATCTAGTCCTGGAACATATCCCGCGGGCGCTTTACGCACTAAACGACAAAGGCAGAACGGTTTTTTACAACAGCCATTTTGAGGATATTTATCTTGCACGTATAAAGAAAGAAGTGGACACAAAATTTGTCGAGGGTTCGCTTGCCGATGCGGAAAGAAATGACTTTTTTTACAGGGAAAAGGACAGCAATGATATTTATTTCTTCAATAAGGACATGAAATTTTATTATGAAAAAGTCCCGATGATATCAAATAAGAAAAACGTAGGATATTTAATTTTTGTCGATCCGCACCTGAGTGAATCAACGGCCCCGGTCTTACCCGGTCTGGATATGAGCACAATGTCATTGGCCGAAATGATCGACTCCGTAGAAAGAACGCTTATTGTAGACTCTATCCGTCAAAACCATAATAATATCGGCGAAACGGCAAAACAGCTGAAATTATCCGTCAAAGCACTTTCATCAAAAATCAAAGTACACGGAATTAAAC
>CAZVDF010000042.1:24443-29117 GCA_964626055.1 uncultured Leptospirales bacterium
GGACAACCCCTACCGCAATCGGTTATGCCTTTTTATAATTATTCCTGATGTAGCTATTTAAATAATCATCAGGATTTAGCGCTGCTTCTTTTGTTATTGTAAACGTATCCTTCTCCATAAGCTTGATGCCGAAGTGATAATCGCTGAATGAATCATTGCATATCTGTTTAATGCTTTTATTGCTTTTAAATGCAATTTCCTTTATCACCTCGACTGCATCTTTATCAAATTCCAGAAAAATCCCGTGATCGACCAGAAAACTTTTCTGAAATTTTTTAATATCATCTTCGATATGCAATAACAGCATTTTTTGAAGTTCCTTCTCGGGATTCAGGACTATATCCTTATTGACCATAAGCTCTGCAATGTTGGTTGAAGGCAGGGTTTTCTCAAACTTGATAAGCACGTTCTCAAAAACGCTCAGTAGCCCGCGCGCACCGGTCTTTTCCTGATACGCATTCCTGGCCAGTATTTTCAATGCGTCGTTTGTAAAATCGAGATCAATGCCGTAAGCTTTAAAGTCCAGCTTTTTACCTAGTATAACAGTACTGTACTTGTTTTTGAGAATTTTATACAATCCGCCTTCGTCCAGCTCATTGAGAAGGACGGAAACCGGAAGCCTGCCGATAAATTCGGACTCAAAGCCGAATTTGATCAGATCTTCGGTTTTTACCTCTTTAAGGATATTCTTTTCCCCGTTCTTTTTACTTCGTTCGTTTTCAAAACCAATCGCCTGAATATTCAGGCGTTTGTTGATGATCTCTTCGAGAGAATTGAATGCCCCCGAAACGATAAACAGTATATTCCTTGTGTTTATCTTTTTCCTGGTAACCCTGCCGGTCTTCTGGGCTTCCATTGCCGCTTCAACCTGTGAAGCAAGATCGTGAGGGGTCTTAAGATCCACTTCGGCTTCCTCCATCAGTTTAAGCAGATTTCTCTGCACCCCTGTCCTGGAGACATCCGGGCCGTACGTATTCCCGGAAGAGGCTATTTTATCGATCTCGTCCAGATATATTATCCCGTACTCCGCCTTGTTTATATCGCCGTCCGCTTCATGAACGAGCTCTCTTACGAGATCTTCTACATCGCCCCCGACGTACCCCGTCTCGCTGAATTTGGTGGCATCAGCCTTGACGAACGGCACGCCCAGCCGTTTTGCAATAAGCTTTATTATGTAAGTCTTTCCGACTCCCGTGGGGCCTATCAAAAGCATATTGCTTTTAATGTTCCCCACGATCTTCTCATCCTCAGGCATCGACTTCTCGATTTCCATCCTGTTAAAGTGAGTGCAGACCTTGGTCGCAATAATTTCAACAGCTTCTTCCTGTCCCACGATATATTTATTCAGATAGCTTTCCAATTCTTCCGGTTTTATATTAAACCTTAACTTAGATTCTTTAGGCGGAATTCCCGGCTTAGTACCGGCGGCATCGGCTTCCGGCTTGGCGCTTTTATTTTTATTGGAAATAGCGTTCGATATTTCTTCCCATTCGTTTTTAGGGTCATGTAACACATCAGCCATATAATTTTAACCTTCAAATATTAAAAATGTTTATAGGACATACTCCATTAAGAATGCATTCTGTCGACTAATTAAAGTATAACGTTATTTGAAACAATAACTTTTTTCATTCTTAAGGAAAAGCAAGTGCCCCATATGATAGTATAAACAATATATGCTTCAACGACAAGAAAATAATATAATTTCCGATTTAAGTGCGTGGACAGACCGGGCGGGATATAATTGCCGAAGGAGGGAATCGAACCCTCATGGGGTTACCCCCGGCGGATTTTGAGTCCGCTGCGTCTACCAATTCCACCACTTCGGCATTTAGAGAATATGTCTGATTTTAATGTCGCGTTTCTTGATCTTTTCTGTCGGCGTGAATCTTGGTTATTCAGGCTGCGGAAATTCATCTACTTCAATATATTTTCCCTTCGCCCTGGCAACAACCTTCCCCATCTCGTTTTCTATCTCCGCCCTGTTCTCGATAACCCGTTTGTTCTTCTTGACATGCCAGCCTCTTATATGCAGCTTCTCGTTAATAAATGCAGGCTGTAGATATCTTATCGCGAGCTCTCCCGTCAAGGCAGTAAACTCAAGATATTTATTTATTGTTATCATGGTTTCGTCAAGCATTGCCGTGACGATGCCCGCGTGTATTATATTGGGCAATCCTTCGTGTTGCTGGGTAGCTGTGAATTCTCCGTATGCCGTTTGAGTATCCAGATCATAACTGAGTTTGAGCTTTAAACCGCATTCATTTTCCTGTCCGCAGCCAAAACAAGTGTTATCTTCGAATTCAATCATGGGCGCAGAATATAAGTATAAACATTTTTTTGTCAATTCTTTTTTCAAGCCTGATACATTTTGATATTTTATTTTTTATCTTACACCGGCGAAATATAAATATTTATTTCCCGGGCTTAAAGCATGTATTGACAAAACGGATTATTTCATATATGTACATTGCATATGTATCCGGATTCAATTATTAACATGATGATCAGTTAATTTATCGCACCCTGAGTGAATTCGGAGTGTGCGATATGGTCATTATTAAATCGTAAACCGGTATAAAAGCGAACAATAGAACGCTTTGCATAATTAGTAACAAATCCATTTAGAATTAAAAAATATTCTATGCTTCAGGAAAAAATTGAACTGACTGTGCCGGAAGAATTTAATCTCGAACGTATCGATAAAGTTTTAACAAGTTTGCTCGAGATCGATATTTCAAGAACCTATATTCAGAAGCTCATCAAAGACAGGAATATAACTGTAAACGGCCGTGAAATCAAACAAAATTATAAAGTAAAAAGCGATGATAATATTTTAATAAATATTCCCGAACCCAGGGAGCTTAGCCTTGTGCCCAGAGATATCCCGATTCAAATTATTTACGAGGACGATCATATCGCTGTGATCAACAAACAGCCCGGGCTGGTTGTGCATCCCGGGCCCGGGAACTGGGATAACACTCTGGTCAACGCGCTGCTTTTTCATCTTAAGGAGCTATCTTCGATCGGCGGAGTGATCCGTCCTGGGATCGTGCACAGGCTCGATAAAGATACAAGCGGGCTCATGGTGATCGCTAAAAACGACATGGCGCATAAAACATTATCCGGCGATTTTTCTTCAAGAAACGTCATAAAAAAATACTTTGCGATTATAAGCGAAAGGCCGGACGGAGCGCACGGAATTATAGATAAACCCATCGGCAGGCATCCCAGATACAGGCACAAAATGTCCGTTATCGAAGGCGGACGCGACGCTGTAACGGAGTACGCTATTAAAAAAATCTGGAAGACCAGGATCGGAGTTTTTTCCGCTCTGGAGCTTATATTGCATACGGGCAGGACGCACCAGATACGCGTTCATCTGTCTTCCATAGGACATCCGATAATAGGAGACCGGATCTATTCGAAAAAATGGGCGAAGTATAAAGTTCCGTACCTTATGCTCGCAGCGGTCTGTCTCGAATTTTCACATCCGGAATCAGGCGAAAAAATGCATTTTGAAGTCCCGCTGCCCGAACATGTGCTGAATTTTATAAGTAAGCTTGAGATCGGCTGACCTGCATTGCCGTTACACATGGCAGCCGGTTTCCAACAGAACATATTTTTATATTCTTGACACCCCGGAATTGGATTAGTAAAAATAAACCAAAAGTAAATGTAAAACGGATTTTTTAATGAGACATAAATCTTTACTACTGTTTTTATTTAAAATTATCCCAAAAAGTTTTCTTTCGAGAATATTCGGTTATATTGCCCGGCTACCGCTGCCCCGCTTAACAATGGACGTCATCATTAAACATTACTGCGGTTTTTATAAAGTCAATCAAAATGAAATAGATTACCCCGAATCGGGTTTCAGGACTTTTGACCAGTTTTTTACAAGGAAACTCAAGCCCGGTGTGCATAAAATCGATCCCAATCTCAATTCTATTGTATCTCCTGTAGATGCAAAGATCAGCGAGTTCGGTAAAATAAACAACGGCACCTTGATCCAGGCAAAAGGAATTTATTATAAAATTAAAGAGCTTATACCCTCAGGGATGTCGGATGAATTCATCGGCGGTTCGTTCATTACGCTTTATCTTTCGCCAGCAGATTATCACAGGATTCATTCTCCCGTCAGCGGGAAGATAACAGGCTACTATACCATACCGGGGAAACTTTTTACTGTTCAGGATTTTATGGTGAAAGGTCTTAACGGACTTTTCGCTAAAAATGAGCGGGTGCTTACTTATATAAAAAATAAAAACCGGGCTCTGGCCGTATGTAAAATAGGCGCAATGAATGTCGGCAGGATTTCCCTGAGCTATACTGATATCGAAACGAACCGCTGGTTCCGGCATAAAAATGAATTTTTTTATCCGATTAAAAATCGTCCTGCAGTTAGAAAAGGGCAGGAA
This sequence comes from uncultured Leptospirales bacterium, assembly GCA_964626055.1. Lineage (GTDB taxonomy): Bacteria > Spirochaetota > UBA4802 > UBA4802 > JAFGDQ01 > JAFGSG01. Next base: position 28,865 of record CAZVDF010000042.1, read on the forward strand.
ATCGGGATATTCCATCTCGGCTCAACGATTATTTTGCTGTTCCAGAAAGATACGATGCAATTCGTAAATATTAAAAAAGGCCGGAGGATCAGGGTCGGTCAAAAAATAGCTTATTTTTTATAAACGACCACTAGCAGAACTGGTGGTATTAAAAACATTATTAAAATACATTTTTTTAAAATGCTGTTGTGGTCGTTTGTTATGAAAAAGAATCCGGGCATAGCCCGTATTCCCACCGTTGAAAAGACCGGTG
>CAZVDF010000043.1:0-28071 GCA_964626055.1 uncultured Leptospirales bacterium
AATAATACTCCCGAATCACTTTATGGAATTTACCAAAGATATATGGTAATATATGAATGAAGAATTAAAAAATAATCTTAATACTGTTTTTAAAATACTAAAACATAAGTTTCAGCGATGGTGCCCCCTCCGGGGGATAGGGGGAGTGAAGGCAATTCCCAATTTTCTGGAAAGAATTATAAATATAATTCTATTTTTAAGCGCGATCGGTAATTCCGCTTTAGCTGCAGAAAATAATTTAATCAATCTAGCTCAGTCACACAATAAAAAAGGCGAACATTACAGCGCGATTACCGAGATCATGCGATATCAGTATCTTTATCCTGACGGAAAATTTTATCCTTTAAGCATGCTTGTTCTCGGCGAGGCGTATTATAAAGGAGGCAACTATAGTAAAGCGATAAATACGCTTACTGAATGCTATGAAAAATACAGGAATACACCTGAAGGCGAGCAGGCTTATTATAAAACAGCCTATGTGCAGCTGACATACGGATCCCCATATCTTGCTTTTCGCATTTATCAGGAATACCGATATTTATATAAAAGCGGTACATTCAGCGAAGACATTGCCCGGGATATATGCTACACGCTTACACTGTTAAAAGATTTGCCTGAAGCCGGAAGAGCAGCCGGGTTTTACACGGATAATTACTCTGAGGGGAAATATTTACGCGAAATCAAAGACCTTCAGCTGCTGGTTGATGAGGAAATAAACAGGCCGAAAAAAAGCCTGTGGATATCGGTCCTGGGTTCAATAATCATTCCCGGATTTGGTCATTTTTATACCGGGAATTACGAAGTCGGATTTTTATCGCTTGTCTCGAATGCCCTGATGATTTATCTTTTTTATGACGGATATAAAGACAGAAGCAAAGCAAGAATGATAGTATTCGGACTGGGAGAATTTTCATTTTATCAGTATTCTTTATATTCGTCGATAAGCAATGTTTATGAATATAATAGTAATGAGAAATTTTACAGATCGGTAAGACTGAGCGCATCTAAGGAATTTTAAAATGGATAATCTTGAATTTAAACAGGGAAATGAATTAGTCGAACTGGACAAGGCTGACTTCCTCAAGATTGAAAAATTGATCAGGGAAGAAAAAAATCTTGAAAACGTGGCGGAATTAATACTTGAAGGCAGCTACAAAAGCGTTGATATTTTCAGGAAGGATTCCCTGGACAGATTTTTAGACTTTATTGTATCTAAAGTAAGGACAGGAAGCTATTATATTCCTTCGCTCGCATACCCGACCCGAAGAATGTCGGATAAGGATTTGGAAGAAAAAATAATTAAATTGATAAATGTTCATCTGAATCCTGAAATAATTTTCCCGATATTGAAATACTTTGCCAGAAATATTAAAGAATCCGATAAAAATCTGTATCTGGCATATTTAATAGCCTCAGACGATATAATTAAGTCGATTTATGAAACTTTTTTATTATTCAAGAAGGATATTTTTTTCCCTGATCCGGAAAAAAGAGCTTTGAATGTAAAAAGAATCCAGCAATTTCCCCCTACCGTAGATACAAACACCTCATCGCCTCTTGACGCCATATGCAGATTTAAATACATTCTCGAATTCATTGCATTAAAACAAAACGTTCAGCATATTTATACTGCGGACGATGTCAAATTAAGCAGGGACCTCCCGCCTTTAAGAAAATTCGCTTCCTGAGCATTATTGAAATATTTATCCGACAAAAAAAACTTGACACTAAAAGAACGCGTAAACTATGCTTTACAAACTTTTTTAGGGGTTGCTAGCTCAATTGGCAGAGCACCTGACTCTTAATCAGTAGGTTCTGAGTTCGATTCTCAGGCAACCCAAAGATGATCTCTGCTTGTTTTCCCCGTTTCAGGGTAAGAATACCTCATATTTTATACATATTTCCTATTTAATAAACTGGTCCCTTTAAAAAAATGCGTTTTTTTCTACAATTAATTTATTAGTTTTTATATATTTATAGGGTAGGTCCAATCGGTAATAAATTATTTCACAAAATTGCCGATAATTAATAATAATCGTATCTCCTGGAGAATTAAGTTGTTTGATCTGACGATTACTAAAGACTTAATAGAACTTATTGGTAAAAATCTCACTTTCCCCGATATTGAAACGGTAGGCAAATACATTTTCAGAAAATACAGCACGCATATGCTTGAAAATGTTGATGAAAATATTTCAATATCCCCTTTAAACGCGGCAAAGAGACTTGTACAGAAATGCAATGAAGAGAACAAACTCAGCGAGCTGCTTTGTTTTATAATAAGCCTTGATGGCACTTTACTTAACGGGAAAAAGATTAAAATTGCAGGCATGGAGCATTTATTGTACCGCCTTACCTCCAAGGGTGTATATTTTGACTTCGACAAATGCAAACTTTTATCCTTTAATAGCGATAAAAAGATCCTGAAAAATTGGGGTTCCTTAAAAGACGGCAGGGAATACTCAATGACTATCGCTTCAATTGATATATGTGATAATTCGCAGCTTGTAAGAAAATATCAAACCTCGGTTATCGAGGAAGTCTATTATTACCTGTGGGAATTTATCAGAAAAAAATGTGAATTTTTTGACGGCAGGATATGGTCGCGCAACGGGGACGGATCAATACTTGCATTCAGGAACGAGAAAAGCCCGATCTCCGGAGTCGAGTGCTGTATGGAAATACTTTTTTCTCTTCCCATCTTCAACACCTCTCCATTTAAAAAAATACCGGATGAAATTAATATCAGGCTTGGCGTGGATTCCGGTATCGTAAAATTTTATAACGATACCGGAAGTATTGTTTCAGACATTATAAATTATGCATCGAAACTGGAAAAAAAAGGCACAAGCACTAACGGTCTTTCAGTATCCGAAAATGTTTATAAGCAGATTTCTCCTCCAATGAAGAAAATGTTTAAGTCCAAAACGGATTTTATCGGTAAAACAGCTTATTCCTTCTGCTATGATTATTGTAAAGCGTTATCATAGCACAATGAATTTTTTATTACATATCGTGATATGGGCTGCTTTTAAGACAATCCCTGTATTATTCTCTGTTTTCTGCTGCAGATAATTAACAAATACAACAAGTCTATTTATTTAAATTCCGGAAAATCTATTTGACTTTTAAAAATTTGTTATTGCCATTAGGGTAATCAAACTTTATACTATTTTACCTTAAGATAACTATAAAACAACTCGCCTTTGAACAAAATATATTCTCAGGGAGCGGCCGATTATCATCTATGAGAATTAATTTATTTTCAAAATCATTTAAAATTAAGAGTGCAGTTGCATTTATTTTGATATTATTATCTATCATATCGGCAGATATTCTGATTCTCCCGTATTTTTCGCTTAAAACCGGCGGAGAAATGGATGCTGGAAATAGGAATCAGGATCTTATTATTAACAATAAGATCCATTTATATTTTTTTTTATCAACTCTTATCAAATACCTTCTCTTAAGCGGCTTTTTTTGCGTAATAATATATTTGCATAAAAAATATTTAAAACGCTCGCTTGCAAGCATAAATATAATCCGGCGTCAATCCGATATTAACGTGAATTCTAACGATTTTGATCGTGCAGAATCTATTGACTTAAAAGAGATTTTTAAAAAGATCGAAGCAGCATTTAATAGTTATTCGGATAAGAGATCGGAAATCGACAAAACTGTTGCCTGGCTTGCAGAGTCAATGAATAAGAATCTCGAAATACTTAGTTTTTTTTCAGGGAAGGCCGAGGAACATTCGCAGAGAGCGGAAGCCGATCTTCTTTCTATTCAAAGCATTACCGAGATGACCTCCAATATCATTGATGGAGCTGACGATCAGCAGATAAGCCTTGGCCTGCTAGTCGTCCGAATGCTTGATTTCACAAAAATAATAGATGTAATATCGAAAGAGCTGGAAAAAGAGATCGAGATAATTGATACAATTTCAAACAAATCGGAAGAAGGGAATAAATCCCTTTTTATTATGAATGAAAGCATGAAGAAAATAAGCACTAGTTCAGCGGCGATGGAAGAATCTTTAAGGCTGATAAACGATATATCGGACAGGATAAATTTGCTGTCTTTAAACGCGGCAATTGAATCGGCGCGTGCCGGGGAACACGGAAGGGGTTTTGCGGTAGTGGCCGATGAAATCGCGAAACTCGCGGATCAAACAACGGCGAGCATACAGGAAATTGATGTATTGATAACCAAGAACGACAGGGAGATCAAAACCGGTTTTACTCATGTCGAAAATGCCGTGCAAACCATTTTTGCGGTAGAAGAAAGCGTGAAGTCTATCAGGGAAATGATGCGTAATGCTTTCAGCAAAATGGATTTTCAGATTAAAAATAATTATTTGGTGAATGAAGAATCCGAAAAAGTAAAACGCGGAACAAGTGTTATTAAAGAAGCGATTGATAAACAAAAGGAGGCAATAGACAAGCTTGCGGAATCGCTTAAAGACATCAAAGAAATGTCCGAATATTTTTCTTATTTATCAGCCCAGATAATAAAAAATGTCCATGAAATCTCCAGAGGAATTAATTCGATAAAAGATAACTGAGCTGATCTTCTGTAAATATTTAATTCATTTTTTAACTCTTACGGGAAAGGCGGAATTTCTTTCCCCGTAATCTTCATACATTTCAAGTAAATATATATCCTTATATCTCCGGGAATCGGTGAAATCGCTGGAATTATTCAGCTCCGGATGATATTCATTTATAAGCCAGTAGAGGATATCCTGCATATCCTGCGGATTAGTATCTATGATAGTGTATTTGAACATCAGATCTTTTTTTTCGGACAGTTCTATAAGCTGGGGGAACTGGCTGTGGTTGGGATCGAGAAGATCTCTCGCTCCTCCTCTTACGCCGCTTTTCCAGCTGGCATAAAAAAGAATATAATCAATAACATCGTGTTTCTGCTTAAATATGCATACTACCCCGGCCATTCCCGGAATGCCCATCAGCGTATGTCTGTCAAATACGGCAGGCAGCGACCAGATGATATCGTAGAATACATTTTCTTTTATTACTTGTTTATGCATTTCATTAAAAATTAAAAAAAAGTTGTAAATTTGTCAATGTATATTATAATAAAAGTAATTTTACAGGCTCGGTCAATTTTTGCGGGAATGCGCTTATTGAGGCAAATCCTATAAGCATATCACAATAATCAGAGAGAAAACATGAAAGAGAAAAGAAAATATTCGAGGGTATCAAAAAAAGTAAAATCGGAAGTTCATTCAAGCGAAGCGATGACTTTCAGCACATCCGAAGATCTCAGTTACGGCGGTATTTTTATATCGACTCCCGAGCCTGTTGAAATCGGATCGGAAATAAATCTTTCCATTCTGACGCCGAATGAAGAGAATATTGAAATTAAAGGCATCGTCAGATGGATGAGCGATGGGAGCGGGAAAGACGGTAAATGCGGAATGGGAGTTGAGTTTATCGATATTAATTTAAATCAGGAATCAAAATTGAAAAATATTATTGAGCCCTGACATGAATATGAATGATGTAGATTAAAAATGCCGGGATTTTTACGGCTGTCATGTTATTTGAATTCATTATAGTTTTCGACACTTACGGCTATATTCTCATCCAGAATAGGAAGTGCGTTCTCCCTGCCTGGCTTAAAAGCCCTGGCCATATTTACGCGGGCAAATTCGTTCTCATTATTTAGTTTTTTTGCGTAATCAATCGCTTTCCAGTAGCTGATGTTGCTTTTCGACTCATTATTCTGAACTTGATAAACCGCACCCAGATTATTATATGCCGATGCAAGAGTCTGAAATATCCTGATATGTTCTTTTCTGTCAGGTACTATCTGCGTTATTCTGTCCGCTTTGCTCTCGAAAATCGATATCACTTTAAGGAATTCTCCCTTTCCTGCTTCAAGATTATTCTGATGATAGAAAGCGTTGCCAAGTGCGAACATCAGTTCGGGTTCTGCCGTAAATTCCTCATAAAGGCTCAGCCATGCCATAACGGCTTTATCGAACTGGCTTTTTAAATAATAAATTCTCCCGAGGTTATAGAAGACTTCAGCGGATTTATAATTTTCTCCAAGGGCTTTTTCGTATTTATCCTGGGCTATTGAAAAATTTGCCAGTTCATCGCTTCTTTCCCGGATGTTTTCGTCTGCAAATTCGTCTCCGAACCTGAATTTGCTTTTATCGGCATAATAAAAAATATTGCCCATAATGGCATAGGCGGTGCCGATTTTTTCGGTTTCATAATAGAAATCTTCGTTGGTAAATTCCGGAGGGGATAGGAAAGCCTGCAGGGCATTTTTGCAGGATTTGTAAGCCTCTACAGGATCGTTAGTTATATAATAATACTCGGCTAAAAGCACATGTGATGCGAAGTAACTACTATCTTTTTCAATTGCGGTCTGCAGATTTCTTTTCATGAGATTGAGATTATCTTCGGCTTTGGAAAGCCGGGCAAACTGAACGAACAGAGGAGGATAATCCATGTCCCTTGCGGATAGCGCATTTAGAACATTTCTTACGGCAGGGTAAGGATTATCGTTGAAATCCTTTATGAGAGGGGATTGAATGCCGTAGTCGATTCTGATATTTTTTTCATCCGTCTTCTTTTTGCTTAAATAATATGATGCCAGCTTTGCCAGAAGAGGGGAGGATACTTCGGATAATCTTTTGCTGTTTTGCAATTCCGAATGTATGGATATTATTTCGGGCAGTGCGTCTCTTTCAATATAAAGATTCAAAAGCCCGGAATGTCCCACGATCGATTCTTTATCGACCGAAAGGATATTTTCATAGTACTGTCTTGCTTTCGCGAATTCCCCCTGATTCGTGTAAGCGTTTCCTATCCCGTATAAAGCGGTTATATTTTTAGGATCGACGCTTATGGCTTTTTTATAAAAATCGATAGCGATATCGATTTGTTTTTCAACCGGGCCGAGAGGTTTCAGTTTTTTATAATAATAATTATCTATCTGGGATTTTATTCTTTCAAAGTTTACCGCAGGCACTTTTGAATAGTAAAAACCAAGGTTATTCAGAGTATCTATATTCAGCGGATCTAAATCATATGCCTTGTTCAATTTTTCGAGAGCATAATCGTATTCTTTATTTTGGAAATAAGCCCTCGCGTAAGCGTGATACCCGTACAGGTAATCCTTTATGTAGTTGTCATTCACATCGTTAAAAATTTCTTCGGCTTTTTTATAATCTTTTTGTTTCTGAAGCACAGGCACGCCCGGTTTTTTTATCAGTGCTACGCCGTCATCGATATATTTTTTGGCCATTACGGGAATAAATACGTTTTTGTATAAAAGGATTCCTGTTATTATTAAAATGACGCCTGCGGCAGCAAAAAGCCCGGAAATCTTGTAAAGACGCTTTTGTCTTTCCCTTCCTTCTTTTGTGTATTCCGGTCTGGCGCTTATTACTCGTCTTCCTTTAGCCGGGCGTGAAATCTCTATTTTCTTTTTTAATTTTTTTTCTATATAGGATTTTACATCGTCTTCCGGAGTTCCCGCCAGGAGCATGTCGACAAGCTCCCTTGTTTCTTTTCCCGGCAGAAGGTCGTTTAATATGACATCCTTTATCGCTTTTGTGAGATTGGGATTGAAAAATTGTATTACTTTGTTCAATCTTTTTAACTCATCGTCTGTAAGTTCAATTTCTTCTTCACTTTCTTCAGTCGGTTGATAAGTTCCAGCGTCTTCTTTAACGGGAGACGTCAAGTCCGGTTTAATGCCCGTATCCTGGGCAGGCTCCACCGGCTTTTCTTCTTCTTCGAACAGATCCTGTATTTTGTCGAGATCCGCCGATAAATCGGATTCCAGTAACTTGTCGGACACAGGTCTGGCGGCAGCTGCCTTTTCTTCCGGTTTCGCGCTGGTTTCTTCCAGAGACGAAAAATCTATATCCGGAAATTTATCTTCGGGCTGAATGCCGATATCTTCAACCGGAGCTTTTACGGCCGGTTTTGCGGGTTTTGTCTCTATCTCTTCTTCCGGAGAAATATCGGAAATATCCAGATCGAATATTTCTTTTTTCTCCGCTTTCTTTTCTATTGTTTTTTGGGATTGTTTTATATCAAGGCCGGTAAATGAAGGTGATTCAATTTCTTTTAAAAGATCTTCATCAACCAGACGCTCTTCTTCTATTTCCGCTGTTTCAGGTTTTGCAGGTGCGGTTTTTTTTGTTACTTTTGCGGGTACAGGCTCTTCCTCCGCAATAAAATCCAGATTTATTTCTTCCTCCTCCGGGATTTCAGGGGCTTTGTCTTTTCCCTCGAATTCAATGCTCTGAACCGCTTCTTCTTCACTTGCCTCAAGATCTTCTTCAGGTATTTTTTCTTTTGTTGATATTTCAGATACCGGGATTTCTTCCAATAAATCATCCGGTATTATCTCTACGCCTCCTTCTTTTGTCTCGATTTCCTGTATCAGATCTGTAATATCTTCTATCTCTTCGGGCGTTTCAGCGGCTTCCTCTGCTGTTTCCTCTTCTGCCTGGTATTCTTCTTCTGTGATATCCTTTCCCAGCATCTCCATTTCTTCCGGATATTTTTCTTCCTCCTGAATATCGAATTCCTTTCCGGGTGCAACATGTGGAGTATCCCCGACCTCCATGACGGCGTCAGCGGAAATTTTACTATCAGGTAATTGCCCCAGGGTTTCCTGGGAAATATAGTTAAGGATTCTATTGATTTCCTGCAATTCTTCGGGTGTATATTCTATTTTGCCGTCAATTTCTTGCATTGAGTGAAATCCTGCTTTTATTAAAATTTTAAGTTATTTTGTATTATTCAAGTTTTTATTTCAATATTTTTACTTTAGTTATCGACATAAAATATGTAAGTCTGAATTCAGTAATAATATAATATAACGGAATTATTGCATAATTCAAGAGATTGTCTGTTGCAATGCATAATTAATATGTTAAAAAAAGTAAAAAAAATAATTATATTCCTGCCTCTCCTTTTTACTGGTTTTGTTTCTACAGAAAAAAATAATACGATAGAATATTTTTATAATTTTCAATTGCTAAAAAATGCCGATTCCCCACGTGAAACGAAGGTTGTAAATACGGCAAATATCGAGAAAGGCAGATCATTAATTGAAAACGGGACACTGATAACATATAAGAACAGGAAAGCAAAAGAAGTAAAAATTGGGGGTGATTTCTCTGACTGGCATCAGGTTAACATGTCAAAAGGAAAATTCGGTGTATGGTATTATTTCTTAACCGGATCAAAACCTACAAGATATAAATTCATGGTTGACGGGATATGGATCAATGATCCGGTTAATACCGAAAAAGAGGACGATGAATCCGGCTCTTATGTTTCCCTGGTAGAACCGATGAGTACAGAAGATAATCAAAGACTCACGTACAGATTTGTCGGCAGGCAGACAGTCGAATTCAGATTATATAAGCCCCAAGCAAGATTTGTTACAATCGTCGGTGATTTTAATAACTGGAATCCGGAAAACGACCTGCTTGAGAAAAAGAGAAACGGCATATGGACCCTTAAAAAAAGGCTTTTCCCGGGAATTTATAAATATAAATATATCGTAGACGGCGAATGGATGGTTGATCTGTATAATCCCCGTACAGCCCGCGACAGCGCTGAAGGAATCTGTTCGTTTATCAAGGTTGATAAATAAAAATATATTTAAAGGATATATTTCAATAAAAAACTGACCATATAAGGTCAGTTTTTTATTGGATCTACAGATAAATATGTTTAACTCTTTCCGAAATATTGGGGACCCCCTATCCCCCGGAGGAGGCACCATCGCTGAAACTTATATTTTATTATTTTTTAAAAAGCATTACGATTATTTATTATTTCTTTATTTATAATGGGTTTTCAGTATTATTCGTGATCTATTATCATTTACTTAATTAGTATATACCGGGAGGCCGGAAGTTTTTAATAAACATTTTAACTCTATGGTATTATCTAAGCCGGTGCCCCCTTCGGGGGATAGGGGGCAAAGTGCATTCATAGCATTGAATTTTTTCTGATTTGTTTACCTTTCCAAATATTCTGGAATAAGCCATATGTTTTAAAATTCAATTACGGGCTTATGAGCAGCCTTTCTGAATCCGGCTGCTGAACGAGAATATCTCCGTCCTCCTTGAACTTCTTTAAAAGAAAATGCGTGGCAGTTGACTGAACGTTTTTCAATGTGGCCAGCTTTTCAGATACAAAAAATGCGACCTCCCTCAGATTCGATCCTTCAACCTGCACAAGAAGATCGTAGCCGCCGGATATCAGATACAAACCTGTGACTTCCGGAAAACGGTATATCGACTCGGCAATAGCATCAAAACCGACCCCGCGCTCTGGGATGACTTTCACTTCGATAAGCGCTCTTACATCGTGTTCTCTTATGCGCTCCCAGTTTACATGCGCCTTGTAAGTCAAAATTATTTTATCTTTTTCAAACTTTTTTACGTATTTTGTTACTGTGCTTTCAGGTATATTCAGCTGTTTGGCTATATCCGCATGACTGGTTTTGCCGTCTCTGGTAAGGATTTCCAGAATATCTTCGCCGGTTTTATCGGTTTTATATGGCCTCATAAATTTGCCTCTTAAATTATTTTATATATTTTCCGCAATTGCTTTTCCGAATTCAGAACACTTCAGAAGTGTTGCGCCTTCCATCAGCCTTTCGAGATCATAAGTCACTTTTTTCTGCCGGATTGTCTTTTCGAGTCCGCTCATAAGGCGGCCTGCAGCCTCTGCCCAGCCGATAAAGCGAAGCATAAGCTCTCCCGAAAGTATAACGGAGCCCGGGTTCACTTTATCCTGCCCGGCATATTTCGGTGCAGTTCCGTGCGTTGCTTCAAAAACCGCCTCGCTGTCGCCTATGTTGGCGCCCGGCGCCATGCCGAGCCCGCCGACCTGCGCGGCAAGAGCGTCCGAAAGATAATCCCCGTTAAGGTTGGGCGTTGCTATAACGTCGTATTCGTCCGGCCGCAGCAAAACCTGCTGGAACATCGCGTCCGCTATCCGGTCTTTAATAACTATTTTCCCTTCAGGCTGTTTGCCGCCGAATTTATCGGACAGCTCATCTTCCGATATTATTATATCTGCGAATTCGTTTCTAGCAAGAGCGTAACCCCAGTCGCGGAAGGCGCCTTCCGTAAACTTCATAATATTCCCTTTGTGCACAAGAGTAATATTTTTACGTTTGTTTTTAATTGCATATTTGATCGCGCTTCTAACCAGATTGTTTGTATTCGAAACACTTATGGGTTTAATGCCTATCCCTGCGTCGAAAGCGAGTTTCTGCTTCATTTCCGAATTCAGGAAACTTATTATTTTTTTTGCTTCCTCCGATCCCTGTTTCCATTCAATGCCGGAGTATACATCTTCCATGTTTTCCCTGTAAATAACAATATCGACTTTCTCGGGATTTTTTACAGGGCTCGGCATTCCTTTTATGTACCGGACAGGTCTTACGCATGCGTAGAGTTTAAGTATTTGTCTAAGGGTTACGTTTATGCTGCGTATGCCTCCTCCTACCGGCGTTGTAAGAGGTCCTTTGATAGCAACTTTGTATTCTTTTATTTTATCAATAGTTTCGTCCGGGAGCCAGCTTCCGGTTTCTTTAAATGCTTTCTCGCCTGCAAGCACTTCCATCCACTGTATCTTCCGTTTGCCGCCGTATGTCTTTTCAACTGCTGCGTCAAAAACATGCTTCGCGGCTCTCCAGATATCCGGTCCTGTGCCGTCGCCTTCAATAAAAAGTATTACGGGATTGTCCGGCGTAGTGATATTTCCGTTTTCGTATTTAATTTTTTCTGGATTCATTGCTGGTTCTTTTGATGGAAATCATACCAAGATTAGGTTATATAATTTGATAAATCGGAATGCATTACAAAATTTATGAGTACGCCTTTCAGACCTGATGCGCCAGCGCTCATAACATAATAAGCTTACCAGGAAGGTCTGATTCCGGAGTAAATTTTGTAATGTATTCCGATTTATAATAAAATTCCCCGGGGCAAGCCCCCAGTACTGACGTACCGGCCATCACCTTCGGTGTCGGCGGGGTATTATGTTTCAAGGCGTTATCGATTTACTCCGCAAATCGATAGGCTTATATCCTCGACGCAAGCGTCGAGGTATAACGCCTTGAAATAAACACCTTATAAAAAAATATTTCCAAGATGGGTCGTAAATTTTAAACACTAATATACTCCTGAATAATTTTTTTCAATAATATAATCAATTCTATGGATAAAACGCAGGTACGTTAAGCCCTGTTGTTTCATCGAAGCCGAGCATAATGTTCGCGTTCTGTACTGCATTGCCTGCCTGGCCCTTGACAAGATTGTCTATTGCTGAAGTCACGAATAGCATGCCTGTCCGCTCATCGACCATCGGACGTATCTCGCATCTGTTTGAGCCTCGCACATCTGTCGTATTCGGCGATTTGTCTGTAATTACTATGAACGGCTTGCCGGAATAATATTCCCTGTAGGCATCAGCGACTTTTTTCGTTGAAAGCCCGGATTTTGCCGGTGCGTACATCGTGGAAAGAATACCGCGATTGAGAGGAACGATCTGCGGCACAAAGAATACTTTTACGGGTTTTTTGCTTTTGCTGTTCAGCACGTTCTCAACCTCGTATATATGCTGATGTTTCCCTTCCCTGTATGTGTTTACATTCTCGTATCTTTGAGGATAAAAGTTCGCTTCTCCCGGATTTTTCCCTGCTCCCGAAACGCCTGTCTTGCCGTCGCAGATTATAGTCAGCGAGTCCGCCAGACCCATTCCGACCGCGGGCAGAAGACCCAGCATTATTGACACTGCAAAGCAGCCAGGGTTGCCGACTACTTTCGCTTTTTTTATCTTGTCTGCATTGATTTCCGGAAGACCATAAACTGCGTGTGAGAGGATTTCGGGTGAGAGATGTTTGTCCTCCATGCCCTTAAAGCGCGCATAAGCGCCGTAGGTCTCCGTGTCGTTAAAACGAAAGTCTCCGCTGAAGTCGATCACCGGGATCCCTCGTTTAAAAAATTCTCCAATAAGAGTCATCCCGGCCCTGTCAGGCGTTGAAAAAAAGGCGATGTCAATTCCGGAATAGTCTGTATCTTCCGGGTTTTCAACTTTAAGATCGCAGAATCCTGTCAAATGAGGGAATACTTCGCTGACACGCTTGCCGACATCTTTGCGCGCGGCGAGCTGTTTTATTTTAAATTCAGGATGCCTTAGCAGAATCTCGATGAGTCCCAGGCCTCCGAAACCGGTTGCTCCTATAATTGTCGCGTTTTTCATAAAATTAACCTTTGAAGCTATTAGATCAAATTTAGAGATGCTATCTTATTAAGATTTAAAAGATTAAGATTGTTATATAATCAATTAAAAAATTATTTTTCATAAAATTTTCTTGGAATTTTATGAAAAGCAATTGTACAAATTCATAAATAAAATATGCTTGCAAATATAACAAAACAGGTTATATAAAACATTACATAATTCAGGAGTAATTTATGTGGCAGGAAAGGATCGCAATAGACGAAAACATAATTACAGGAAAACCGATAATTAAAGGTACAAGGCTGTCTGTCGACTTTATTATTGATCTTCTGGCAAAAGGCTGGTCTTTTAACTCGATAATTGAGAATTATCCACAAGTAAAGAGCGAAGACATAACTGCATGTCTTGAATATGCATCTTATGTAATTAAAGATGAAAAAGTGCTGATAATGTAGAATGCCTATTACAATAATTGCAGATGAAAACATCCCCCTAAAATCTATTCAAGCTTTACGCATGGAAGGATTTGAAATCGTAAGCATAAGTGAAAGATCGCCCGGCATCTCGGATTTGGAAATTATTAAAATCGCTCAATCCTTAAGCGGTTATATTCTTACATTTGATAAAGATTTTGGAAAATTGATATTTCGATTAAAATTAAAAATTGATGGCGTTATTCTATTAAGAATAGAACCAAAAGCGGTTGATTATGTTACTGAAAAAATAAAAGGGGCATTATTTATAATTAAGAATGATCCCCAAACCAATTTTATTGTGATTAATGATAAGAATGTGCGTCTTCGGAAGATTGCGTTTAAATAAAATCATGACTTCAATCAATTACTTAAGAATTACATTGTGAATCTTTTGGAATCTGGCTGACTTTCCGCGAATTGGCAATAATTGAAACGTTATAAATAAAAATACTTAACAATAGGAGTTTATATTATGAAGACAATATTTGCCGTAATTATCGCACTTGCTTTAGTATCGGGATGCGCATCGTCGCCGGATCTTGTGGTAAACTCGGAAAAACCGGCAAATACGGATCTGTCCGTTTACACAACAATATTCATAAGCAGATTGGATTTTCCCGCGGATCTCTGGAATACATTTGGGTATCCTAACCGCCAGGAATGGGTTAAAGTTATAGATGAAGTAAATAAAACAGCGCTAAAAAGCAATATGAGTGAACAGGCTCCCGGGAAAAAAGTTGTGGCGCCGGTGAAGGATTTTACGAATGAGCCCGGATTGTTTGTTAAACTTACGTACAAAGGATACAGGACAAAAACAGGCAAAGCCTATGCTCATGATCTCGACTCACTGGATGTAATAGTCAATATGTATGACAACAAAACAAAGAAGGAATTGTACAGCGCAAGTCTGGCAGTATCTTCAATCGGGACATATAAGCGTGGGTGGATGATGAATTCGCTTGAAGGAAGAATCGACAATCAGATTTTTAATCTTTGCGGTTTCATCGCGACTAAGCTGAAATAGCTTTTTTAATATCGCTTAAGAATTCGTACACAGGCTTTTGAAAATTACTCCCGGCTTCGTTGACGATATTGAGCACCTTGCTGCCTATAACTACTATATCCGCGAACCGCGAAATCGTTTTTGCTTTAACCGCGCTGTCAATACCGAAACCCACGGCGATCGGAGCACTCAGAATTTTTTTTGCTTTCAGGACATACTGTTCAAGCCTGGCGTGCGGATTTTTATCAGCTCCGGTAATGCCGATCCTGGATGTGCAGTAAATAAATCCGGATGAAACATCGCGTATCTTTCTTAAACGCTTTTCGTGCGTTGTCGGCGAGATTACATAAACGGCATTAATCCCGGTATTTCTGCATATTGTATAAAGGCCTTCTTTATCTTCCTCAAAAGGAATGTCCGGGATAATCAGCCCGTAAAGGCCGGCTTTTTTTCCCTGCCCAATAAAATTTTCCAGCCCAGAATTAAATAATATATTATAATAGGACATGAACAGGAAGCGGATATTTTTAAATGATGCCGCCATTTCTTCCGCAAAATCCACGCATTGTGCAACACTGATGTTCTGTTTCAGAGCTTTCTGATTTGCATTTACAATAGTAGGCCCGTCTGCGATCGGGTCAGTGAACGGGATCTGCATTTCGATATAATCTACGCCTGCGTCTGCCATTACTTTAATGAGTTCTTTGTTGCTGGCGAGATCAGGATAGCCGAGAACAATATGAGTCATGAGCGCTTTTAAGTTAGTATTCATTTCTTTTCCGCCTCTTCAACCCTGGATTTAAGAAACGAGACCCATTCTTTGTCGTTCAGCGCTTCAGCAATGAGAAATATATCCTTGTCGCCTCTGCCGGAGACATTGATCACAATAACTTTTTTTCTGTCCAGCTTCTTCGCAAGCTCAATACCTTTTGCCAGCGCATGCGACGATTCGAGCGCCGGTATAATTCCTTCTGTTTTGATGAGAATCTTGAGGGCTTCGAGCACTTCAGCATCGGTCGCATTTACGTAACTTACGCGTCCTATCGAGTTCAGGTAAGCGTGCTCAGGACCGACCCCGATGTAATCCAGGCCTGCTGCAACCGAGTGTGTTTCGAGCGACCGGCCGTCACCATCCTGCAGAAAGAGCGATCTGTATCCTTCAATGACGCCCTCACGTCCCTTTGCGAATCTGGCCGCGTGCTGGCCCGGCGACAGCCCGAGCCCGCCTGCTTCCACGCCTATCATCTTTACTTTATCATACTGCAAAAAAGGATAAAAGAGCCCGATCGAGTTACTGCCGCCGCCCACGCACGCGACAAGATAATCCGGCAGCCTGCCTTCAGCCTGCTTAATCTGAGCGATTACTTCTCTGCCTATGACGGACTGGAAGTCGCGCACAATAACAGGGTAGGGGTGCGCGGAAAGCACAGAGCCGATCAGAAAATGCGTGTTGTCTAAAGTTTCGATCCAGTTGCGTATGGCTTCGTTAACCGCATCTTTTAGGGTCATGCTGCCTGTGGTGACAGGTGTTACTTTTGCGCCGAGCTGTTCCATCCAGAAAACATTCGGGCGCTGGCGCTTAATGTCCGTGAGGCCCATGAATATTTCGCACCGGAAGCCGAACTTCGCTGCAACGGTCGCTGTTGCAAGCCCGTGCTGGCCCGCGCCTGTCTCCGCGATCACTCGCTTCTTTCCCATCCGCCTGGCGAGTATAGCCTGGCCTATCGCATTGTTTATTTTATGCGAGCCCGTCTGGCCGAGGCCTTCCTGTTTTAAGTAAATCTTCGCGCCTTTTAATTGTTTTGTAAGGTTTGCTGCAAAATAAAGCGGCGTAGGCCTGCCTGAATAAGTCTTCAATACGCTTTCGAACTCGGCTTTAAAATTTTTATCGGATTTTGCTTCCAGGTATGCTTTTTCCAGCTGTTCCAGCGCCGGAATGAGCATTTCCGGGACATAGCGCCCGCCGAAATTCCCGAAACGCCCGCCTGTCTTAAAAGGATCTATTTTTATTTTCATGTTTATGTTCATTTGAAATTAATAACTCACCTTGACTGACTTTTTTATAGACATCTGCGATAGATAGAATGATCAGATTATTATCAATTTTAAGGCAACATGGATGTTGCCGACCGCCGAAGAGTCCATGGATGGGGTATTTGAGGCGGAAAATTGATAATAATCTGATCATTCTATCGATAGTATTAAGAAATAGTGTAATAAAAGTCAGTCAACTTGAGTTTATAAATAAAAAATGACTTCTTCAATTTAACAACGCTGAATCGAGTAATCTATATAAGTAATCCCGAAACTGAGTGTCAATGTATTTTTTTTAATTATAGAATATTACTATTTTAAAATAATTCAACAATGTATTATTTATTAAGATGGCAGAAGTAAAAATCCATCTAACTGGAAGTAATAGAATTATTTAAGAAATCAGAATTGTTACTCCGGATGATAAACGCGCTGAGGATTTAAAGAATGCCTGTGCGTATCCAGATAAAGCTATTTAAAGCACAGAGCGGGTGCTTTCGGCTCTTAAAAGCATGGAACGCGGAAGCAATTTGAATATAATTATTGGGCGATCAATAACGCTTCAATAAACGGTAATTATATTAAGACAGGGCAGGGGCTGCAGTCCCTTGTCCTGTCTTTTTTGTACTATTTGAAATCCAGTAATTCCACATCGAAAATCAGGGTTGCCCTGGGAGGAATGACTCCCGGGTAGCCGCCTTCACCATATCCGAGATGATAAGGTATGATCAGAACCCGTTTCTCTCCCCTGGTCATTGATAAAAATGCTTCATCCCATCCGGGTATTACCCTGCCGACGCCTATAGCAGTTGAGAAAGGCTGGTTCCTGTCGAAGGAGCTGTCGAATTTCTGTCCGCTTGTAAGATAGCCGGCGTAGTGCGCCGTGATAGTCTGGCCCTTTGCCGGGGTGCTGCCGCTTCCTGCTTTACGCACATAATACTGCAGTCCGCTTTTTGTTGTCTGTATATTGCCGGTTTCAACGCCCAGCTGCTTTAAAAAATTTTCCGCTTCTTTTGCGCGCGTCGCCTGCCTGGCTTTTTCAACTTCGCTTTTTTTAGCAAATTCTTTCTCTGCGTCGAATGATTTTGCTTCATCGCCTATTCTGAGTATTTTCACTTCTTTCATGACAATGTCGTTTACCGGCCTGTCGGATCTGTCTTTTTTTACTTTTCCGATTTTCCTGACGACATCCATGCCTTCCACGACTTTACCGAAAACCGCGTGTCTGCCGTTAAGATGAGGTGTCGGCGCAAGAGTAATAAAAAACTGGCTGCCGTTTGTATCCGGTCCGGCGTTTGCCATGGACAATATTCCTTCACTGTCATGCTTGAGGGTTTTGCTGATCTGATCGATCAGAGCGTAGCCCGGGCCTCCTCTGCCGCTGCCTAAGGGATCCCCGCCCTGTATCATAAAACCGTCGATAACCCGGTGAAAGATGAGCCCGTTGTAAAACGGCCTTTTTACCGCATTCCCTGACTTCGGATCAATAAAACTTCTTGTGCCTTCAGTCAATCCGGCTATGTTCGCAACCATCAGAGGCACTTCCTTATAATACAGCTCGCATAAAAAATTTCCTTCATTGGTTTTAAACTCCATATACAATCCCGGTTTATCCATAGAAAATAATCCTGTTAATGAAAAAGCCGATATTAAAATGATAATAATTAATATCTTTTTCATTTTTGCTCCTTTGTATTTATAAAATTTTACTTAATGAATTCTCGGTATTTGCAGCAGATAAATTTACGGGAATAATTTCAACCATAAAATTGTTAAAGCGTCAGATAGTATTAATATTGCTATAGGTTGCTGCTGCTCTAAACAGGTTTTTGGACGCGTTCTTAATTAGAAGTCATCTCAAAATTATATTTTTTATAATGTATTCAAATTTA
Organism: uncultured Leptospirales bacterium; assembly: GCA_964626055.1. GTDB lineage: Bacteria > Spirochaetota > UBA4802 > UBA4802 > JAFGDQ01 > JAFGSG01. Next base: position 18,674 of record CAZVDF010000043.1, read on the forward strand.
TCTTTAATCATCAAAATGTATTGAGATAGCTTCTAATAATGACTTATGTTAAATATCCGGATGGTAACGCCTGATAATAAAATATCAGGCAAAGATGAGGTTTACGTCTTCCTGACCCTGAAATATTCGACAGCATCAATAAGGCTGTTTGCCATTTCATTCAGGCTATTTGCGTTTGCGGTCATTTCCTCCGAACCCGCAGCGTGGGACTGTGTGGTTTCATTGATGAGCGATATCGATTTTACAATTTCCCCTATGGCCTTGTTCTGTTCCGTGGCAGCAGATTTTATCTCTTCGTTCTTTTCTCTTACGATATTCGATTTATCGGTCATTTCCTTATTCGTTTTCAGCTGTTCGGTTATCGAACCGGATATTTCCGTAGTCATATGAACTATTACGCTTATGCTTTTTATGATCGAGTTAATGAGATTTACGCTGCTGTTCGTACTTTCTATTCCCTTTGTGATCTCGCTGTCATTTACTTTAATGAGATTGCTTATGTCGCCGATGCTGCTGGATGTCTGATCGGCAAGCTTTGAAATTTCATCAGCCACAACAGCGAAGCCGCGCCCGGATTCTCCCGCTCTGGCCGCTTCAATGGCCGCGTTCAGCGATAAGAGATTTATTCTCTCTGAAATGTCGTCTATAATGCCGATTACCTCGTTCATTTTGTTAAAGCTTTCCGTTATTTTATTCATCGTATCCCCGATAATTCTGAGGGAGTCTTCGCCTTCCTTGGCTTTCTGCTCAATCTGGCTCGCCGCTTTTGTCGATTCGCTCACTTTTAAATTAAGAGTGTTTATGCTTTTTGATAATGTATCCAGTATTTTTTCAAGAGAAGCATAGTATGAATTCTGAGTTACAACACCGTCGGAAATATTTTCCACTCCGGCCGATATCTCTTCCACGGAAGCTGACAGCTCTTCCGTAGAAGCTGCCTGCTGCTGGGCGCTCGCTGAAAAATTATCAGTTGTATTTTTCATTTCATGGGCGCTCAACTTAAGAGTTTCCGAAACGCTTTTAATTTTAATTATAGCGCCGTTCAGCTTTTCAGAAAGGATGATTATACTCTTCAATATTTGGCTGATCTCGTCGTTGCCGGTTACGTAAACCTGCTGGCTTATGTCGCCGTCGGAAATCCCGGCGATTAATTTGTTGGTCTTAACCAGCGGTTTGAGCTTTTTCTTTATCATCAGGTACGTTAAAAACGCTATTACTATTAATCCGATCAGGGATGAGAGTATCATGGGCAGGGTGATACTCCAGGCATTTCTTTCTATTTCAGATAATGAAATACTGACAGATACAATTACGGGCATTTTCCTGCTGCTTAACCCGGTCATGTATTTCCATGCCTCATTGTCATAATACCTGAATTCAGTGCCGGTTTTAAGCCCTTTTAATTCAGAGCTCCAGCTCATTTTAGCTAGATTCGCTTCCTTTATTTGAGAATTGATAGAAGCAATAATATTAAGATCCGGGTCGGTAATGTATATCTCTCCCTTAAGCAGCGTCGCTTCGTTCTTAAAAATATCCACTGAAAGCGTGTTTGCGTTTACGGCTAATCCGGCAATTCCGATTACCTTTTCATCAGTAATAACCGGAGCTGTTACCATAATGATATCGTTCCCCGTAAAAGGAGATTTATGCAAACTGCTGATCCATAGTTTCGAGTAAATAGCTTCCGTAATATTGCTTTTATACAGGCCGTCGCTGCTGAAAGAACCGGCGGCATTGTCGCGTGAGCTTGCGAGTATTAAGCTGTCTTCCTTTGCGACTGCGATAATCGAATAATCGCACCAGTTATAAGCCTTTTCTATATTTTTTAAAACTGCTCCCGCATTGCCTATTTTACCCGTCGCCAGAAAATCGATAATACTCCTGTTCCTGGCAAGGTCGGATGCGGCAACCTTTATATTATTGAGGTAATTTTCTATCTTTATCAGTATTATGTTTGCGGAATTTTTCGATATGTTCAGCTCGTTTTCCCTGAATCTGCCGTTCATCATGTTGTAGGCGACTACAATCATAATGATCACAACAATGACGATTATACAGACAAAATTGGCCGACAGGTTCCTGCTCAGGCTGCCTTTAATTTTATGCTGGCCGGCGTCCTTGTTGAAAAGACCGTATGCCGCAAGCGAGCCTAATAATACTCCGGGGATCGTATAAAAAAGCAGTCCGCCAATTATCATGGCGCTTAAAGACGTTGTCCAGATGTTGATTTTATCCGTAATAGATGGCCTGAAGAAAAGATATATTATTGCAATCATGGAACCCATCATTATGGTCCATTTTACAATTAAAATGATACAATGGAGTTTTGGAAGATCTTCATATCTGCTGAAAGCGCTGTTCCTGTCTGCGTCAGAGATGCTTTCATTTCCGGTTACCCTGTTGAAATATAGAGAAAGCGGTCTCACAATTATTTTAGCTGTGCAGAATGAGATTATTAAAGAAAAAATAATAATTATTAACGCAATAATATAAAACTTTATATCCGTCAGCCAGCCTTCTATGTTAAGTGCGGATATAAAAACAAATGCAGAAAAAGGAAGTATAAGCAGATGCGCTATGGCTTCGGTATAAAAGAAGAATCTTTTATAAAAGGAGTTAATTTTTTTATTTAAATGATCATTATTCATGTTCGCTTTTGTTCTGTTGATTACTGTCTCAAGCCGACATGCTCCAATGAAAATTTATTATATAATATTTAATAATAATGTCAATCAACTAATCTTTTGTAGTTTATTATTTTTTAAATATAAAAATAAAAGCTTAGCGATATTAATTCCGGTTATTTGTTCCCTTTTTTTAAAATAACTGAAAATAGGATTGACATTTGCCTTCGCTATATTATAGCTGTGTCAAGATATTAACACTTATCGATAAAAACTAGAATTTACAATTCAGAGGAGGACTGGCTATCGATTAACTGAAAAAATTTATTTTTCAAGGAGTACAGTTATGAAAAAAGCAGTATTATTTTCAAAAATAATTCTCTTGTTTTTCATCATTGGTTATCTTCTTGTTCCATTGGCAGCTGCAGACAAACCAATTGTGATCGGCGCGCCTTTATCCACGGCATTTTTATACGGATGGGATGCGGAGCGCGGAATTAAGCTTGCGGCAGAGGAAATAAATAAAGCGGGCGGCGTTAAAGTCGGGAGCAGCGTTAGAAAGCTTCAGGTGGAGGTTATAGACACTAGAGACCTCGAAGCAGGTGTTCCGGTGAGCGAAGCTCTGCTCGGTTTAGAAAAGCTCATACTGGAGAAAAAAGCCGATTTTATTATCGGCGGACCTGTCCGTTCCGAAGCGGCATTGGCGGCAATGGATATCCTCAATAAATACAAAAAAGTCAGCATACTCACCACGGGAGTTCTCACCCCGGCATATACGAAAAAGATCGCCGAAAATTACGATAAATACAAATATTGTTTCAGGAACACTAGTCATGTCGGCGTTATGATGGGAGAATTCGTCACTCTGCTCGAAGATATCAGAAAAACTTACAAATTCAGTAAAGCATATATCATGGTTCAGGATGTTGCGCACGCAAGGGCTGGCGGTGAAGCCATGAAAAAAGCCCTTACGTCCAAAGGATGGACAGTGATAGACATGAAGATTTATCCCACCGGCACAACCGATTATTCGGTAGGGCTCAGTGATTCACGCAAGAGCGGGGCCAATATTCTCTTCCTCTGGATGGATATGCCGGAAAGCACTATCCTTCTTAAACAGTGGAGCGATATGAAACTAAAATCACTCCCGGTAGGTTTCGTGAATGCGGCCGAGCAACCGGGTTTCTGGAAAGCGTCGGGCGGTAAAGGCGATTCACTTATAGTCAATCTTGTAAACGGCGGCAATTCACCGGCTAACATAACCCCCTGGACGATGAAATTCGTAAATGCATATAAGGCAAGATGGGGTCTTGAGCCGGAAGGATACGGCACATCGTCGAGTTACATGGCGGTATACCAGTTGAAGAATGCGATAGAGAAGGCGAAAACCGTCGATTCCGAAGCCGTAATAAAAGCCCTTGAAGATTCCGACATCATGGGAGTTTACGGCAGGATGAGATTCGATAAGAAAACGCATCAGATAATACCGTCGCTCAATCCCAAAGAAGGAGCTGTTACAGGTATTATTCAATGGCAAAACGGTAAAAGGGTCCAGATATTTCCTCCGTCTGTGGCGCAGTCTAAAGTCAAACTGCCTGCATGGATGAAATAGACCGGGTCAGAACATACAACTGAAATAGATAAAGCCTATGGATATCCTTGTATACGGAATAATCAACAGCATTATACTGGCTTTGTACTCGCTTGGTTTTACGCTCGTCTACAGCATAAGCAGGGTTCCCAATTTCGCCCATGGCGCCCTCTATATTGCCGGCGGATATTTAACCTGGATTTTTTCGAACAAAGTCGCCGCTTTTCCATATCCGCTTGATGTTATAATAGCGATTCTGCTGACAGCCCTCCTGGGATCACTGATCTATCAATTTATAATAATCAGAATACGCGGCATGGAAATATCGGAGATCATTGCCACGTATGCGATTGGGCTTGCGATACTGGAGGGATTGAGATGGGGAGGATTAAGAGGAATGACCTTTACACTCCCGGTTTTTTTCCAGGATTCCGTCAGTCTTTTCGGCGTGAGCGTTGACTATCAGAGACTTATTATAACCGGGGTCGGGATCGTCACGTTTATTCTCCTCTATCTTTTTACCCATTTCACCAAGATAGGCCTGGCTCTCCGCGGCATCGCGCAGGACGAAAGGGCGGCAATGATGCTGGGGATTAATTCCGATATGACGGCGGTAGTTTCGCTTGCAATCGGATCAGCCCTTGCCGGATTTGCCGCCATACTTGTCCTTCCTCTCGGCAACATTGTTGTCGAGTCGGGTTATAATGTGCTCATTTTTGCCGTTGCAGTATGCGTGATAGGGGGGCTGGGAAGCATCGGCGGCACGATCCTCGCCGCCTTTATCATCGGTTTCGCCCAGATACTTACCGAAGTATTTATCTCGGCACATTACCAGATGGTCGTATCGCTGCTGGCAATTATAGTCACGCTTCTTATCAAGCCGTCCGGCATATTCGGCAAACAAAAACAACTGGAAGAACGGGTATAGCCATGGAAAATATGAGAAAAGAAAGGATAGACAGAGGGATAAAAGTAAGAACGGAAGGGATTTATGCCATAAGCTCTTTCAGAGAGATGCTGTATCTCCTTGGCCCGAGATTATTTCTGATCATAATAATAATCATACTTCCTTTTGTTCTGGAGCTGGCGCCGTACTGGAAAAGAGTAATTAATATAATATGCGTCTTTGCCATGATCGGTATTTCTTTTGATTTTCTGGCGAATTATACAGGCCTGGTCTGTCTCGGGGGCGCGTTCTTCACAGGAATAGGCGGATATTTTTCCGCAATATACAACGTATATCTTTCATTTCCCATATTTCTGGCGATCCCGTGCGCCGCAATCACCGGAGCAATATTCTGCACGATCGTTCTTCTTCCCTGCCTTCCCCTTCGGGGAGTATATTTCGCGATAGTTACTTTGATGTACCCTTTGCTTTTTACGAGAATTATTGAAGCTCTGGATATTCTCGGCGGCACCAACGGCGTAACGGGATTAAGCAGCTTTTGCAATCCATATGTTGAACACTATACTATTATTGCGGTTCTATTAATAACGCTTTTCGGCATGAGAAGATTTACGATACAGGACATCGGACTGGTTTTAAGAGGAGTTAAGGACAATGACCAGTCTGTTAAAGCTTCGGGTATAAATATAACTCATATGAAAATATTCGCCGTGTTCATTGCTTCTCTTATCGGATGCTTCGCCGGGGCGTATCTTGCTCATCTCTATATGTGGGCGGGCATCTCGCTTTTCGCGCTCGATTTCTCCATTCTCCCGATCGCGGCTGTCGTGATCGGCGGCGGGGGCACGCTTGTGGGCGCCGTAATAGGATGCTTTATCCTTGTTCCGCTTTCAGAAATATTGAGGGCTTTCGGGACTTTCAGGATAGTCATATATTGCGTGATTTTAACCGCTTTCATCGTGTTTAAAAGCGAGGGCCTGATGAATTATATGCAGAGAAAATACTATCAATTCGAAAGATGGGTGAAGGTATGAGCGAAGAAACTATCCTGTCCGTAAAGAATATTTCAAAATCCTTCGGCGGTCTCAGCGCGCTTGCAAATGTGAGTTTCGATATTCAGAGAGGCGATGTATTCGGTATAATAGGGCCGAACGGCTCCGGAAAAACGACGCTCATAAACTGCATTACGGGGTTCATAAAACCGGACGAAGGCAGCGTGTTCTTTAAAGGGAGAAATATCACGGGCAAGCAGCCTCATAAAATAGCTCATGAAGGCATAGCCCGGACATTCCAGATAATGAGGCCGTATTATTCCCTTCCCGCATTCAAGAATCTAATTATACCTCTCTGGTCTCCAAGAGCAAGAAAGATAGGAGGATGGCGCGGCGGCGGGAAACACGGGGACAGGGATACGGTCGCTGTCGATATTCTTGAGGAGATAGGATTTGAAAGAGATTCAAGGGTACCCTATAAGCTGGCCTCAACTTTGCCTACGGGCTACCAGAAAAGGCTTGAGCTTGCAAGATGTATCGCGATAAGACCCGAAATAATTTTTTGCGATGAAGTATTTTCCGGCCTCAGTATGAGCGAAATCGCGGGCATGACCCCTCTGATTGAGAAGCTCAAAATTGAGGGAATTACCCTTATAATGATCGAGCACAGATTAAGGGAGCTTTTCAAAGTAGCCAACAGGGTTATGGCACTTAACTTCGGCGAAAAGATCACTGAAGGCGAACCGGCAAGCGTCATTGAAAACAGGAAAGTGAAAGAAGCCTATCTCGGAAGTGAAGGAGTTTAATCATGTTCGAAGCGAATGAGTTAATGGTATTTTATGAAAACATGGTTGCTCTTAACAATGTAAGCATAAAATGCGATAGAAACCGGATAGTCGGGATTTTCGGCTCCAACAGCGCCGGTAAAAGCACATTGATGTACGCCCTCTCCGGAATTATTCTTGATATTAAAAAGAAAGAAGAAATGCGCGGGGGAGAGCGCATATCCATATTCGGAAAGGTTTTGCTTGACGGCGAAGATATAACTTCCATGAAGCCTCATATAAGAGCGAAGCGGGGAACAATACTGTGCCCTGAAAGAAGAAGGATATTCCCCGAAAGCTCAGTTCTGGAAAACCTGAAAATCGGTTCTTATCTTACGAGTTGTAAAGAAACAAACGATAATCTTGAATACGTACTCAACCTGTTCCCGCGATTAAAAGACCATCTTAAACGCCAGGGAGGATTCCTTAGCGGCGGGGAGCAGCAGATGCTGGCAATCGGAAGGGCGCTTATGGCAAATCCGAAAGTCCTTCTACTTGATGAGCCGCTTATGGGTTTAAGCCCGGCTTATCAGGAAATCGTCATCAACGGCACAAAGGAAATACGCGATACAAGGAAAATCAGTATAATTGTTACGGAACAATACGCGAGGCCTGTTATACCTATCATTGACTATGGATATATACTCGAAAACGGTTCAAGCGTTCTTTCCGGGACAGGAGAGGAACTGATGAACAACCCGGATGTTAAATCCGCTTATTTCGGTGTATAAGAGGTCTTTATATGCAATATTTCAATCATCAATATACTTTCAGCCGTTTCGATGAGATGTCCAAAAAGTATCCGGATAACATAGCAATAATCTTTCTTGGACAGAAATTCACCTATAAGTATCTGCACAATCTTATTGATAAATTTGCAACAGGTCTTTCCAATCTGGGAATTAAAAAAGGCGACAGGGTGATGCTTTATATTTCTAACTGCCCCCAATGGATAATAGCGAATTTTGCCATTAATAAAATAGGCGCCATAACGGTGCCTGTAGCTCATATATACACAGCCTACGAAATTGAATACATGATCAAAGACGCGGAGATTGAAACGATTATTTGTCTTGATACTAATTTCGGATATGTAAAAGAGCTAATGGACAGGACAGGCCTTAAGAGAGTTATTGTAACGAATCTGATTGACCTGGTTTCTCCTCTCAAGAAATTTGTGGGTTTTATCTTCGATAAAGTACCAAAAGGAAAGGTTAAAAAAAGCGAGAAGATCTTCATGTTCCTGAATATTTTGAGAAAGAGCCGTCCAAATCCGCCGCAGGTTGAGCTCGATCCGTATAACGATCTTTCATATATAATGTACACTGGGGGCACAACAGGTTTCCCAAAAGGAGTGCCGGGCAACCATATAGGAGAGATATCATATATTAACGATATAATGAATGATGTGATATGTAACCTGGTTGAAGAAGGGAAGGATAAGGTTTTAATGGTTAATCCCCTGTTCCATATAATGGCTAAGGGATTTGCCATAGGATTCGGACTTAATTACGGCAATACTATTGTATTGATGCCCACGCCTGAAGTAGACTCCCTTCTGGCTGCTGTTGAAAGATATAAAATAAAATGGCTTCTCGGAGTACCCGCTTTGTACCGGATGATTCTGGAGAACGACAGGCTGAACCAGTACGATCTAAGCTCGCTCAGGTACTGTTATTGCGGGGGAGATGTTTTACCGGCCGAGATATTCAATACATGGAAAAGCAAATATAATATACCGCTTTACCAGGTCTACGGTTCAACCGAAATAGGGCACGTTGCCTACAGCCGTTTGAATTCAGAACCTTCATGCACGGTAATAGGCCTGCCATTAAAGACAAGAAAATCCATCGTTGTCGACAGGGACACTCTTGAGGTGCTTCCCTTCGGGGAAGTGGGAGAATTGCTCGTAACATCTCCGTACACAATTAAAAATTATATTAATAAGCCGGATGAAACAAGCTACGCCTTCGTTAAAATCGGGGATGAGATCTATTACCGGATGGGCGATTTCGTAAAGATGAACGAAAACGGCACGCTGGAATTCGTTGAAAGAACAGCGGACATCATAAAGCACAGGGCATACAGGGTTTCGGCATCCGAAATAGAAGCCGTTTTGCAGAACCATCCGACAGTCGTGGGCGCATGCGTAATAGGAGTGCCGGACCCTAAAGTCGGAGAGAGAATTAAGGCTATCGTTGTTCTGCAGGAAGACGCAAAAGGGATAAACAGCGCGGAGCTCATAATGTGGTGCAGGGAAAGACTTGCTCCGTACAAGATCCCGAGCTACATTGAGTTCAGGGATATGCTTCCCAAATCAAAAGTAGGAAAGCTTCTCCGCCGCGAGATAAGGGACGAAGAAAAGAGGAAGACCGCGAAGGCAGTGAAATAAAGCTGTGCTTATTAATTACTCAAGTTGACTGACTTTTATTACACTATTTCTTAATACTATCGATAGAA
>CAZVDF010000044.1:0-26287 GCA_964626055.1 uncultured Leptospirales bacterium
GCGTACGCCCACCAGACCCTGAACCTGGCGCGTCTACCAATTCCGCCATCGCGGCGCAATGTAACTCTATTTATACAATTGCTATATTTTTACAAGTAAAATATACAATTAGATAAATTAATTCAAGACAAAATTTTTATTGATTTAATGTGTTGCCTTTTTATCGATGCCCCTTGGGCAAGGGGCGGATTTTCTATTTACATCTTAATATAATATCTAATATCATATGGACAGACAGAAAAAAGCGGGCATAATATTAATTATTATCGGATTATTCATTTCATTAGGCGCTCTGCCTTTTGTATCGGGCTGGTCGGATAAAAAAGGCTTTATAGATAATTTTCTGGATGTCGGCGTTCAGATACGCGAAGAAAAAGCGGAAGCACCTGCTCCGAAGACAGCTCAAAATTCAAAATTAAAAGATAACAAAATTCTCTCTCTCAATCTCACTCCTTCAAAAATCCCGTTCAGATATTTCCTGGCTGTTACTTTTATTTTAGCATTTATCGGCTATGTAAAAATCGACTCCTCAAGGAAAAAAAATAGCCCTTCTTGAAAAGGGCTATTGCGTGAAAATTATTTGTTCGTTTGCTGAAAAGTTATATCAATCCTATGCCTTTCAATACAGAGAGCATAACTGCCGCTGCCATTACAGAACCAACCTGGCCGCCGGCATTTGCGCCCATCGCGTGCATAAGAAGGAAGCTCTTTTTGTTATACTTCTGTCCTTCTCTCTGAACAACCCGTGCTGACATCGGGAAAGCGGATATCCCCGCTGCACCGATTAAAGGATTTACTCTTCCGCCTGTAACCAGATAAAGCACTTTTCCAAAAAGTACGCCGCAAACCGTATCAAGACAGATAGCCACAAAACCGAGCACCAGGATAATTAGAGTAGTCTTCTGAACAAAAACCGGGCCGCTCATTGTTGCGCCGATCGAAATACCTAACATGAGAGTAACAATATTCGCTATTTCATTCTCTGCAGCTTTTGTAAGCCTTGAAACAGCGCCAGATTCTTTCATAAAATTGCCGAGCATGATGGTTCCGAGAAGCGGAAGGCCCTTGGGAGCGATAAGACCGCCGACAATTGTTATAACTATCGGGAATAACAGCTTTGTCGTGTTTGAAACCGTTCTGTGCGTGGTCTTCATTATTGTCTCGCGCTCTTTCTTTGATGTTAGCGCTCTCATGATCGGCGGCTGAAGAAGCGGGACAAGAGACATGTAAGAATAAGCAGCTACGGATACAGGCCCAAGTAGATGAGGCGCATACTGCGACGCGACATAAATTACCGTCGGGCCGTCGCATGCTCCGATAATACCGATTGTAACTGCGTCTTTTTCCGGGAAACCGAGAGCAAGCGCAAGGAAAAGAGTTAAGAAAATTCCGAACTGCCCCGCTGCGCCGAGCAGGAATGTGTACGGATGCTCAAGCACAGGCCCGAAATCCGTCATAGCGCCGATTCCGACGAATATCAAAAGAGGGAAAAGTTCGGTTATAATGCCGAAATCATAAATAATCCTTAAGAAACCATGCGGTTCCATAAGATCGGCTAATGGAATATTTACCAGAATACATCCAAATCCAATTGGGACCAATAATAAAGGCTCGAAACCTTTTTTAATTCCCAGGTACATTAATACACCGCCGATAATTATCATTAGAATATTCGAATAATCTAAATTTACAAAACCAGCGATCAGACCCTGTAAACCGCTTAAAAATGCATCAGCCATTGTTTGCTCCTCCTTTTCCAGCTTCTTCTTTTTCCGGACGATACGGGAAAATTTTCTTCAGTACTGCCATAATAAGACTGAAAATAATGAGAGTTGCGATAGTCCCTCCCATTCCGACAACCAGCATCGTAATGCCAAAAGTCATTCTATCCATACTGATCACCTCAATAAAATAGTTTGAAACTTATTCTAAACCTTCTGTGAAACAGAATTTAACCCCGCCTTTCGGACGGGGCTATCCGGTAATTAGAATTCTCTTTAATTATTTATTCTGCCACTTGGGCGGCCTCTTTTCCATGAAGGAAACAATGCCCTCAACCGCGTCCTTGGTGCTCATCAGCTTCTTTAAATACAGTTTTTCAATGTTATCGATATGTTCATTATATCTCTTTATTATATCTATCCTTACTGCCTCGTTGGCTATCCGGATGGAAGATGCGCTCAGCGGCAGTATTCTTTTGGTGACGAAAGTGTCTATGGCTTTATCCAGAGCGGCAGCGTCATCCGCCGTTTCATTGATACAATTAAAGGTATAAAGCTCTTCCGCCGATTTTGCTGCGCCGGTCAAAACCATCTGGGATGCTATTTTATCCCCCACTACAAGAGGAAGCAGTATTGAGCCCGGAGGAGGGAAAACGGCGAGCTTGATCTCTGCAAAAGCAAATGAAGCTTTTTTCTCGGCAAAGATAAAATTACAGGCGAGCACAACTTCAAAAGCGCCTCCAAGGCAATTGCCTCTTACCCGGGCCAGCACAGGCACGGGGCAAGTCAGAATTTTACCGATAAACTTATTGAACTTGGTTATCATTGAATCGCATCTGTCGGGCGTATGCTCCTGCACGCTTGCCCCGAAGCTGAAATGATCCCCGGCCCCTGTCAGAATTACAAGTTTCTTGTTCGGATCTTTGGCAGCTTTATCCAGCTGGACCGCTAATTCGGCCATAGCTGCTTCGCTTACGATGTTAGCGGGCGCAGGACCTATTACAAGCTCCGTTACGGCGCCGTTGTATTTTTCATTAACCTGAACGAGAGTTTCTCCCATATTAATAAACCTCCTTTATTTTTTAAAGGTTTCCTTTTAAAATAGTTCATTAAATATTTAAACCATAAAAGCACCAAGACACAAAGAACGATAATCAATCCTTTGTGTCTTTAAGTTCCGATTACAGATAATATATATTATCAAGCTTTCTGAAATACAAAATTTATCTGTCCGTTAGGCAGTTTGTTGGATACCGTTTTCATGTCCATGCCTATTTTCAGCTCGTTTTCCGGAACATCCTTCGCAATTCTTCCGAATACCTTAAAATCGCCGTAATCAAGAAGCGCAATGCTGTAAGGCAGATCGCCTTCGAACCCTATGGGACCGTACTGAAGTTTGCTATAGGAAACCAGCTTGCCGTTCCCTTTAACTTCCACCCATTCCATATCATGGGTCATATCATTAAAACAGTCATATCTCGGAGGAAAATAAACAGTACCGCACTTTTTGCATTTGGTCGTCATTATTTTTCCTTCTCCAAGATATTTAATGAAGTCATTAACTTTCGTTGTTGCGGTAAAACTTACTGTCCCGAAAACCTTAAATCTATCGTCTTTTTGTTTTTCAGCCATTTTTCCACCTCTATGTTATATTCCAAGTATTGTTACGTTTCCGTAAAGACCGACGCCGCCGACATTGTGAACCAGTCCGATCTTCGGATTTTTAACCTGAATAGCTCCGGCTTCGCCTCTTAACTGAAGCACTATCGTTCTCACCTGCGATCCGCCTGTTGCTCCTATCGGATGTCCTTTGGAGAGCAGTCCGCCGTCGACATTTACCGGTATTTTCCCTTCTTTATATGTCTCTTTGTTCCTGATCAATTCCTTGGCTTCGCCCGGTTTTGCAAAACCGAGAGCCTCGTAAGCCAGAACTTCCGCGATGGTAAAGCAGTCGTGTACCTCCGCCACGTTTATGTCTTTCGGCTTTACGCCTGCCATTTTAAAAGCCTGCTCTCCGGCTATCTTTGCGGCAACAAGCTCTGTTAATGAGCTTCTGTTGGCAATATTAACGCTCTGGCTCGCGGCCCCTACGCCGAGGATCCATACGGGTTTTTTGCTGAATTTCTTCGCCACTTTTTCACTGGCAACTATCATGCATGAGCTTCCGTCCGCGTTTGCGCAGCAATCGCCGACTCTAAGCGGGCTCGATACGGGATCAGCCATTCTGTGATCCGGATGCGGCGTGAAATCCTCGAATTTTACAGGTTTCCTGTAAATTGCTTTCTCATTCAGCTGGCCGTATGTCGCGGATTTAACTCTGACAAGCGCCAGATCGTCTATTGAAAAATCCTTATACTTCGCCAGATACGCCTGGGCGTGCATCGCATAATACGCCGGCATCATTGTGCCGTACGGACTTTCCCACTGAATGTCGCCGCCGCGGCCCATTCTTTCCTGCGATTCTTTTGATGAAATCTCGGACATCTTCTGGAAACCTACTACAGCCACGCAATCATGCAGACCGGACGCGACCAGTGAATACGCGAGCTTGAGTCCCGTGCTGCTGGACGAACACAATGTCTCGACATAAAATGTAGGCTGAGGATTAAGCCCAAAATATTCAGCTAAAACCCCGGCAGGGGATCTTTGTTTATCATATTCAGGGGCCGAGCAAATTACTGTAGCATCAATATCTTTTGCGGATATCTGTGCATCATTCATTGCTTCGCTGAAACCTTCAAATGCCAGCTCTCTTATTGACCCGGGATATTCACGGACAAAAGAGCTCTGACCGACACCTATTATCGCTACTTTACCCATAATATAACCTCTTTATAATATTAAAATTTAATTCTTTTTAAACGAATGCAGCAACATCGGTTAAATAACCGTCCGGTCTATGTCATTCCGTATCCGCCGTCAACACACAGAAGCTGGCCGGTAACATATCTTGAATCGTCCGAAGCGAAGAAAACGAAAGCCGGAACAACGTCTTCCGGATCTGCGTATTTGTTCAGAAGAATGCGTCTTAAATATATTTCCCTGAGCTTTTCATCGTTCTGAAGAGTGGATGTCATCTCGGTTGTGACAATACCCAGTGAAATTACATTTGCAGTTACATTGAACTTTGCAAGCTCCCTTGCGGCCGATTTTGTCAGAGTAACAACCCCGCCCTTTGCCGCAGCATAATGTATCTGTCCTGTGGTGCCCACAATACCGGCTACAGATGTAACGTTTACTATACGGCCGTACTTCTGCTCCATAAAATATTTAGATGCGGCTTTTATGCAATGCCACGGCCCCTTCATCTGAACGTCCACGACTTCATTCCAGAGCTCCTCGCTCAGCTTATGAAGCATCGCCGGCTTCGAAATCCCTGCGTTATTAACGAGAATATGGATGGAACCGAAATTCTGTACGCAGGCATCCACAATCTTCTGTGCATCCTCCCACTTTGAAACATCGCCTTTAACCGCGACTGCTTTTCTGCCTATGCCTTTAACCATTTCCACAACTTCATTCGCAGCTTTTTCATTGCCGGCATAATTGACGATTACGTTCGCGCCTTCCTTCGCATAAGCCAGACAAATAGCGCGGCCGACACCTCTTCCGCCGCCTGTTATAACGGCATTTTTTCCTTCCAATTTCATGAGTAACCTCTCTGTTTCTAAAATAATTTTGGGAACTTTATTTTATGAGTATAAAGTTATATATAAGTCTAACGGCAAAGCCCGACAACAGGCTCTTTCAATGTAATAACCGGTTTTATCAATTGCAGGCGCAGCCTAATAAAAAAAATTATAGAATGATATTATTCTGCGGATTATTTTTCAAATAATAACAGGCTTTTATAACAACAATACAGTCAAAATGTAATTATATAATCAGGATAATATTTTAAGATTGTATTTATGTGTCAAGTGAAAAAATCCCGTAAACCGGCAGGCAAAATAATAATTTTAGTTATTTTCTGATGTATTCCAATTTATCGTTAATCACTAATATGTACCTATAATTTTGAGATGGCTTCTCATTAAGCGGGTATCTTATTCTTTCTATTTAACTTATAATTTACACAATATACCCCGATGCAGACAAGAACAAGCCCCAGCGCAAGGCCGAATGTCAGTTCTTCATTATAGAATAACACGCCAAAAAATACTCCGAATATAGGAGTAAGAAAAGTGAAGACGGAAAGCTTTGCAACAGGATACAGGTAAATTAATTTGAACCAGACAAAGTACGATATAAATGCGACTATAACGGACTGATAAAACAGAGAAGCCGCGATATATATATTAAAGTCCTTTACCCATGTATCTTCAAGAATAAACGCGCATATAAGAATAATAGGCACAGAAAAGACCAGCTGATACAGGAACGTGTTGATTGCATGAACTTTTTCCGCAAGGAACTTTTTTATATAAACGGTAGTTGCCCCCCAGAATACGGCAGCTATAATAGCGAGAAGATCGCCTAAGAGCATATATTTATTATAGACGGTCGGCTTTCCCCTGAATACGAAATAAATACCGAGAAATGCCAGCACCAGACCGATCGTTTTCAGCGTATTCAGCTTCTCTTTTAAAAATATCTGCGCGCCTATCGCGACTATAAAAGGCGAAAGATACATAAAGATTACCGACCTGGCGGAATCGGTGAAAAGAAGGCCAAAATACAGGCATACGAATTCAAGTCCGAAGAAAAGGCCTATCATTGCGCCGTGAAAAAGCAAAATGCCTTTGTGGAACAGCTTTTGTTTAATCGCCAGGCAGTACGCTATTCCGCAGACAGATGCTATAGCAGAGCGAAGGAAGGATGTAAATACAGGCGACAGACCCGTGTTTGAAAATTTGATAGCCGAATAATTAAAGCCCCAGAGAAGCGTGAGAACGAGTATAAGCAAAAAACCCTTTGTATCAATGTTTTCTTTTGTCATACACTTTTACGCTATAGAACAATATGCACCGGATCTATTATTCTATTACCCTCCTTATAAATAAAATTCCCCCGGGCAAGCCCCCGGCCGAAGGTGACGTACCGGCCGCCACTTTCGGTGTCGGGGGGGGGTATTATGTTTCAAGGCCTTGGAATAAATATTATCGATCCGCCTATCCTTCCGGTAGCGCGGAGAAAAATTTCCATTAAAAATTATTATAAAAAATTTGTCTTTCAGAAGGAGTACTCTTGCTGCCTAAATGTATTTTTTTTATTTTCTCAGGTCAACGCCCAATGTCAAGATTAATATTCAGAACGCATTTAAAAACCTATCCGGTAAAATATTTCATTCGAGCAATTACAGGTCGTCTTAAAAAAATATTAAGGCAAAACGATAAAATATTCTTTTAAAAAATATAAACCACTTTCGGGAAATTAAATAATTAAGGGCTTTTTAAAACACAATAGTAGTTGACAATTTAACTATTTTATCTATGTGATTTATTACCTGGTCTGCAGGTCAATGTCTGTAATTTAAAAATTACGAGAAGAGGGAAGATATGAAAAAATATTTTATTTTATTTGTTCTTTTACTCTGCTTTATCGGTCTTGTTCTGGCATTTTCATTCTCACAGGCAGCGAATACACTCAAGATCGGATTTGTAGATACATATTCCGGACCTGCCGCCGTATTCGGCAATGAAACACTTGAAGGATTTCAGCTTGTCGCCGACGCAGTCAATGCCAAAGGCGGGATACTCGGCAGAAAAATAGAATATGTCAAGAGAGACGACGGCTTTAAACCGGACATCGCTCTATCAATGGCAAAAGAGCTCATATTAAAAGAGAACGTAGATGTTCTTATAGGTTCGGTTAGCAGCGCTGCCGCACTTGCAGTATCCGAATTTTCCGCAAGAGAAAAAGTCCCGTATTTCGTTACTAACGCAAAAAGCGAAAAAATCACCGGAGAAAAGGGGCATAGATATCTTTTTCATATATGTGAAAACACTGCCATAGCGGGAAAAGCAGCCGCAGCCGCTCTGGCAAAAAAACCTTATTTAAAATACTGGATCGCGGGCGACGATATGGAATACGGCCATGCGCTTTGCGAAGCTGTATGGAACAATCTGAAAGCCATGAAGCCGGGCGTAAAACTGCTGGGACAGACATGGTGGAAAGTCGGGGAAAGTGATTTTGTTCCTTATATTACCCAGATCATGGCCGCCAAACCTGATTATATTATTGCGGGCAACAGCGGCGCCAGCGTCATCGGATTTCAAAAAGCCGCAAAAGCGACGGGACTTATAAATAAAATACCGATCTATCAGCATACTGCAATTGATCTCGCGGTTTTAAAATCACTCGGCAACGACGGGCCTGAAGGCGTCGCAGGGACGGCATCGTATATGTTCTACTATCCGGAAACAGCGGCCAATAAGGCATTCATTGCCGAATTCCAGAAAAGATATAATAAATATCCGACGATGCCTTCGTTTTTCGGCTATATGGTCGCCCAGTTTATAACTAATGGGTATAAAAAAGCCGGCTCTTTTGACAAAGAAAAATTCATCAATGCTCTTGAAGGCATGGTCCTGGATTCCCCGGTCGGGAAAGCTGAAATGCGGGCATGCGACCACCAGCTGATGCTTCCGACTTTTTACGGTATGACCAAAAAGGTGGCTAAATATAAAAATTTCCTGATCGGCACGAATATCGTGACTGTTCCGCCAAAAGAAGGCGCTCCATCTTGCGATGATGTCAGAAAAGCAAGAGAAAAGAAAAAATAACCGGATCGCATTTTAATATTGTCTCGGATCCTTCTTGTTAAGCCGGAAAATAATGCAAAATAAAAAGCAAAGGGCTTTTGCCCTTTGCTTAAACAAGAAATATTTATAATATTTATACTAAAAACTTTGCGAAGCTTTACAGGCAATTCGGGCAAATAATTTTTATAGAATTTATATCGCTGTTACTCACTTATTTCAGGAGATAAATAATTGGACTTTATATATTCTATAATCCCTCCAACCATATTTTCCCAGATATTCGTGGGACTCAGCCGGACTGTAATCCTTTTTATTGTTTCCTCCGGAATGAGCCTTATTCTTGGAGTGCTCAGAATCCCGAACATCTTTCACGGCTCTCTTTACATGATAGGCGCGTTTCTGGCGTATACTATTACCGCGTTTTCGGGCGGGAGCACGCTGGGTTTCTGGCTGGCGCTTTTAATTTCACCTCTGATCGTAGCTCTCATCGGACTTGCCATTGAACGCGGAATGTTCCAGTATCTTTATGAAAGCGAGCATCTTATGCTGATACTGTTCACATTCGCTTTTTCTCTTGTGCTGGGGGATGCCGTTAAATTCACATGGGGCGCGGATTATAAATCCGTGCCGGTGCCCGAAATTTTTCACGGATTCGTTTCCCTGTTCGGCGACCTGCCCTTTCCCGTTTATAACCTGTTTTTACTTGTAGTCGGACCGGTTGTGGCATTTCTATTATGGTTCCTGGTCAACAGAACAAAAATAGGTAAAATCGCAAAGGCAGCGGCTGTGGACAGGGAAATGGTAGGAGCTGTCGGGATAAACGTAAGCTGGGTGTTCGCAATCGTATTCGTAATAGGTTGCCTGCTTGCAGGTCTCGGAGGGGCTCTCGTAGCCCCGACCGTAAGCGTAACTCTGGGGATGGATCATTCAATCATTATGGAAGCGTTTTTAATAGTAATCATAGGCGGCCTGGGCAACATGTGGGGAGCTCTGCTCGGTGCACTCATTTTCGGCTTAACCCAGTCGCTTGGAATTTTAGTATGGCCCCAATTCGGGATCGTGTTCCCGTATTTAGCCGTTGTTATTGTATTGCTTTTCAGGCCTACAGGGCTGCTTAAATCGACCTGGTGATTTTAACAGCCGGCTCATCCGTGATCTGTGACCGGATTTGGCGGAATTATTCGGTATCTGCTGAAAAAATAAAAAAGGTACATGCTATGCATGCTATGCTGAAAGATTTATTTTATTCTAAAAGCTTCATCATTGCCGTTGCGGGAATCGTTCTGGTTCTGCTTATCCCCGTTCTTCTTCCATTGTTTATACAGGCCAGATTCTACATATATCTCATATCACTTATTCTCGTATTCGGTCTCCTGGCAACAAGCCTGAACTTCGTGCTCGGATTCGGCGGGATATACCAGTTCCATCACGGCGTATTTTACGGCGCAGGCGCATACGCGACCGCGCTAATGCTTTTAAAATCCGGCATGCCCGTATGGATCGCCTTTCTTGCAGGCCCGGTTGTATCGGCAGCGCTCAGCTTTGTCATGGGGCTTATCTGCTTAAGACTGTCTAAACTCTACTTCGGCATGCTTCAAATCTCGCTCGGCTCGCTGGTATGGGTTGTCATTTACAGATGGCGGTCGTTCACGGGCGGCGAGGACGGCATACACGGTATCCCGATGCCGGAGCTCATATCAACACCTACAGGGGCTTATTATTTTACATTTCTGGTCTGTTTAGTATCCTTTTATATAATTTATAAAATTATAAAAGCCCCCTTCGGCAGCGTGCTTCAGAGCATCAGGGACAACACTGTGCGGAGCGAAATGATAGGAGTCAACGTTAAACGTCATCAGCTTGCCGCTCTGGTAATAGCCGGTTTTTTCGCGGGCGTCGCGGGCATTTTATTCGTTGTCGTCGACAACAGCGTATTCCCCGACATGCTGTTCTGGACAATTTCCATGGAAGTCATGATAATGTGTCTCCTCGGAGGATGGCATATATTCATCGGGCCTCTTGCCGGCGCCGCATTAATGGTATTATTCCGTACCTTTATAGGCACATTCACGATATACTGGGCATTTATTCAGGGCATAATACTTATGATAATAATTTTCTTTCTGCCGAACGGAGTGCTCGGTTATTTCGGTAAAAAAATAAAACCGTCAGGTAAAGCGATAAAGGCATAAACCGTGTTACAGGTAAAATCATTATCCAAATCATTCAGAGGATTCAAGGCCGTAAAGGATACGTCCCTTGAAGTAAGAAAAGGCGAGATCGTCGCGGTTATAGGTCCGAACGGAGCCGGCAAGACGACTCTTTTTAACCTTATTACCGGCATACTTAAACCGGATAGAGGCGAAGTGCTTTTCAAGGGTATCGATATAACCGGATTCCCTCCCCATAAGATCTGCAGGATAGGGATCTCGCGATCTTTTCAGGTCGTCAACGTGTTTCAGAAACTGTCCGTATTTGAAAACGTACAGGTTTCGGTGCTGGCCAGGGAAAGGAGGACATGGACTCTTTTTACGCCGTCAAAAAAACTCGTTATCGGTGAAACCAGGCGGATACTTGAAAGCGTGGGGCTTGCCGATAAACAGCATAATATAAGCGGAGCCCTCTCGCACGGCGACAGAAAGGTACTTGAGATAGCAATAGCGCTGGGAGGGAATCCGGAGTTCCTGATCCTGGATGAACCCACTGCAGGCATGTCCCCTGAAGAAACTGCACGCTGTATAGATCTCATCAAGCATCTAAGAGATAAAATGGGGCTTACGATTCTATTCTGCGAGCACGATATGGAACTCGTTTTTTCAATCTCTAGCAGGATTATGGTCATGGTCCGCGGAGCGAGCATAATCCAGGGAACATGCGACCAGGTCAGATGCAACGAGGCCGTACAGGAAGCTTATCTCGGCGGTGACACATGTTAAAAGTGAAAAACATACACACATATTACGGGCTGAGCCACATACTCTTCAATGTCAGCCTTACACTCGCCAAAGGCGAATGCGTCGGCCTGCTCGGCAGAAACGGAGCCGGAAAAAGCACGACCATGAGAAGCATTATGGGACTAACCCCTCCGAGGGATGGTGCCATTACATTCAACGGGAAAAACATTGCGGGAAGAAAACCGTTTCTTCTGGTAAGAGACGGCATTGGATATGTGCCCGACGACAGGAGGGTTTTCGCGGATCTGACCGTAGACGATAATCTCGATATTGCATTCAGAAGAAACAAAGAATGGGATAAAGACAGGGTATACAAACTGTTTTCCCCGCTTACTTACATGAAAACCAGGAGGGCGGGCAATTTAAGCGGCGGAGAGCAGCAGATGCTCGCTATTGCCAGGGCATTGATGAACAGCCCCGAACTCCTTTTGCTGGATGAGCCTACCGAAGGCCTCGCGCCTCTTATTGTGCGCGATCTCGAGAAGCAGATTTTAAAACTCAAGGAAGCCGGAATAAGCATTCTCCTTTCGGAACAGAACATCAGATCCGCGCTCAAACTTATCGACAGAGCCTATGTTATCGATGAGGGAGTAATTCGTTTTGAAGGCACTGTTGCCGACCTTGAAGCGAATGAGGAAATTAAAACAAAGTACCTTATGGTATAAATTTTTCCCTAAAAATCATTTGACTATATAATTCATTTTAAATATTATTAAATCGAATAAAACTATGCTTCACTCTTTCTAAATTTCTCTAATCGGCAAAATAATTATACCATCAGACCGAATACTTATTAAACAGGAGCAATACAAAATGAAGACAAAATTAATTGCTTTGACGATCGCGATTGCTTTCGGATTCCTTTACTGCGGAGGCGGGAAAACAAAAGGGGGACAGGTACAGAGCACTCCCGAAAACAGCATGCGGGGACAGGAGACCGGATACGGTACAATATACGATAACGACACTGCACTGGCGCGCGACAGGGCAATAGACGACGCAATGAATAAGCTCGTTAAAAAAATTCTCGGCACAACGGTTAGCGGCAGGGCTATAGTTGAGGATTTCGCTCTGATCGAATCGATCGTGGAAGCGCACTCGACCGGCATGGTAAGAAACTGGAAGATATTAAAAGAAGGAGCGCAACAGGGCGCCTGGGTGGTTACTATAGAAGGCGAAGTTTATCCCCAGGCGGTTAATGATACGATCGAAGCAACCCTGAGAAATTACGGCAGGCCGAAATTCATGGTACTTGTCAGGGAATCATTCGAAGGAAATGAAAATGCTCCGGGCAGCACTGTTACGGAAATGACTATGATGGATATAATGGGCAAAGCAGGCTTTGAATTCGTGGATGCCGCCGTAACCCAGGAATTGATGAGAAAGGAAAAAGCCAAAATGGCAAAAGCCATGGCAGGCACGGTAGGAGAGGACATCCAGAACATTCTGCTCGTCGATATAGGAGCCGAGGTGATAATTACCGGCAATGTCAAGACAACAGATCAGAGCCATGCATTAAAAGCTTATACCTCTACCATGAAATCCAAACAGGCGATAGTGAACATTAAGGCGGTGGATGTGTATACCGGAAGAGTGCTTGCCAGCACAAGCGTAAACAAGCCGGCCGTTCATATAGACAGCGATACGGCTTCCAAAATAGCAGTCCAAAACTGCCTGCAGAGCGTTCTGGGCAAAACAGACGAAACAACGGGCAAATTCACATCCGGTCCGTTCATGAACCAGATAACCAGGAAATTCCTCGAGTCGGCCACAAGAAGAATGATAATGATGAACATAGCAGGTCTCAATTACGATGAGCTCACTAAATTCAGGAACCAGATCGAGCACAGGGTAAGAGGGATTAATAAAGTGTACACAAGAGGTCAGGCCGGGAAATACTCAAAGATAGAAGTAGAATTCGCAGGCAAAACGACCGATCTGGCGGACGAGCTTAAAGCAAAAGCCCCGAACCTGGGCTTCCAGGTGGAAATAAAGGAAACATATCCGAACAGGATAATGTTCACGGCAACGGCATTAAAAAAATAAAATCCCCCGGGGCAAGCCCCCGAAACTGACGTACCGGCCGCCACCTTCGGCGTCGGCTGTGTATTATGTTTCTAGGCGTTATCGATTTGCTCCGTAAATCGATAGGCTTAAATGGGATTGCCCCAAGCAGTATTATTTAACAGTCGTATCTTTTGCGTAATCCAGCTTAACATTTACCCGCCATTCTTTTTTCGCCCCCCAGTTCCAAATTATAAGCACATCATATGTCCCTGGAGGAGCTATTGTGTGCTGATACGGCCTGTCAATCCCGAATAGCCTCGCTTTTTCATTGACCTTATTGCCGAATTTTTTGGCAGATCCCTGCGGATAAAAATGCAATGCAAAGGGAGCGTTCTTCCCGCCTTCGCTCCCTGCAATCGCCGCATTCATATTGACTTTGATTTTATATTTTGTATCAGGATCGATTTTTACTTTTTCAAGCCAGAAAGTATGATTTATACCTACGAAATCGACATTGACAACAACTTTTACATCAAATACTCCAAAACGATCGTAATAACGGTTGGCGTCGTTACTGGCATCCTTTTCTTTAATCGCGTTTTTCCGGTTGCCTTCCGGAAAAAGCCTGATGGAAATACTGTAACAGCAGCCTTTCCTGTTCCATCTGTCCGAGTAAACTTCCGCGCCTAAAAACGCAAGCCCCCTGTGAGCTCCGTCAAATTTGGCCGGCGCTGAATCCAGCGCAACCTGTACATCATGAAGAAAAACCATGAGACTGGAATCTGATGATCTCTCTATCTTGATATTATTGACTTTAAAACGGATAAAACCGCCCTCCTGCAATTCAGTTGTGAACCCGGCGTTGTAAACTCCGGGAAGCAAAGAATATTCTCCGTTGGCTCCGCCCTGTACAGGAGTTCCGGACGCATTGACAAGATCCACTTTGACCCGGCCGTTTGTCAAGTCGCCTATTACTCCAAAACCTATTTTTAAAGTGCTTTCGTCGCCTTTTCCTTTAACGGAATTATCTGCCTGTTTTTTTGGAGCTTGATCGAAAGAGAGATGGACATAATTCCATCCTTTTTCCGTTTTAAGCATCACCTTGTCTTTAAGTTCATAGGAAAAATCCGAAACATCCGCGCCAAAAACAGGCGGGACCGGCAGGCAAAGAAGCAAAAGCATTAACCATTTAGTCATAGATTTACCCTGTATTTATTTTAATTTTTTAATATCAGCGTCAATACCGGCGAGATCGGACTTCATCTCCGCAATTTTATTCTTTATTGAGACCTCGCAGTCCTTTTTAATCCTGGGATCAGTATTCCTCTGGCAATCGGATGCTTTTGCCTGTATTTTTTGACTTGTCTCCCGAACAACATTTATTCGTTTTTTAATTTGTTCCAACAAGGCTTTCTTGTCCGAAGCCTGGTTTCTTGAAGCTCTGGATCGCACCTGCTGGTCCTGGGCATTTAATGTATCCCGTATGTTTTTTAGATCCGCGCCATAATCCTGAGCAATGGCAAATGATGAGAAGATAAGTGTTGATAAAAACAAATGAATGATATGTTTCATAAAACCTCCTTTAATTTGTAAGGCCGATATACGATCGTTGTTTTAAAACAATGATCATCAATATCCCGTCAATCAGATAAAGAATAAAGATAAAAATTATAAATAATATCAACAGCCGGCATTCCGGATCAATCGACATCGTGCCTTTATTCACCGATTATCTTTACAAGCACCCGCTTGGGACGCATGCCGTCGAATTCCCCGTAGTAGATCTGTTCCCACGGGCCGAAATCGAGTTTACCATTTGTGACTGCTACGACCACATCGCGTCCCATGATAGTCCGCTTGATATGCGCGTCGCCGTTATCCTCGCCGCTCCGGTTGTGGCGGTAGGCGTTCACCGGCTCGTGAGGCGCAAGTTTTTCCAGGAAATCGTCGAAGTCCTGGATTAAGCCGTTTTCCGCGTCGTTTATATAGACCGAAGCCGTGATATGCATTGCGTTAACCAGACAAAGCCCTTCCCTGACCCCGCTCTTTATCACCAGATCTTCCACAATGCCCGTGATGTTGATATATTCCCTTTTCTTCTTAGTA
This sequence comes from uncultured Leptospirales bacterium, assembly GCA_964626055.1. GTDB lineage: Bacteria > Spirochaetota > UBA4802 > UBA4802 > JAFGDQ01 > JAFGSG01. The sequence goes on from CAZVDF010000044.1 coordinate 15,493, forward strand.
TTGAAAGTAATATGTTCTGTGAATGATTTCATAAACCGGCTCCTCAAGCGGTTCTTTTATAAAACAATGGCCTTCAGCATGATTCATGATCACCTGCAGCTTTAAAAAGCTATATACGCTTTAATTTATATTTTTTTTACGCGAAATAGAAAGTTTTTTATAAGCCGGTTTGTCAGTCATCATCCCAGCCAAACTCTTCCTTCCTGAAAAGCTCAACGCATGCGTCCACAGCCTGCGGATCATAACGAATTCCTCTGAATGTAATTATTTCATTCATTGCAATCTGCACACCCAGAGAAGGCCTGTACGGTCTGTCGGTGCTCATCGCTTCAAGCACATCCGCGACGCATAAAATCTTAGCTTCTATTCTTATCTGCTCATTCTCCAGGCCAAAGGGATATCCGCTGCCGTCCAGCAATTCATGATGCTGAAGTAAAATTGAAGCAACAGGCCATGGGAACTCGATATTCTTGACTATTTCAAATCCCATCAATGGGTGAGTTTTTATTACATTGAATTCTTCTTCAGTGAGAGTTCCGGGTTTTGTTAAAAACTCGGAAGGAACATATATCTTGCCGATATCGTGCAGCTGTCCGGATATAAATATCCCCTCAGTCGTCATTTGGGGAAGACCCAGTTTTCGTGAAATTGCCTGTGCGAGCTTGGCAACGCGAAGCTGATGTCCGACCGTATACGGATCCCTCATTTCAAGAGCCTGCGTCAGTGAATTTACGGTTTGAAGGAACAATCTTCTGGCTAACTCATAGCTTTCATTGAGTTCCGAAGTCCGAAGCTTAACTTTTTCTTCCAGTTCAAGATTCAGTTTTTTTGCTTCATCCCTGCTTTTGATTAGTTCCCTGTTTGCATTATCAAGTTCAGCATTCTTGTCAAGAAGCTCCTTATGCAGCAGCACTATTTCATTTCTGTTCTGCTGCAGGGTACGCAGCGTGTTAATATCTTCCGTAATATCCCGTATAACGGCTATACAATCACGTCCGTTATATTTATAATTCAGCAGCTGCAGATTAAAGCAGATATTCCTGCTTCCTTCGCGATTGATCTTTGGTATGATAAATTCCTTTTCTGCGCCCGAAAGAACCTTTTTAATTTCCGTCTCAAGCCCGATTACCTCCGGAAAAAGCTCCCTTATATCAACTGAGTCCGGGGATCCGGGAACGGAAAGATATTCGCGCAGGTAAGCGCCGTAATGATAAAATTTTAAATTGGAATCAACACGTGAAAAGTAAAGGCCGAACCTGCTGCAAAGCGAAGGATCAAATTGATATTTCATTTTTTTACCCGATTAATGATTGAAGTCGCAAGATTAAAAAGAAGACTCTCAACATTTATTCCGTTCTTCGCGCTCGTGAGCAGTATTGGTTCACACCAGTTAAGGGAGTATCTTTTTATTATTTCCTCAGCAAGCTTCAAATTTCCGTCGGGATCATCGGTAAGATCAGTTTTATTTAATGCCACAGCCAGAACTGCCTGGGGATTAATTTCTTTAATTAAATCTGCATTAATAGCAATGTTTTCAACGGTATCTCTTCTTGTAATATCCGCAACAATAATGCCCCCGGCAGATCCCTTAATATATTCAGGGGAGATAATGTTGAACCTGTCGCTTCCTGCTATATCCCACAACAGCAGATCTGTTCTGCCGATATCTTTGATATCCACTTCCTTTCTTGTTACCTTGACTCCGATAGTCGTAAGATAGGAATCGCTGAATTCATCGAAAACAAAACGTCTGATAATGCTTGTTTTCCCGACGGCAAAATCGCCCAGCAGGACTATCTTTAACTTATATGCCGCGTTCACTTAAAATTTCTCCGGTTTATTCATCAGCAGTGTTATCAGGAATTCTTGCTGTCAATCTGTCTTGCAAACAACATTATTCCCCTTGTGTCTTTGTAATCCCTGTACCTGGGATCAGCATTTATCACGTCCGGGTTGAAGTCCGTTACGTGTATTCTTTTCCTGTCTATCCCGCGCGCGGACATATAATCAGAAATAGCTTTCATCCTTGCTTCGGCAAGTTTTGTATTGATTTTCAATCCTCCGGGAGGATCGTTAAAGGCGATAATATCGACCTCGATATCCGGATAAACTCTTAAGATCTCATGGATTTTTTTAAGCTGAAGGATCTGATTATCGCCAATTGCAGATATACCGGTCGGAAACTGGATCACAATTTTCTCCAGCTCCTGTTTTACGAAAAGCAATTGCAGTTCCTTAAATTTCTTCTCAAATGCCGAGATATTATTTCTGAGATTTTCAGCCGTGCGGAAATCCCCCGCTACTGTCCTGTTCCTGATATTCCTGATTTCAGGAAAATCGGATGCAATTCGCTCGATTGCCGCGCCGGTTTCCTGTGAACTTACGGCCCCTTTAATTGTCAGATTATCGCCGTTTACATCGATATCTATATCGTGAGTATACAGGGGCAGCGAAGCGTTAATAGCGTTTTTTATTTTGCCTTCAAGCCGATAATCTCTTAGTACGCCGATGCCAAAGATAACCGCAGCAGCAACAATAACCGACGCGCAGACGGCTCCGGCAATTTTAAGTTTCGCATAGGATTTTACTTCAGCTGTACGCCCGGTGTGATTGTTGGCTCTATTAATAAAATCCAATAACTTCTCATATATCGGTTCAAAACCATCCATTTTGCCGCTGAATTTTTTCAGCCTTCCCCTGTATCTCAAATGAATGGAATTCATCAGCGAATCCACTGAATTTAAAAATTCAGCGGAAGGATTCCCGTATACCAGTATCGCCGAATAAAAATAGGTGCTTTCAAATATCAGTATTTTTGAATCGCCGAAGCTGATTTCATTTAATGATGAATCATCCTTATTAAAGGATGTTTTGATGAACTCGGTTATGGCCGAAAGCATGGCTGCGACAATATCCTTATCCGCTCCCTCATTTTCCTTATATGACGCGTTGGATATTAAAACAGACGTTTTTTTTTCTATAAGTAAAATCTCTTTTACGACATACGGGAGCGAATTCCGGAAAACAATCTCCGCAAGAGGCAGCCCCGTTTTATATGACTGGAATCTGTATTTCCATATTTTTAAGCTGGTCGCGGACTCTAATTTATTATTAATGTAATTTACCAGAGCGTTCAGCGTCTCGGACATTTTTATCGATATTATTCGTCCTATCAGAGGCATAACTATGTCAAAAAGCTCATCCGAAGGGACATATTTTTTTGCTTTTATATCCGACAGTTCAGCCTCAAGTTTTCGTATTTTTTTCGCGTTCCGATATGCCAGGTAAATCTCTTCAATCTTTTCTTCCACTTCATTGAATGAAATGTGAACAAAATTTCCGATCGGCTTCCAGTCTATTATCCAGTTTCTGTGAAGCGAAATTATGCTTTGATATGCCTCCATATCCGATATCCCGGCCTGTTCGGCTATTATATGGTAATGTGTACGGATATCCGTTTTTCTCTGGCCGGTAAGTTCGAGAAGTACTCCGAGTACGACCGTATCCACCAGTGATAGCTCGTATTTCTTTACAAAATGCCTGAGTACCGGATTTTCAAGAAGAGTTGATTTGTGAATAAGCGAAATTTCTTTGCCGATATTATTATTCTTCATATCGCGTGTAATCAAATTTTATAAAGAGGCAAATTTAATTTTTAATTAAAATTGTCGAACAATATACATGTGTGAAAATATTATTATATATATAATATATATCGAATTTATAATTTAATATATAAATTAATGCTGCTTTCAGATAAGAAGTTAAGGATATTTCGAAATTTACGGTAAAAATCGCGTAAATTTCAAATTTTCTGCAAGTTACGAATAAACGCCGTCCCGGAATTTCGTCAGACTGTTTTTTTCTTTTTTCATCAAATAGAGTTCGGAGTCCGATTTTTCCTGCAGTTTTCTTATTTCATCCTGCTTCCCGGAAGCAAAACCGAATGAAAATTCAAGCGTAATCTCGTTCATTACCGTCTGTCTGTTCCCTTCTTCCAGCAGTTTAATTATCCTGTTCTGTGCCGCAGCAAGCTGCTCTTCGGAGATGCTTTTGATTAGAAAAATAAATTCATCCCCTCCCAGACGGAATAAAGTATCGTCTTCCCTGATGCAGGTCTTAAAAAAACCGGCAGCCGCTTTCAATACATCATCCCCGACAAGGTGGCCGTAAGTATCATTGATTTCCTTGAAATTATTCAGGTCAACGGCAATGACCGAAATATATTCTTTTTCAGGGCTGCGCTTGTGATTCGTAGAGCATAGCTCGCATTGCTCAATTACCTGATCGAATTTCGTACGGTTATACAGGCCCGTGAGGCTGTCGATGTATGAATTCTGAATCGCGCTTTCATACAGGGCTGCATTTGCAAATGCGATGGCGGAAAAATCCGCGATGGTCTGAAGAATAAGAAATTCATCCTTCGTGAATGAACCCCCGTCAACCGGATTTACGATTTCAATAACGCCGTACGCTTCCCCACGGCATATCAAAGGCACCGCGATAATTGACTTTGTTTTAAAGCCGGTCTTTGTATCCACTTTATTGCAAAAATTTTTTTCTCTGGACGTGTCCCGTATAAAACAGGGCAGCCTGTTTTGAGCTACCGAACCGGCAATTCCTTCACCCAGTTTTAGCCTGATATCCTTTACGTCTTTCAGATGCGCAGGCCCATTAAAAATTACGAAATAAAGTTCCTGAGTCTCTTTATCCAGTCGCAAAAGGCTCCAGTATTCCGGGTTGAAAAACTGATGGATCTCTTCAAGGATGCCCTTCACTATCTGGTTTAATTTAAGAGAGGATGTGACCAGTTTGCCGATGTTGGCATATAATTGTTTTACGGATTTATCCACGATTAATTCCTTTTTCATCTTTTAACATATATCGGCAATTTTATTTAAAAGCGTAATACAAGGATTTATACACCGGAGATAAAAACGCGTTGAAGTTTTATATTGCCCCTTATACGGTAAGAATGGGCAGGCAGGATCAGATTAAAGAAGCCATTATGATAAAAAGCGCTATTGGAAAAAATATAAGTGACCTGTTGCCGACGGAGGAATTTCACGGGATATCCCAATTTATTTTCAATCGCACAAATAGATGCAAAATCTTAAATTGAATTCAGATAATAGGCTTCCAGAGCGTAATTTTCTTTACTGGTGAAGTGACAACTCCGTTACCGAATTTTATGCACATATCGCAAGATGCGATATACCCTTTATAAATTTCTTCAGCAGATTTATCATCAGCGTTTTTCAGACACCCTAGTATTTTTACCTCATATCCGGGTTTACCTTTTTTGCTGAACCATCCTCCTGAAACAATATAATATCCTGCTTTTTTGGAACAGCCTATTTTATAAACAGAATTATCAGTGACCGCGTTAACGATATATTCCGGTTTTATATTTATTTTAAGTACTGATGGGACTTCCTCTTTTTCATATCCGCTGCCGGAAGCGTCGGATTTCGAATTCACATCAATTATTGTCTCAAAAAATAACTTATCATCCGCTTTCCGGGAGATAGCGGTCGGCGCGGGCGGATTGATTGAATCATTATTTTTCGGAGGATCGCACTCAGATGATTTTTCTGTTCCTGCCCATAAAGGCAAAAACAAAAATATAAAAAATAGTAATATCAAAGGACCGGAAAATTTAAGCGCGTTTACAATATTATTGCCGATCGATGGGATTTTAATTATCACAATATCCCGGCCGGACAAATATGGAGTTAAAAAAATGATTAAACTGAAAAGGAATAATAACGCTATTATCCCCGCAGGAATATTGAATTTTCTAATTGAATTTTTCTTTTTCATTTTTTAAACAAATCACGCGGACAATACCCATAGGACACATCATTATCCGGCAAGTAAATATATCATCGGTAATAAAAGTTATAATGTCAATAGAAAAGCATATTTCATAAAAAGTATTTTATAAGTTTTAAAGCGAACTCCTAATCCAGATGCTTAATAATATATTTTATATCTGTCATATTAAGCACTTCTTTTCTCCCGAAAGTGATTCCTTTTCTTCTGCAGAAAAAACCGGCATACAAATGTCCCTTTTTTCCAATACATAAATATTTCGGCCGTTTATTTTCGATTAGTAAAACTAATTATCAACAATTGTATCCCTAACCTGGCAATTATTTTTTACATAATAATAAAAGCATAAGGAGGTGATTTGCGCACTGTAATAAAACAATAATATTTTTTTTAAAAATTAATAATAAATTAAAATTTTTTTCAGGAGGTAGTGATTATGAAAAAAGGACATGGTATTTTCAGTTACATACTCATAACAATCGTTTTTTCCTTCATCATGGCTTTGCAAATTAATTGCAGCAGCGATTCAAGCGCCGGCTCTCCGGCAGAAAAATCAACAATACCTGAAACAACGCCCGAGGTTTTTGTGTCAACCGGATTCCCGCAGGTGGTAGTCGTATCAGGTACAGATTACGAGATGGGGCGGCAGTATGGCCAGCAGACGGCAACCAGGCTGGTCCATAACGTGGCGATCCTGAAAAGCAGGCTTTATGACCAGTACGGTAAGGATACGGTCACAAGCGACATGAAGGTCTGGGATTACTACATAAAAAAGTATACACCTGGAATGTCTGACTGGTTTAGGGGTATGGTTGCGGGATGCAGCGAAAAAGGTTACAGACTGGATTATTATGACATGGTACTGTCTGCCGTATATCCCAATGAAAGCTGGGCTAGACCCGCGGCTCCTTATCCTGGCGAAACAGGTGTGCCACAGCTGGCCACTACGCCGGCATTGCCAAACCAGGCAGACCGCCCGCCTCATTTCTGCAACGCTCTTGCTGCCATGGGGGAAGATTCGGCAGACGGGAAACCTATACTTGCCCTTGACTCGATGGTATCAACAGATGCCATGGACAATGTCATTTTGATAGCCTTCCCGACAAATGGATCTGCTTTCATTACCCAGAGCTCTGCGGGGAAACTTGCCGGAAATATGGGCATGAACAGTAAAGGATTCGCATGGGCTATGACGGCAATCATAGGCGACACATCTCAATGGGGAATACCTGAAGGGTATTTCCAATGGCTGTGCCAGACGGCAACAACGCCGGCTGAGGCTCAACAGTTCATAGAAACAACACCCAGAGGCGGTGTGGCAGGCGGATTTGTGATGGCCGATGAAACAGAAGTCATGGTTCTCGAGGCGAACGCCGAACATTTCCATCTTAGAATACCGCAACAAATGGGTGAAACGGGAGAATGGTTAGTACAGACCAATCACCTCGTGGACACTTCCCTGAAGGATTATAACCCTGGGTTTATTTCTTTTACGGATAGCCCAAAAAGATACGACACGGTATTTCGGTATCTGACAGAAGCTACCGCATCTTCAGAGAAAGTTGACTGGACTTTCATTAAAAGCATATTCGCTTCAGATGACTGGTATGATTCGGAAACGTCCACATGGCATATTAATGAGCCGGGAGGTCCCGGAATCTCAAACAGCAGCGGCACGACAACGACGAACATATTTCAACCGGCCACGCTTACTGCATATCTGGGAACCGGTATTCCTAGCGGCATTGGATCCCCGGCTTATGCTACAGGAGAATATGTAAAACTGAAACTCCTGGCAACTCCAAAGAAAGTTGCTAATGAGGCCGACATAGATACTCAGAATATATACTGGGATAGTGTCAACACTTTCCAGATGGAACTGAATGCAAACCCGGCATATCTAACTCTGCCGGTTATCTCCGAAATTGAAGAAAAACTGGACAAGGCATGGTATGCATATTCAGCAGGGCTCGACAGGCTTGGTTATGCAACACTGGAAACGAATGCGGATAAGGCTAGAGAGCTATTTGCTGCCGCTTTAACGTATTATGCCGAAGCGCAGATGTATGCCCAGGAAGCCAAAACATATCTCCTGAGAGCAAAAGGACTATAATATAGTTCCTTAATTAATTGTCATCGGTTTATCAGCGAACGATGGTGCGGAAATCCCAAAGCCGCACCATCGTTATTTGTAAGATAATTGTTAAACTGATGGGGAGTAAATCCGGAAAATTTTCTGAATTCATTAATGAAATGCGACTGATCATAATAACCGAACTCTATTGCTAATTGGGAAATATTCGGGCAAGCCTTGATTGCCAGAGCTCTTGCTACTTTGTAATAGCGATTTAAGTTGCTGAATAATTTCGGAGGAATACCTATGTACTTATTAAATAATCTTCTTATATGTCTGTCTGTATAAAAATTGCTGTTTACCAATCTTTCACAATTCATAATACCCGCAGCATTCCGAATTAATGATACAATATACTGGAACTCCGGCATAATGCCGGGAAACGCAGACATGCGCTTCTCAATAAACTCTTCAAAAATATGAATACGTTCATAAAAAGTCGATGCAAGCACTATCTTCTCGACAATATCTTCCGATTTTCCCGGCGCTATTTCATTAAAAGAAAAATTCCTGTCTGTAAGTTCGGCTGCGTATATCGGGTAAAATGCATGATGCATTCCAAAACAGAAGAAGATTATAAAATAATCGCAATCCGGTAGAACGTAGTCGACATCCCTGGGAGAAGTGGGTGTTCCGACAAGAAAGGCGCCCGGTTTTTGCCTGTCGCATCGAAAGACCAGCCCGGTATGTCCTTCTTCGGGAATAATTTTAGGATAGCGAATGGATCCGGAAATAAAATCCTGATAATAATAATCCACTATGTTCCTGTATCTGTTCGTAGGTCTGCTTGCCTTGCAAAAATAATTTGTCTGTATTGGGCTCTGAAAGATATTTTCTTTTTTTGTCGCGCAAACTTCACCTATCGGTAAAAAAGTGGAGTGGTTAATCGTAGCAGCTAACGAATATCTTTGATACATGTTTTCCATCTGGGTAATATAGCTGATGATAAAAATAATTATTTCCGATGACATGACTTCTCTGATACTATGATAATAAAATATCAGCAAAAAGTATTGGAAAAATCGGACATTAACTATTATGGCATTTATGGAAAACATTACAAGTCAGAAAAAATAATTGAATACCCGCTGGTTAGAATGAAATTATTTATTTTTATCCGAGGATAATTTTTTAATAAAATTTTCCGCTTCTTCAAGATTTTTAACATTCTTTAAAATAATGTTTTTAAAATCGGCTAAATGCCACGCATTCGTGGAATATAAAGATAAATAGTTGTTCGGCAATATCGTTACAATTGCCTTTATTCCCGCTTCCCGCATTTTGGGTACCCATTCCGATCTCCACCAGCCGATTGCTTCTGGTGTTAACGTCAATTCGGCTTCCGAACTATCAGCGACATAATAAAAGCATTTTTTATCTTCTGCGATTTTTAAGGCTTTCTTATGCGCTATCTTTAATTGAGATAAATCAATATTGAACTTATGCCATTTAAATAAAATATATCCTTTGCGGGGATAATATTTTACCTTTAGATACGGTCTCTCCGTGAAAATTGTATCCATCATCTTTCTCCTTTTTATATAGCGGTCTCCTGACAGCTTTCCTGGAAAAAATTAATGATTATTGATTTAATTATTATCGGGCATTTGGGATCATTTTATTATTCATCAAAATAGGCGCAAATAAAAGATTGATTTACTTATTCCGGGATTAGTTTTCGAATTCAATCATTCACTTCCATTTCCGTATCGCCGAAAGACCGGTACGCTTCCCTTCATTGTAATCGCGATCCAACAGTTCTCTGCCTTTCGTCGTTCGTCCCGAATGGAGTATAGCCGGGCAAAGCTCCGTCAGATCAAGATCGGATGGCGGATTCTTGATAAAATCAAGCAGCCCATTATAATTAAACTCTCTCACGCTGAGAGCCTTTTTCAGAGATGGATATCTCCGGAATAAAAATGGAATAATTTTTGTTTCGACAAAACTTTCTTTATTATAGTCAGCCGGCTGAGACCGTATTACCATGATTCTGCGCGCTCCCTGCCGGTATGCTTCCTTAATGGGGATCGGATCTGCTACACCGCCGTCGGTATATTCCGAACCGTTTATTTTTATGAACTTCCGGTACATAATTGGTACTGCGCTCGATCCTTTTAGCACATCAAGAAGCGTTTGCTCTTCGGCCCGGATATATTCCGCTTTACCTGTCTGCACATTGGTAACAGTCATATAGAAATCTTTCCCGGCGACACATTTTATATTCAGAGGCTCGACTTTTGAAGTATAGTCCCAAAACCAGTCAAGATCCATGTAGTGCCCGCCATGGAGATATTTCTTTAAACTGAAGAAATCAGGTCTCAGCATGTAATCGGTGTAACAGCGGTAGTTCCTCCCGTGCTGTTCACCAAGATGCGATGCAAGATTGCATGCTCCCGCGGATACGCCTAAATACATATCAAAGGGATCGAATTTTTTCTCGAGAAAACAATCGAGCACGCCCGCGGAAAAAATTCCGCGCATGCCCCCGCCTTCAACCACCAGCGCTGTTTTTATTTTTCTTTTCATAGCGTACAATTTTTCTAAAAATTATCCGGTGCCGCGCCGCTTTTGTTTAAACAGTAAATAATGGCAGAAAATGGAATATAATCCGAAAAATCCATTTCTTCAACAAAAAAATTCAATTATGAAATGACTTCTGAATAATATTATTTGACTTTTTTAAAAATCACTCAGATCATTTCACATTCTATGGAAAAGATTGCATATGTCAAGTAATGTAAAACTGCGTACGCGGTTATGGCAATTTATTCATATGGCTCATTCCGGAATTTTGGGAAAGGTGAATAAAAAAGAGAATATGTAATT
>CAZVDF010000045.1:0-25412 GCA_964626055.1 uncultured Leptospirales bacterium
TTGAACCCCCAACAAGCTGATTACAAATCAGCTGCTCTACCGATTGAGCTACGCCAGCATCTCATCGAGGTTTTTTTTGTCTGAAAGATTGACTTTAATGTCAATGATTTTTTTAATTGTTTCGAAAAATATTATAATACTAGCCGGAAGAATAATTATTAGAAGTCGTCTTATAATTAATTTTTATTGATTGCCTGGAATGCATTGCCAGTAATCAATAATTTTGAGATAACTTCCGGAAGTTCTTATTGACCGATTTTTAAAATATGTAAATATAAAACAGAAGATCATGTGAATGTTATTATTCCGTTATTAAACAGCTTTTTGTCGATAATAATATAAGCGCATTTATATTTCCGATTTTTTTTACTTTAATTATCTTGCAAACATCGAAAATTCCAATGAAGAAAATCCGGTTTATTCTTTCAATTTATATTTTGATTTTTAATTCGATTCCTCTGTTTTCAGAATTAAAAAAGATTTCACTTGATGAATGTATCGGGATAGCCGTTCAGAATCACCCAGAGATAAAAGCTTCTGAAGAGGAAAGCAACATCGCGCAGGCCAACTATGCGATGACAAAATCCAAAGCCGCTCCGAATATAAATTTTGAAATTAAAACAGTTGAAAATTCGGTTGTGGATGAAGAGGGACGAATAAAAAAACCGAAGAACGGGGTTGTAAGCGTTCCCGGCGAAGATTCCATGATAGGTTTATTCGTTGGTCCAACTTTTATATATAATCTCGTGGATCCGCAGAGATCGGACGCTGTTGATTCGGCCAGGTCGGCCATTGACCTTGCAAAAATGAAAATCCTCAAGATTAAAGGCGACGTTGTTCTGAATGTCAAAAAGAATTATTATGGGTATTTATTTGCAAGGGAAAACAGGGCGAAAAGAGAGCAACTCGTCGATAAATTCCAGTCAAAACTCGAAAAAGCGGGATTGCTTTTTAAAAGCGGTCAGAGGCCTATACTCGATGTTTCAAAAGCAGAAGTCGATTTAGCTGATGCGAGATTGGAGTATGAGAGGGCGAAAAATTATGAAAATGTCGTTAAAAGCGAACTGCTTGCTTCAATGGGAATTATGGATGAAGACATAGACTTTTCTCCTGTGAAATCCGGTAAATTCCCGGAACTGCGTTTCGATCTTAAGAAGTTATACCGGTTGGCAGAAGGCAATAATCCGGAAATAAAAGTGTCCCAGATGACAAAGGACATAAACCAGATAAATATTTCAATGGTGAGATCGGCACATTATCCTACGGTTGATTTTCTCGGAGCAGTCGGAATTCAAAATACGAATATTCTGTACGGATGGGACAATCCATACAGAGACCGGGAAATTTATCAGGAAAAAATGAAATGGGAGAATTGGAACAAAACGATTAATTTAGGCATTAGCGCCAAATTAAACCTCTGGTCAGGCGGAGCTATTGATTCAAAGGTCGACTCTAAAATAGCTGAATTCAACAGATCGAAATATATTGAAAGAGAGATATTGATTAATGTGAGAACATTAATCAGAAATTATTACCAGACCATTAATGAATATAAAAGACAAATTGATCTCGCTCTTCTGGTCATGGATAACTCGCAGAAACACCTGAAGCTCGCCCAGAAAAGTTATAATAACGGATTGAGTACACAGCTCGAGTTACAGGATGCTGAGATGACGTTTTTAAAATCGGAGCTCGGTTTTATAAAAGCCGGTTATGATTATCTAATAATACTTGCTAGGCTGTCAAACGCCGTAGGATTGGGTGAAGAATACTTATGCAAAAAATAAAAAATAAGCTTACTAATAAGAAATCATTCATAATTATAATTATCGTAATCGCCGTTCTTACTTATGTGCTGCTCAGAAGCTGCAGCAAAGACGGCGGTCTGATTTACAGGTACGAAAAAGCCTCTGTCGGCGAGGTAAAAAAAACGATCTCAACTACAGGAACTCTGGAGATACTTGAATCATACCTTGTCCTGAGCAAGATCAGCGGACTGGTTACTAACGTATATGCGGATTTCAATGAATATGTAAAAAAGGGGCAGCTCCTGGCGTCGCTTGATACCTCAGAGATCGATCAGGAGATACTGAAGATCGATTCCAAAAGAGAGACTGTCGCATTTGAATTACTGGCTGCCAGGAGGGATCTCAATGCGAAAAGAGATATGCTTAAAGACAATCTTATATCAAGCAAAGGTTTCGAGCAGGCAGAATTGGAATATAAAAAAATTGAAACCCAGATGAAGCAGATCCAGAATGAGTATGAGATAGCGAGAAGGAACAAAGGATATACAAAGATTGCCGCTCCTATTGCAGGCGTGATAATTTCAAAAGATATACAGCCCGGCGTTCCCATAACTCAAAATAAAATTCTTTTTACTATTGCGGAAGATTTAAAAAAGATGCGCCTTATAATTCAGGTTGATGAATCCGATATCGGTTATATTAAAAAAGATCAGAATGTTACTTTTACCGTAAGCGCTTTTCCGGAGAAAGTATTTTCCGGAAGCATCATTCAGGTTAGATTAAATCCTATTAAAAAAGAACAGCTTGTTTCATATCAGGCTCTTGTGGCATGCGACAATAAGGAATTGTTGCTGAAGCCCGGAATGACCGCTACTGCGACAGTCGAGGTAGCCGCCAAAAAAAACGTAATACGCGTTCCGAACGAGGCATTTATCGTTTCTCCTGTTGAGACGGCGATGAACACAGAAAAAAAGTTTTTATGGAAGAAGCATACGCTGACGATGGAATCGCTTCCTGTTGCAAGGGTAGAGGTTAAAATTGGATTAACAGGAGATTATTACACCGAAGTGATTTCCAATAAAATCAGGGAAGGGGACGAGATATTAGTGGGGATAAATAAAGGCGGCATTGAAACAAAGGAGTCGATAAGATAAGAATTGCGAACCCATATTGGATTTTAAAATCGTTTTGAATTTTTGATACCTGTAATAGTTAGCATTAGTACATATTAATTAATTAACAATAGGTTTTGGGACGCACTCTAAGTAAATTAGTCTATTTCAGGTAACTTATATTATTTCTTCAATTTGAATTTTCTCTTCGGCATTGAATTTATTAAATTAAAAGCATCATGAAACGCAATATAATTGAAATAAAAGATTTGTATAAGATTTACGGTCAGGGAGAGGATATAAGTGTTAAAGCTCTGGATAACGTATCCCTTGACATCAAAGAAGGCGAATTTGTTGCAATTATGGGCGCTTCCGGTTCGGGTAAATCTACTTTCATGAACATTCTGGGTTTTCTCGATCTGCCGACCTCCGGTACATATATCCTTGACGGCATTGAAGCAAAAACAATGAGCCTGGATGAAATGGCCGAGATAAGGAACACTAAAATCGGCTTTGTATTTCAGGGATTTAATTTATTGGCCAGAACATCGGCTATAGAAAATGTAGAATTGCCTTTATTCTATCGGGGCCATATGCAATCGCATCAGATGAAGAAAAAAGCAAAGGAACTTCTTGCACTCGTCGGATTATCCGACAGGGAGCATCATCATCCGAATAAATTATCGGGAGGGCAGCAGCAGAGAGTGGCAATAGCGCGTTCTCTTATTAACGATCCTTCGATTATTCTCGCAGATGAACCTACGGGAAACCTTGATACAACAAACACAAAAGAGGTGATGAGAATGTTCGGCAGGCTGAACAGGGAAACGGGGATCACGATCATACTTGTGACACATGAGCCTGAAGTCGCAGAATTTACGGACCGAAAAGTCATATTCAGGGACGGCAAAATTATTCAGGATACCGCAGTCAGAAAAATCAGAAAAGGGAAATCGAGATAATTCGAGCAGCAGGCATTATGAACATTAAAAGCGCACTCATCACTGCAGCCAGGGCATTAAATCGTAACCGGACAAGATCTGCACTCACGAGTATCGGTATTATTATAGGCGTTTCATCGGTTATTATTATGATCGGGGTGGGAAACAGCGCGAAGATAGCGATTGCAAAGAAAATGTATACTGCAGGCGCTAATGCGATAAGCGTTTATGGCTCAGCCAGGCCATTGACGGAAAGGGATATGAACGACATGAAGCGCATGTTCACTCAGATACAGTATATTACGCCTCAGATTTACAAGTCCTACACTCCGGTAAAATATAAAAACAGATCCATAATGAGCAGGGTATACGGCGTAAATAACAATTTTTTTTATATAAAAGACTGGGAAATGCAATACGGCAGGTATTTCTCCGATCTGGAGATAGCATCGAACGATAAAGTGGTTGTTATCGGGAATACGGTCAGAACGGAGGTTTTCGGTTTCAGCAATCCGGTAGGCGAAATTGTTCTCATTATGAACGTGCCATTCAAGGTAGTCGGCAGCCTGGTGTCTTTCGGTCAGGCGCTTTCCGGCAGAGATTATGATAATCTTCTTGTCATACCGTATACAACAGCTCAAACAAAAATTGTTGGCAGTAAAAATTTTGAACAGATTATTTCCGCTACCTTTTCGCCGGAGCAGGTTGACGGCACAGTCGATTCGATCCGGGATTATTTCAGAAGAATTCATTCCATCCCATACGGAAAACCGGATGATTTTAAAATTGAAACGACGAAGGACAGGCTGAAGCAGGCGGACTATATAACGAATATTCTCGCTATACTGCTTGCGTTTATTGCTTCAATTTCACTGATTGTGGGCGGAATCGGGATAATGAACATAATGCTGGTCTCCGTCAGCGAACGCACAAGGGAGATAGGAATAAGAATGGCTATCGGAGCAAGGAAAAAGGACATCCTTATGCAGTTCCTTATAGAATCCGTAACATTAAGCTCTGCTGGCGGAGTTGTCGGCATTACTCTCGGACTTTTAATTTATTTTATTATAGTATCTATTGTTGACTGGCCCTTCATTTTTTCCATCGCATCCGTTATTGTTTCATTCCTCTTCGCGAGTTCCGTCGGTATATTTTTCGGTTATTATCCGGCAAAGAAAGCTTCCGATTTAAAACCGATCGATGCTCTCAGATTTGAATAAGGGTACATCCCAGAATAGCTCTTGGCTACATGTATCTTTGAGACATAATATTAAAAAATATTCTTATACTTATAAAAAATTTTTAATATACCCTATTAAGCGAAAATTAATATTATACCGATATATAAACTAAAATGATACATAATACAGAAAGAACTACCGTTGCCTTAAAAGAGTGCTGATAATTACAAATAGAGTGCAACTAAGAATTTTGCAAAAGAAACAGCAAGGAGACGACAATTGAAAGAGACTTCAGCATTAAAAAGATTTAAACGATTTCTGCAGATTGAAAAGGGACTGTCCGATAATTCGATCTATTCCTATACTTATGACCTTAAAAAATTCAATGAATTTTTGGCTTCTCAGAAGAAGGACATTATGTCCGCAACAGGCGAGGACATAAAACAATTCCTGAGATTCGAAAAGACAAAAAAACATAATTCGTCAAGAACCCTCGCGAGGTCCTTAGCCGCCATCAGGCAGTTTTATAATTTTATTTCCGATACAACGGGAGATCTGGAAAATCCGACTAATAAAGTGGAAACTCCCCAGGTGAAAAAAAACCTTCCGGACTTTTTAACCATTAAAGAGATCAATAGACTTAACGGTTCAATCTCAGAAAACGACGTCTATGAACTCCGCGACAAGGCTTTGTTCGAACTGTTATATTCCTGCGGACTGAGGATTTCCGAAGCAGTGGAACTGACCGTCGACAATATTGATTTCAGCAATAAATACATAAGAGTAAGGGGAAAGGGCAGCAAAGAAAGACTTGTTCCGATGGGCGAAGAAGCCGTCAGACTTTTAAAGAAATACCTGAACGAATCCAGGCCATTGCTTCTCGGCAGCAACAGAACAAGCGAATATGTATTTATCAGTAAAAAGGGCCCGTTATTGAACAGAAAATCCGTATGGAGACTTTTAAAGGGATATGTTGACAGAGTGGAGATACAGAAGAACATCACTCCGCATACTTTGCGGCATTCGTTCGCGACTCATCTGATCGAGAACGGGGCGGATCTTCGTTCGGTCCAGGAACTGCTCGGTCATATGGATATATCGACAACTCAAATTTACACGCACATGGCCAAAAGGAAACTCAAGGAAATTCATAAAAAATATCATCCCAGGGCATAAAATATTTTTTATTGAAATTTCATCAATTTGCTTGCCGTAAATTATACATTTTATAATTTAGCCTGAATATTGCACTTAGGCTGGTTATAAAATGATGATTTTCAATACTTTTACCCGAACAAAGATTTTTCCCGCAATGAAATATATAAATAAAAATAAACTCCTCGCCGTTTTAATAATTATATCGATATTCGGTATATTAAATATTTTTTCTTTCTGTTCCCCTTCCAGGGATTATCTTCTCAAACAAAATCCGTATGGCGTTGATAAACTTTTCATCAGGATATTGCTTAAAAAGACTGACGGCAGAGTTTTGGTTTCCTCAAAAACAAGGTTAAGGATCAAAGATAATAAAACCGGCGCAATTTTATATAACGACAGGGGAAGGGATATTTATTACCAGCCCGAGCAGGTAATAAATCCTATCTCAGTTGAATCGCCGGAAAGTCCTGTCATTATCGATAACGAAAGATACAGAGGCAGCATTGAAGTTCATAATCTTCTCGGAAAATTACTCGTTATTAATATACTTCAGATAAATGAATATTTATACAGCGTGGTTCCGGGTGAGATTATGAGCACATGGGAAATAGAAGCGCTGAAAGCGCAGGCCGTTGCAGCGAGAACCTATACCTATTATCATCTCATTACCAAAAAAAAAGCCATATACGATCTAGATTGCAGCAGTAATTTTCAGGTTTATAAGGGGATAGCGGTTGAAAAGGAAACAACAAGCAGTGCTGTCAATGAGACCTCCGGCAAGATAGCATTGTATTTTGGAAAGCCTATAGTCGCCTTTTTTCATTCTACGTGCGGAGGAAAAACAATGGACGATAAATATGTCTGGAACGGAGAAGGCCAGGAATATCTAAAGTCCGTTCTTTGCCCGTTCTGTAAAGAATCGCCGTATTACAACTGGGAAGAGAAGATCACTTTACATGAAATAAAGGAATATCTCGGAAAAAAGTATAACGGGATAGGACAGGTCACCGGGGTATCTTTTCACAGAAAATCAGACAGGGTCGTTTCGGCAGTTATCCATCATAAGAACGGCGTTGTAAAATTAACAGGGAACGAAATGCGTCTGCTTTTCCCGGAAAAAAAAATAAAGAGTATGTATTTTACTGCAAAGAAAGTAAAGGACGGGCTTGTGCTTTCGGGACATGGATGGGGCCACGGAGTCGGAATGTGCCAGTGGGGCGCGAAGGGCATGGCTGAACGGGGCGCAAATTATAAAACTATCCTCAGATATTATTATAAAGGAATCACCATAAGCGATTTGGGGCATAGAGATTATGCCTGGAGATAGGGTATACACTTTAAACGATTATTATTTTGAGCTTCCGGAAGAATTGATAGCGCAGTATCCTGCAGGAGAAAGAATAAATGCCAGGTTGTTCGTTCTGGACAGGAGAGAGCCGGGTTATAAACACAGAGTTTTTTACGAGATAGGGGAATTCTTTTGCAAAGGGGATGTTCTGGTAATCAACAACGCAAGGGTAATACCTGCCAGAATTTTTTTTAAGCGTAAAAGCGGCGGACTGGTCGAGATAGTCCTTACACGGCGTTTATCAGGAGACCACTGGGATGTTATCAGCAACCGAACAAAAAAGCTTATGGCTGGAGATATTTTATATTCAGAAATTGATCCGTCCATAGAGATCATCATTCGTGAAAAGAATGATGATATTTTGCGGATTGAATCTAATCGTGAATTGACCGATGAAGTGCTTAAAGTAATAGGCGCTATTCCTCTGCCTCCGTATATTAAACGAGAGCCAATAGAACTGGATAACAAACGATATCAAACAGTCTATGCAAAGGCCGGAACTGCGGCCGCTGCACCGACCGCAGGACTGCATTTTACCGATGATTTAATAGGTGATTTAAAAGACAAGGGAATTATTTTCACCGAATTAACGCTTGATGTGTCATGGGGCACTTTCCAGCCGGTAAGAAATGAAGATTTAAGCAAGCACAGAATGCATTCTGAAAATTTTTACTTATCCTCCGAGTCCGCAGAGATTATCAATAAAGCCAGAAAGGACAAAAGAAGAGTGATCGCCGTGGGAACAACTTCTCTCAGAGTTCTCGAAAGCACATTCATTGATGGAAAAAATAGCCCCGGTATCGATAAAACGGATATTTTTATATATCCTCCGTACCAGGTTAACTCGATCGATGCTTTGATAACGAATTTCCATACGCCATATTCAACGCTTTTAATGCTTGTCTCCGCATTCGCAGGATATGAAAGAATAATGAATGCATATAAAGCAGCGGTACATGAAAAGTACAGATTCTTTTCATACGGCGACTGTATGCTGATATTATAAACGACCACTAGCAGAGTTATTGGAACAGTGCGTCCCAAAATCAATAATTACTGGATAAATTTGTATTATAGATAGTACTGATATTGCCATCGATTGCCTTTTGCTTTATATAAGTTTTAGGACGCACTCTTAATAATAAAATCAAATTGACACTGAATAAAATGTCAGAAGTATGCTTATTAATAATATCAATAAAAAATAAACGTAATTCGTGGATAGATCTATATTAAAATCGACAGGTATCGTTGCTGCTTCAACCGTGACGAGCCGCATAATGGGCCTTGTAAGGGATATGGTGATCAGCAGCCTGTTCGGCGCTACTTCTCTTGTGGACGGATTCTACGTGGCCTTTAGAATTCCCAATCTTTTCAGAAGATTTGTCGCGGAAGGCTGTCTTACTGTTTCGTTTATTCCGGTATATACCGATTATCTGTTGAATAAAAGCAGAGATGAATCTCTTGAACTTGCCCGGCATGCGTTTTCAATACTTTCACTTTCTCTTTTTCTGATTGTCGCCCTCGGAATAATTTTTTCGCATGGTATCGTGAATATCTTCGCCTGGGGATTCACGAATGCATTCCAGGTGGACCTTACCGTCAGCCTTAACAGGATAATGTTCCCGTATCTCTTCCTGGTCGGCATTGTATCTTTTTCAATGGGTTATTTGAATTCGCATAAATATTTTTTCGCTCCGGCCATTTCCCCTGTTCTTCTTAATATCGGTTTTATAACAGGCGCTCTTTTTATAAGCCGTTTTTTTGAACAGCCTCTTTACGGTCTGGCGCTTGGAGTTATACTCGGCGGAATAATGCAGTTGATTCTGCAGATCCCGTATTTAATCAGGGCGGGATTTAAAATGAAATTAACGATTAATTTTAATCATCCGGGTGTAAGAACAATATTCGGTATGATGATGCCTGCTCTTTTCGGTATGGCGGTTTACCAGATCAATATAATGATGAGCACAATGCTTGCTTCAATGCTCCCCGCGGGAAGCATAACCTATCTCTATTATTCCGACAGGCTTACAGAGATTGTACTCGGCGTGTTCGCCGTTTCTCTCGGTAACGTGCTTCTCCCAGAACTTTCCGAATTTGCCGCTTCAAGGGAAACCGGCAAAATAAGGGATTTATACATTTCGTCTGTTAAAGCCGTCCTTCTCATCAGCATTCCGGCCTGCATAGCTCTCATGACTGTGGGGCTTCCGGTTATTTCAGTTCTTTTTAAAAGAGGGAATTTCGGCGTGTTCGATACCGAGATGACATATAAAGCTTTATTCTATGCAAGTATCGGAATTCCTTCAATCTCGATCCTGCGTATAACGGTGCCTGCTTTCTATTCATTGAAGGATACAAGGACGCCCGTCATAACTTCTTTTTTATCCTTTGCGATTAATATATCATCGGGATATCTGCTGATGAATACAAGTCTGAAACACGGCGGTCTTACACTTGCGCTTTCAATAGCTTCCACTATTCAGATGCTGTCTCTGATCATTATCCTGCAAAAAAAGATAGGCAGAATCGGTTTTAATAAGTTAATCCTGCCGGTAATAAAATATGTACTTTCCGGAATAATTATGGCACTTTTTATTAGTTTTATAGGTCAAAAAGTAAATTGGCTTAATGATAGTTTTTTAAAAAGAATGATTTATCTGATAATAATTATTGGGGCAGGTATTTCAGTGTATTTTTTGTCTTGTTTCTTTCTAAAGGTTAAAGAAGTTCTTGTTTTGTGTGATAAAATCATTCAAATTATCAAGAAAATTTGTTGACGACTCGGTTTTTTTGCTTGAAAATTAAAAGCATTACAAATTTTCTTTCTACATTTTATCTTTTGCAATAGCCTTTTTTCCGGTAAATAGTTTTAATAACGAAAGTAACTATAATTATGGAGTAAATTAATGAAAACAAAGATCAAATTTTTCATACCGATCGTTCTTGTTTGTTTTATATTTTTATCTTTAAATAATTTTTCGTGTTCGCATAATGAAATGCCGCTGCTAGGGGATACAAAAGACTCACCGCTGAAAAATAAATCGTCGAGAGCATCGGAAGTTCAGGATAGATTCAGAGAGATTTATGAGCTTTATAAAGAGAGAGTCGTATTTATCAGCACCGAGCAGACAGTGAAAGTGCAGCCTAATCCTTTTTTTGACGATCCGTTCTTCAGGGAATTTTTCAGAAGTCCCGGCCAGAGACAGGCGCCAAGAACTCAAAAAAGGACCGGCCTTGGTACGGGCTTCATTGTTTCAAGCGATGGTTATATTTGCACCAATCATCATGTCATTCAGGGCGTGGATAAAGTAACGGTAAAAATTGAAAATAAGACTTATGACGCATCGGTAGTCGGTTCGGACGAACAGACTGACATAGCCCTAATTAAAATAAAATCAGGTACCCAGTTAAAAGCCTCGTATCTCGGCAATTCTGATACCGTAAAAGTCGGTGATTGGGCAATTGCGATCGGTAATCCTTTCGGATTTGACAAATCGTTCACAGTCGGAGTTGTGAGCGCTACCGGAAGGCATGACGTAGATCTCATGGGCACATCCATGTCGCTGATTCAGACTGACGCTTCAATAAATCCCGGCAACTCGGGCGGCCCGCTTATAAATATAAACGGCGAAGTTATCGGCATAAACAGAATGATTTATTCGCAGTCCGGCGGGAATATTGGTATTGGTTTTGCAATACCTATCAATACGGCTAAATCGATACTTGAACAGCTTAAAGTCCATAAAAAGATCAAAAGAGGTTATATCGGCGTTCAAATAGTTCCTCTTACGGAGGAATACGCGAAAGAATTAGGTTTAAAGGACAATAAAGGCGCGCTCGTCGGAGCTGTCGTAGATAACAGCCCTGCAGCCAAAGGCGGATTACAGGTAGGCGATTTAATTGTCAGGATAAATGAAACTAAAATCGAATCCTATTCGGATCTGCTGGATATCGTGGGTAAGACGCCGATCGGAAAATCGCTTAAAATTCAGGTCATCAGACAAAAGGAGAACATCAATCTCTTTATCACGGTAGCGGAGAGACCCTAACTGAAATTGATAGAATTTAGAAGCAGGTTTGAAAAACTATTTTTTATAATAATAATTTGCGGTTCCCTTACAGGCGGAGTGCTGATCGGTTATGTAGTATCCCAGACACGTAATTTTTCCGGTATTGAAAATATCAAGCAGTTCCAGCCCAATCTCCCTGCAAGATTATATGATATTAACGGTGAACTTATCGCCGAGTTGTTCCAGGAAAAAAGAGATATCATATCTTTTGAAAAACTGCCAAAAAATCTAATAAATGCTTTTCTGGCGACTGAGGATAAGGATTTTTACAGGCATATTGGATTGAATCCTGCAGCCATGGCGCGGGCGTTTTTTAAAAATCTCGCCGCCGGGAAAGTAGTGCAGGGCGGATCCACCATCACGCAGCAGCTGGCCAAGAGACTTTTTACCACAGGTGAAAGGACTATATTAAGAAAAGCTCTGGAGGCCGTTCTCGCGCTTCAGATTGAGAAGAAATTCACTAAAGAAGAAATACTCGAAATGTATTTCAATCAAATTTATCTGGGGCATGGGTGTTACGGGCTTTCATCTGCGGCAAGACTTTTTTTCAATAAGGAAGTTATGGAACTGAATCTAATGGAAAGCGCATTGCTGGCCGCTATTCCTGCCGCTCCCAGAAAATATTCCCCTCTTGAAAATCCGCATAATGCATACGAGAAAAACCGCGATATCCTGGACAGGATGATAGGTGCCGGATTTGTCTCTGAAGAGAAAGCAAATATGATATATGATGAATTTTGGCCTGCTTTTATCGATTCAATGATAACCGAGTATCCTACCAGAACCGCAAATACCGGATACATAGATAAAGCTCCGTATTTTACCGACTATGTAAGGCAGATATTGCTCTCTAAATTCGGCAAAGATATTCTATACAATGACGGATTTAATGTCCATACTACGTTAAATCTTAAGAGGCAGATGAAAGGTCAGAAATATCTTACTGACGGCTTAAAAAAACAAAATGAAATATCGTCAAACTCCAATAAATTTACGAATCTGGCAGTAGACAGGGACCTCTTCCGGATATACGATTCCATTGGAAATATTTTTCCTCTATCTCTGCCTAAAATAAAAAACGACGCTGAGGCTCAATTCAATAAAAAGATGATTGATGACTCTATTGACGATATCGATATTATCAGCCTGCTCGTCAATGCCACGGAATGCAGTAAAGCTCTGGAGAAATATCGTTCCAATATAATAGGGGTCTCTTCCGTTTTAAATGTTGAAGGCGCGCTTGTTGCCATAGAGCCTGCAACCGGTTATATTACTACTATGGTCGGCGGTTCCGGATTCAACGTAGATAACCAGTACAACAGGGCAGTACAGGCAAAGAGGCAGGCAGGCTCCGCTTTTAAACCTTTTGTATATGGATCAGGCATAGAATCCAGGCTGATCAACGCTGCTACAAGCCTTCCCGATGCGCCTATAATGAATATTGATGAAACCGGCGAGACTTGGACGCCAGGCAATTATAAAGACAGCTTTTCGGGGCTGGTTAAGCTGAGGACGGCACTCGCTCTTTCCATAAATATTATTTCAATAAGGATATTCGATATTCTCGGCCCTGATATAATAATCGATTACGCAAAAAAGATGCTGCGCGTCCCGGACTCCCGCTTTACGCCAACCCCGTCGCTTGCGCTGGGCGTATGCGATCTTACCCCGCTTGAGATCGCGAGAGGTTATGCCGTATACGCAAACAACGGGAAGGACGTCATCCCTTTCGCGATCCGGTATATAACGGACAGGGACGGGAATGAGCTTGACAATACCGAAGAGAACATCGGGAACATTATTGCGGAAAAGGAAATAAACGGGACAATCCAGGTAATTCCTGAAGAAGTTGCGTTTATTATGACATCGCTTATGCAGAGCGTTGTAAACGGAGGCACCGCATATTCTGCGATAAGACAGAATGCCAAGTATGTAAAATCGTGCGCCGGTAAAACGGGAACCACATCGAACTGGACGGATGCCTGGTTCTGCGGATATACTCCCGATATATCTGCGGTAGTTTGGATAGGCTATGACAGGCCGTTTATGACTCTCGGAAAACATCAGGCGGGAGCCGTCGCGGCAGCTCCTATCTGGGCAAACTATATGAAGGAGATTGATCTTACTGACAGGCATTTCGCCGCCGCACCGCCGAACATATATCAGGCAGACGTTTGTTCATTTACGGGCCTTTTGCCTTCTCCTCTATGTATTGAGACTTACGGCGAATACATGATCAAAGGCGGCGGGCCTGTAGAGACGTGTTCAGGCAATCATTTTAAGGTTAAATCCGTTTTAGACAGGTATATTGAAAAGGAAGGCCTGCAGATTAAAAATCAACAATAAAAAAAATAGTTCTTGAAATTCATAAAATTATTGCTATTTTTATTATTGCTCAATTTGACTGGCTTTTATAACGTTATTTTTTGTTTTTTATTAAAAATAGTCAATCGAGAAGAAACGTATATTTAATCTGCTTCAAATATCGCTTTTGAATTAATACGATAATATCTGTGATTCGCTGTGTAACGGTATTTTGATATAACATCTGCTTATTTACTTTCGGAGAATATGATATGTATAAAGTCGGTGATAAAATTGTTTATCCGATGCATGGGATCGGTGTTGTCGAATCGATAGAGAAAAAAACCGTTCTTGGTAAAAGAGATGAATATTATATAATCACCATAGTTAACAGCGGCATGAAAGTCATGATACCGGTTAAAAATGCGGATACTATCGGCATCAGGGGTATCATACAGAAAAAGGAGATAAATAAGGTTTTAAATATATTAAAAAAGACCAATCAAATTACCGAGGAAGATTGGAAAATCAGGTATCAGAATAATATTGATAAGGTTAAAAGCGGGTCTATTATAAAAGTAGCGGAAGTACTGCGTGATTTATACCAGCGCGGAAAAGAAAAGGACTTATCTATTATGGAAAGAAAGCTATATGAGAATGCTTACCAGTTCGTGATTTATGAAATTGCTTTCGCAAAAAATATTGAAATCGAAGAATCCGGGAATATTGTATCGGATGCCCTTTCAACCGCTTAAATGCCGCATAAATTTTATCATATTAATATTACATAACGGCACTTTTCAGTCTTTTTGTGCCCGGTAATATTTTATGCATATTCATTCTTTTTGTTACGATCTTCCATCTGATAAAATAATATAATCAAATTATATATACGCATAACGCGTATAACGGGAGAATTTATGATCAATCTATTAAGAATATTTTTTATTTTAATTTCAATGGTTATCACGCTGTTTTATTATCTGGATGCCGGCTTAACAGTAAAAATATTTGCAGTTTTAATATCCGGCGCGATTTCTTTCTTAATAATCATACTGATTGAATATATTTCGCATTCTTTTTCTACAAGAAAATTATTATCCGCAATATTGGGATCGTTTTTAGGGCTTATTTTAGGTTATCTGGTGGTAACGGGACTTTCATATATTACATTGCCGTTAACTGATTCTCAGTCGAATAATTATAAAGCCATAATTTATCATTTACTGACGTTTTCGATGATGATCTTCTTTGTAATTCATAGCGAAGACCTTGTAATCTTAAACAAGATCATACCGGAAAAAGTCGACAAAGAACAGAATGGGAACATTTCATATAAGATAGTGGATACAAGTACGATAATAGACGGAAGAATATTCGATATTTGCGATACGGGTTTTATTGAGGGCATTCTTATTGTTCCGAATTTCGTGATAAATGAACTCCAGATGGTAGCCGATTCCAAAGATTCAATAAAACGCAACAGAGGAAGAAGGGGGCTAGATATCCTGAATAAAATGCAGAAAGACAAGTCGATTATGGTAAAGATTACCGATATCGATTATCCGGAAATAAATGAAGTTGACGATAAACTCGTTAAACTCGCAGGCGAAATGAAAGGAAAACTTATAACCAATGATTTTAATTTAAATAAAGTAGCCGAAGTGCATGGAGTTCCCGTTTTGAACATAAATGAACTTTCGAATTCTTTAAAACCGATAATGCTTCCAGGCGAAAAAGTAAAGGTCGCCCTTGTAAAAGAAGGAAAAGATCACAGCCAGGCGATAGGTTATCTGGATGACGGTACTATGGTGGTAGTGGAGAACGGGAAAAAAATGCTGAACAAAGAAGTCGAACTTGAAGTGACATCGGTACTGCAGACTACCGCGGGTAGAATGATTTTCGCAAAACTGAACAGGTAGCCGACAGCGGTTATTTATGCAATTACTGACAAAATTAAAATTAAAAATAAAAAATGGATTTCTTCCGCATTTAATAAATGAGATATATAAAAGAAAATGCATCGCAAGGAATATTACCTTACTCGGCAATGAAGAAGGACGCGACTTTTTTGATATTGAAATAATTTATTCAAATCAAGAAAAATACAACAGCCTTATTGATAAAGTCTCCAAATATGAAGAAAATTTCCAGATTATATCCTCCGAGACCTCGCTCGAAAAAGAAATAGTCGGCGGTATGCTGAAGGTTACCGGGAAACTTGATTTCAATAATCTTGTCGATTATGAGATGAATGTTCTCGGGGCTGCCGAACTGGCAATTCAAAAATCCGGGGATAATGATGTCTTTAAATATTCCGGGATATCTAAGAGTATAGGTATATTCTGCGGAATCGCATCGGAAAAAAATACGGATGCCAGGCGTATACAGAAGCTGTATTCATTTTCTGAAAGAGATTCCATTATTATTAATAAATTTACGGGATTTAACGCTTTTCCGATTTTACTTAAAATAAATCAACTCGACGATTTTATTAAGAATCTGCAGGTCATGGAATCCAATTTTTCCGCGATCAGGATTCTTTTTCTGGATAATGCCGACGATATAGAGATATATGAAAGGATTTATAACGATATTTCTTTACCGGTTGTATCATACTTTTACGATGAAATCCCGCTTTATCTTTTATTATCAATATCACATTTGCTGGGAAAGAACAATTTCAATCCTAAAGAATGCAATATCGGATTGATCGGTATAAATATTACTTCTCTCAGAATGGTAAGACTGCTTTTAAAACTCGGTTTTCCGAGAGTGCTGGGATGTGATAATAATATTAAATTAATGCATGTTTTTGAAAGGGAAGGCGGCCTTGCCACGGTCCCGGATAATATTTCGAATAATTGCGATTTAATAATTTTTGTCAGGGATCAGCTGAATCCGGAGGACCTGCAGAAGTTCGGCTCCGGTCAAATGATAATTTCTCTTTTAAACAAAGAATTGGATAGCGGGATTTTTAAGGAAAGAGGTATACTTGATTTTTTACAAAGCGGATGGTTTGATCTTTCCGTTCTTTTCCCCGGTATGCTGAAGGGACTTATAGAATCAAAAATAAAATATATCGATGATGCCAAACTGCTTAAACTTATGAATAAGATATCCGCAATTAAGCCAAAGGATGAGATCGTCCCCAATGTCTTCAGCGAAGTGCATCAAAAACTCCCCGAGCTGATCGGCGAATTAAAATAATTATTCCCGACGCCTGTTATCCATGCCTTTCAATTTTCGGAAATTATTATCCATGAAAGATTGTCAAAGCTGAAAGGATAATAAATATAATTCTTTTTATCGATCACCGCTTTCTGTTTCCCGTTTTTTTCCAGACTTTGAATATCTATACTGTCGAAATAATTATACGGTTTCAATATATTATCGATATTTTCATCTATTCTGTAATTTCCATCCTTTCCGATAATTACCGGTATTTTTTTAAATAATGAACAAATTATTTCAATGTCAATCTGAATAACAAATACTCCTTTGATTGAATCCTCGCGTTTATCGGGCAGTGAAACGAATAATTTCGGATTATTGCTTCCTGGGGGGAATATTGAGACATCATCTATATAGAAGCCGATTTCAGAACTTTTGTTGAAGCAGGTATTGAGAGCAGATTCTTTTAAGTGTAATTTTACGCTTTTACCGAAAATATCGTCGTTTTTCATCGTATAAATTATGACACCGGAGCTGTTCATCAGTATTAAATCGGAATATGTACCTTCCGTGACGGATTTAATCATGGCAGTCAAATTTTCTCTTTCAAGCAAATAATATTTTTTGCCCTCCATATCCATCTTTTTTAAATATGTCAACATTCCGATCATTTTATTATCTGCGATGATTTTCATGGATTTCCGTATATCGTGTCGGCAAATATTGAAAAAACGAGTTAATTCACCGCTTTCGGAAGTATCGGGTTCCTTCGTTTTTTCCGGAATCTGCTGCACGGCGCAGTTCAACACAGTTACAAAAATAAATAAAAAACAATTTATTTTATATTTCATTGATTTTCCTTTACGCATATTATAATATTTGGATCAATAATAATAAGATCGAACCGTAATTTGTTTCTCTTTAATTATATTCGGAAAAATCTTTTTTAAAAATCTTGTTTACAATAGGAATTGAAGATTTTAAGATTGCCGAAATTTTGATTATCGGAGGAATTAAATCTCTAATGAGTAGAACCATGACTGCCGGTGACAATAAAATGAAATCAAAACAAAAAAGTGCGGTAAAAAAAAGCATGGCAAAGAACAGCAGTGTTAAAAAAAGAACGGAAAGAAGTTCGGCTGCAACCAAAAAACAGACTAAGAAGCCCAATCTGCTGAGACTTTGCTCAGTAATGAATAATTACGCTGAGGATGCGAACGATAAAGAGATAATTAAAAGATTCAAGACGACAATTACCAGCTCCGTAAGCGAAGATATATCCAAAACCAGCTTATTCGGTATTCTTAAAAAACCGGAAGATGTAAATATGATGGATTTTTCCGAAAGCCTCCAGCCGTATATAAAACACTATTTATTTATGTATAACAGGAGTTTAAGCAAAAAAGTTTTTAAAAAGTAACTTTCGTTTATGAAAATAATTATTAATACGTATTCTTCCGTGAAAACACTTTGCGGTTTTACGGAGAAAGAATTTGAATTAAATGACCGCTCATCGGTCAAAGATGTCATCGCTGCCGTCCTAATAGAATGCGGCATTTTGAATAATTTAAAAAATAAACTGCTTTTCGCGGTAAATGAAGAATACTGCGACGAAAACAGAGAACTTCATAATGGGGATCGGCTGGCCATTTTCCCGCCTGTTAGCGGCGGCTGATTAATAATATCTTAAAATAAGAAGATCGGCTTTATGAAAAAAATATTGCTGCAAAAAGATCCGATAGATATCTCAAAAGTAATAAATGAAGTCGGTACTGAAGAAGATGGCGCTATCGCCGTATTTGTAGGAAGGCCCAGAAAAGATTCAAACAGCAAAGAAGTAAAATTTATCGAATATGAAATTTTTCAATCGATGGCCTTTAAAGAGATTGAGAAAATAGTAAATGATATATTCCTTAAATGGCCGGTTACTCATTGTGTTGTTGTCCACAGATTCGGCAGGGTTGAGCTCCGGGAAGCCAGTATCATCATTGCCGCTTCATCACCCCACAGGGAAGAAGCCTTTTCTTCCGTAAGATATGTAATCGATACAATAAAAAAAACAGTTCCGATCTGGAAAACTGAATTTTATTCAGACGGCACCAGCCGGGTTTATGACAGGAGTTGATATTTGGATATAAATAAAAAAATAGTTATCCTGATAGGCGATGGGATGGCGGATTTTCCGCTTCCTGAATTTAACGGCAAAACCCCGCTGGAAATCGCAGATATCCCCAACATGGATTATCTGGCGAGAAACGGGATATTCGGTATTACCAGGACCGTACCGGAAGGCATGTCACCGGGAAGCGATACTGCAAATCTTTCAATCTTCGGTTATGATCCTGTGACTTACTTTACAGGACGCGCGCCGCTTGAAGCGTTAAATATGAATATCGATCTTGGGCCTAATGATGTTGCCTTCCGGTGTAATCTGGTTGATATAAACAATAATATTATGAAAGATTACAGCTCCGGCCAGATAAGTACTGAATTCTCACACATTGTTGTCGATGAATTGAACAAGAAAATTTTTTCCGGTAAAATAAAACTTTTTCCGGGAGTTTCCTACAGAAATATTATGGTCTGGAGAGATTATCCTTATAAGGATATTCCGCAGACCACTCCGCCGCACGATATTACCGGGAAGGAAATATTTGATTATTTACCTAAAGGTCCCGGTGCGGATTTATTGATCGATACAATGAAATCTTCCGTAAATACTATTAATGATTCTTCAGTTATTAACGAG
This sequence comes from uncultured Leptospirales bacterium, assembly GCA_964626055.1. Taxonomy (GTDB): domain Bacteria; phylum Spirochaetota; class UBA4802; order UBA4802; family JAFGDQ01; genus JAFGSG01. The sequence continues at coordinate 19,789 of CAZVDF010000045.1, forward strand.
ATAAAACTGAAAAAAAAATATATCGGGAATCCGACATCTGCGTGGCTATGGGGCGGAGGGAAAAAGCCGCAGATGGAAACTCTTAAAGAGAGATTCGGCCTGTTCGGTTATACCATATCCGCAGTGGATTTGATCCACGGCATAGGCCGGGCGGCAGGCCTGGCGCCGATGCATGTGCAGGGAGCGACCGGATACATAGATACCGATTATTCCGGAAAAGCAAACGCTCTTCTTGATGCGATAAAAAAATGTAATTTCGTATTTCTTCATGTGGAAGCCCCGGACGAATCCGGACATGAAGGAAATTTAAAACATAAAATAAAAGCAATTGAAGATTTCGATAAAAAAATTGTCGGCCCTGTCGTGGAAGGATTAAAGAAATATCCGGATTTTACTGTTCTAATTATGCCTGACCATCCGACGCCCATAAAACTTAAGACTCATACTGCGGATCCGGTACCATTTTGTATATACGGCAGTAAGATATTTTCCGGTTTCAGAAAATCTTCAGCTGAAACATGTTACACGGAAGAGATGGCGCGTAGGGCAGGGAACATCGTTGATAAAGCGCATCAACTTGTTCAGATAATGATAAATGAAGGCGTGTAATCTTACCTGGCTGGTCCTGGCTGGGGCTTTAATTGCGCGTAGAAAGGTACCTGACTTTCTACGCGCACAATGTTCTACCATTCGTCGTTTTGACTATCTTTGTATTTTTCTCTAACCTTGGCCGTGATATCATCAACATAAAACGTCTGCCATATGGGATCCAGGATATTTGTACCGGGTTTATACCATGTGCCGGGCACGTATGAAATACTCAATAACTTGATATTTGACTTTTTCTCCAGGAATTTTTCTGTCTGGACTATTTCAGCAGGGATTATTTTTGTTAATTTATGCCAACCATGAAAATTAAGTTTACCGAATGAAAGCCGGTAAGTCTTACCTGTAGCATCCATCAGGAATAAATACAGGTCGCCTGTAAAATTTTTACCGTATACCCATATTGAAATACTCTGAACATACTTGTCGATTTCAGGGATTTTATCTTTAGGAAATTTGATCTGAATGGCATTGCTTCTTGTGCCTCTGAGTTTTACTCCAAGATATTTTTTAGAATTAATCGGAGCAGGTGTTTCTTCCCTGAGCGCAACTTTATATTCTTCATCTCTCGACTTCTGAAAGATTACATCGCTGTCTTTAAATTCAATATTCTCAAAATCCATTACAGTGATTTCGCGATATACGTTCCCTTCAAGCGGTTTTTCAACCGGCTCGACTTTAGCCGGCGTATCCTGTGCTGATTTCGCTTCCGGTTTCGCAGGAGCTTTTTGCTGGCTATATCCGGCGGTAAAAACAAAAAAAGTTAGAATTAAACTTACTGAAATACGCTTTTTCATGTAACAGATGACCTCCGTTTTAATTTTTTTCTTTATAAAAATTTATAATAATTTTAAAAGATATTGTCAAAAAGTTACCTGAGAAACATATACATTTATTAGCTTATTATATCGACATTTCTTTCAAATCGCAACATCGTTTTTATTATATCGATTGAAAATCATTATTGTCAATCAATTTATTAATCCTGCCTGAATACATATTGAAATTTCAATAATGACATTAAAAAAATATTGATGTATTTAAAGTTATAGTATTTAATTGTAAAAATACAATGGCCAATAGACGGAGCATACTGAATATTGATACTGACGGAAAAAAGAAAAAACAAGAGATATGGAATATCTGAATATATCAGGGAAGATTCCTATAACGATATATATCTCGAAATAAAAACCGACAGGATATATAATCCGAAGGTTATTGATATAAGCATAAACGGTCTGGGATTTGAATTGGAAGGGAACGGCGCTAATGCCGATTTTAATGAATTAGAGAAATATAAAAATTATTTTATCAGCATAAAATTACTTGAAAATACCATACTCGTCGAAGTGATAAAGATATGGAGCGTTATTATTGAAAGAAACTGTAAAAAAATTCTTACAGGCGGATTTATTTTCAGCGTTATTTCCCCGGAAGACAGGCTTATTATTGCGGAATATATCAATACAATCAGAAGCTGAATAAAATGCGGAAGTTTTTTTTTGTAATAATATTCATATTTTTATATCGGGATCTTTACTCCGATAATATTTCATCTTTTAACTGGTACTGGGTTTTTTTTGAAAAAGAAACAAGCAATAGAATCCAGTCCGTTACGACCCGCCCGTTTTATTTGGAGAATACGGAAATTAAAAGCGGCAATATTTTCGAGGCGTCCCTGATGCCTGTCCTGTTCTGGCAATATAAAACTGATTCAAAAACCGAATGGAAATCCCTTTTCGGATTAATCGAATCTGTAGATTATGTTCACACCAACGGCGTAAGGGATTATGATTTCGGCGTTTTCCCGTTTTTTCTGTATGGAGATTCGAAGGACAAGAGGGACAAATACCTGCATATATGGCCTTTCGGCGGGACGGTAAAAGGAAAGCTCGGGCAGGACAGAATAACTACAGTATTGTTCCCGGGAGTTCTTCTTTTTTATTTTTATCCTCTTGTCTTTCCGCCTACGTGGATGAATGTCGCCGTTTTTTTTATTTCACTTATTCCTGCATATGTGGATTACGAGTCACGTGATTATAAGGCACATGGAATATTATGGCCATTAATACAATGGGGTAAAAGCCCCACAAGAGACGATAAAAGGGTCCTCCCTTTTTATGCTCATAACTATAAGATCGATACCTATGACAATTACTCCGTGCTGCTGATTTTTAATTACGGCAGAGTAATCATGAAAAACGACGAGGAAAGGACGTTCTTTGCTTTTCCTTTTTTTGGAAGAAGATGGAACATGTCATCCGTCAGGAATTCCAGCACGTTATTATGGCCTTTTTTTTCATGGGGTTACGATATAAAAAGAGGAGCATTCGAGCTTAATTTTCCATGGCCGCTTGTACAATGGCAGACTTCGCATGACCCGCATATTATTAAGAGGATCTTTTTTCCTTTTTTCGGCAGATACGAAGAAGGAAAGAAAGAGATGTTCTTTTTAACTCCGCTTCATATCAGCTTAAAAAAAAGGACAGGTAATTATGAATCCGAATATTATATAAATGCTTTGATAATCTGGTATTTTAAAAGGGAATATAAGACCAGGCCCAGCCCGGAATACGGGACTTCCTGGAGATATTTCAAGATATGGCCGTTATTTCAATATGAATACGACGACAGGGGAAATTTATCTTTTAACTTGTTGTCTCTTTTCCCCTTCAGGGACCCGGATGGATATGAAAAATTATATCAACCTTTCTGGACCCTTTTTGAATACAGGCGGCTTGAATCGGGAGAAAAAAGATTCGGATTATTTCTCAGAATATATTTCCAGAGATGGAGCGAAGATCTTATGAATGTAAAAATACCCGTGTTGTTTTCTTATGGGTCATCCAGGAACAGCAGCATTGATCTATCGTTTTTGGATTATTGTACTCTGCTCTGCTATAATAACGATAAGAACGGAGAGCATATAAGCATATTATTTTCAATGTTTTCTTATAGCGACGATAGGGACGGAAATTATATACGATTGTTCTGGATACCGATTTATTTAAAGCCTAAGAAAGGCGATGAAGGCGGTACGGCTTACGTAAAAACTGAAGAAGAAAAGGATAAAGATGATGATGATAATTATTCGGGAAGTCAAATAACTTCCCGATATGATATGCTTTTATTTTCCCGTAATAACATAAAAAAAGAAGGGAATGCGGTTTTTTACACGGGAAGATTTTTTTAATTCCGCTTGTTCTTATCGTTAATTAAATAGTTGCAAAATCATCAATTTTCTGAATAAATACCTTTCTACCGCAGCAGGTCAGGAATAAACGGAAGCTGCCTGTTGTAAAATCCGAAATTTTACGGCAAATCCGGTGTAAAATTTTCATGAATTATTTTAAAGACATAATCTCCTTGTTCGGCAAAACGCTTATCGGATTAGTAAGGATATCCGGTTTTACCATTCTTTTACTGTTAAAGGCATTTTATTACTGTAAAAATGCGTTAAGCAAACGCAAGGAAATTTCCAAACAAATGTATATCGCAGGTGTAAAAAGCCTTGTAGTTTGTTCTCTGGTTGCTGTATTTATCGGTATGATTTTAGCTTTACAGACCGGAATAGAACTGATGCGTTTTCAGCAGCAGAACCTTGTCGGGGATCTCGTGATAACGACTATGACAAGAGAGATGGGCCCGCTTATGACCGGCATAATAATTATTGCCTCCGTCGGCTCAGCGATGGCAGCTGAAATAGGAACAATGAAGGTGAGCGAAGAAATAGATGCCCTTGAGATGATGTCCATAAGCCCTGTAAGATTTCTTGTTATGCCAAGACTGATCGCACTCGCAGTTATGGTGCCTGTGTCCACCGTATACGTAATTGTTCTCGGAACCATAGGAGGTGCAATAGTAGCTTATTTTCAGCTCGGCGTGCCGTTTGATATTTATTATAATCGCGTTGTCGAAGCTCTTCGATTTAAAGCGACATATGTCGGTCTGTTTAAATCATTTGTTTTCGGCATAATAATAGCAGCCATAAGCTGCGCGCAGGGATTTAAGGCAGTCAACGGCGCCATGGGAGTAGGCAAAGCTACAAGGTCGACTGTTGTAGCATCTTTTCTTATGGTTCTCATTACGGGATATTTTATAACTGCATTTTTTTACGGCAAATAATTATGATAGAACTCCTCAATGTTTATAAAAGTTTCAATCATGTAAATGTACTTAATGGGATCAATATTAAAATATCTGAAGGTGAGACATTTGTGATAATCGGGCAATCAGGCACGGGAAAGACGGTAACATTGAGACATATTTCCGGTTTACTTGATCCGGATTCCGGCGATGTGCTGATAGACGGTGTCAAAATGAACGGGGCAAAGAACCGGACCAAAGAAAAATTGCGTAAGAAAATGGGCATCGTTTTTCAATCAGGAGCTTTGATAAACTGGATGAATGTAAGAGACAATATTTCCCTGCCGATGCGTGAGAATAAGCTTTTTTCTTCGGAAGAAATAGAAAGAATTACAAACGAGAAACTTGAGCTGCTTCAGCTTAAGGATGCTGCAGATAAAATGCCTTCCGATATAAGCGGCGGCATGAAAAAGAGAGCTTCTCTTGCCAGAGTTCTTGTGATTAATCCGGAAATAATTTTGTACGATGAACCTACGTCGGGACTTGATCCGGTAATGTCGGAGCATATTAATGAGCTTATAAAGCGAATGCAGAAAGAATTCGGCGTAACGTCGATCGTAGTGACTCATGATATGCACAGCGCATATTATGTGGCAGACAGGATAGCAATGCTTTATCAGGGCAACATAATTCAATGCGGCACACCGGAGAAAATAAAGAATACGGATAATCCTATAGTAAAGCAGTTCATAACGGGACAGATATCAGGGCCTATTGAAGTGGCATAGATAAGATCAATTCGGATGAATTTCATATATATATAATTAACATATTTATCAATGAATTTAGTGAAGAAATAAGTTACTCAAGTTGGCTGACTTTTATTACACTATTTCTTAATACTATCGATAGAATGATCAGATTATTAT
>CAZVDF010000046.1:0-25023 GCA_964626055.1 uncultured Leptospirales bacterium
CATATTCTCTTTTTTATTCACCTTTCCCAAAATTCCGGAATGAGCCTAACTTATTTGTTGATAAATCTACAATTTTAAGATGAGTTCTAGAATTTTTTCAGCTTTCTTTACTTAAGCTTCTTCATCAGCTGATCGCTTACTGTCTTAATGTCAGCTTTGCCGTCAAGTTCAATTATTGCCGGAACACCTTTGTTCTTCTTTAAAAGCTCCTTTAAAAAGATGACCGACGTGAGAGTGCCGTTCTTTAATGACCAAGTTATTTTAGCTGAATTAGATGAATAAAATACACAATAAAATTATAGAATCTTCTTTAATAGTTGTTCTTTTGTAATTTGAAAATGATCCGCAATGTCTATAAGAATTGAATTTAAAGTACCGACTTTTATGTTTTTATGCGCAGGGACAGTTATATGGTGTTCACCGTTTTCTATTGTTGTTAATCTAATGTGACTACTTGTTTGCCTTGTGACAATATAACCAAGTCTACCAAGCAGTTTTGTAAGAGATGACCCGCTAATATCGCGTGGCAATTTCAAAGAGCTATAGCCTCCTCTTTTACGAAATGGAGTTTTATTATTTGCGGTGTTTCTTTTTCATCAAAATGGCACTTAACAGAATCCCTGATTTTTTCTTTTAATTCATTAAGAGTATCGCCTTCAGTGAATATCGATTGACCAAGAGCTCTCGCCTCGTATCCACCCTCCATTGATTCTTCAATATAAAATATTATTTCATTTTTCATTAGTCATCCTTTATATTTCTAATTTATTCAATATTTTTAATTAACTTTGATCTTAATATATTTATTTTTAATAAAAAATCAACAACAATATTTGGCTAATACCGAACAATAAAAAGACAAGAGACCTCGGCCTCTTGTCTTTTTATTGTTCGGATTCAGGAACAGGGGGACTGCATTGCTCCCTGTTCAGAGCAATACTATTTCTTCTATTTCAATTTCTTCATCAGCTCATCGCTTACTGTCTTAATATCAGCCTTGCCGTCTAGCTCTATTATAACCGGAACGCCTTTGTTCTTCTTTGAAAGTTCCTTAAAGAAAATAACAGATGCAAGAGTTCCTTTCTTTGTGTCGTAATAAATATCATGGCGTTTTTTTATTGCTGTCTCGTCCTGGTCGTCCGCCCTTGCGGAAAGAGCGCCGCCGCAGACGCGGCAAACCTGCTTGCCGTCTTTCTCTGCCGGCTTTATCGCGTCAATGAACACGTGGTTCGGATGATTGCCGTCCTTTTCGCAGATGCGCCTTCCCATAATTCTCTGCTTGGCGATCTCCCTGTCGAGAAGTATCTCGATTACGTAGTCGAGCTTAATGCCCGCATCGGTAAGAGCCTTGTTCAGCGCCTTTGCCTGCTCGCCGTTCCTCGGGAAGCCGTCCAGGAGCCACCCGTTTTTGCAATCGGCTTCTTTAAGCCTGTTCAGTATCATGGGTATTGTGATATCGTCCGGCACGAGATCGCCTTTGTCCGTGTATATCTTGGCTTTCTTTCCGAGCTCCGTGCCTTTTTTAATGTTATCCCTGAAAATTACTCCGGACTCTACATGCGTAATATTATATTTTTTCTGAACAATAGCGCCCTGCGTTCCTTTGCCGCTTCCGTTCGGTCCAAAAATTAATACGTTCATATAATTTCTCCGTTTAAAATTTTAATTATTTTGACAGTTGACTAATAAACACTCTCTGATATATTTGTAAAGTAAATTTCCTTAAAGCTGAAAACCAAATGACATTAACGGTTCCGTATAAAATTAAAAAAAAAGTTTTTGTTTATGCGTCTTACTTTAACGTACTTTTCTTTTTTGAGATCATCAACCTCATGTTCCTGCTTTTAATAGTATACGGGAAATTCATATCAATAGCCTGCGGAAGCATTTTGACCGTGCTTCTATCGCTGCAGATCATCAATCTTTATTTTAAAAAAGAAGCGAGCAGAAAGATACAGCTGTATCTAATGGATATACACCTGGCATATTCTGTTCCTTTCATATTTAACTTTTTATTTTTAAGGAATGACCCGTTAATGCCGGACTATTTTTTTATGTTTCTGCGGCTTGTGATGTGCTTTTTTGATGTCTTATTTATTATTGCATTTAGCGATTATATGGAAGAATCATTTCCCCCCATTCATCCATAATCTGACCGAATATCTGTAATAGTCTACTGTGGGCGGCGCCGGATCGAGCTTTTTTATTATGAGCCTGCGGGCCCATCTTCTTTCGGCGAATTCGCACACATCCTTAATGTTCCTCCCGGATAGATTTGCCGAAGACTTCGAGATCACTGACAGTTCCTCTTCCGAAAGATGCTTCGCGTAATTCGAAAATATGGCGGCGCGCTCCTTTTCATTCGGCAATGGGAAATGAATCGCCTGGTCGAACCTGCTTATAAGCGCGTGATCAAGGTCGTTTTTCCTGTTTGTCGCTCCTATCGTTACTGTATTTATGATGGAGTCAATGCCGTCGAGCCTTCTTAAAAGCACCGAGAGCACTCGCCTTGTGGCTTCGAACATGTTGTCGTCGCGGGAGCCGGCAAGCGAGTCTATCTCGTCAAGAAAAAGAATCGCTCCGCCCAGATCCTCGCAGGCGTCGAAAATCTGCGCAAGGTTCTGCGAAGACTGGCCGTACCATTTGGACATGATCGATTCAATTGGAACGTAGACAAGAGGTACTTTCACTTCACCGGCTATAATACGCGCGGCGGTCGTCTTGCCTACTCCGGGCGGGCCTTCGAAGAGTATAGCCTTTGGCCTGTTCGACTCAAAAGACACGCGCGTGAGCTTCGCAATTGAATCGTAAATGGCAGGGTTCTGCAAAGGCAGGATGATGGTTTCCTTAATGTTCTTCTTGACCTCTTCATAGCCGGCGATATAAGACCAGTCAAGGCCTTCGCTGCCGGTTATCACGGAAGCGCCCACCCTGCCCAGGCGCAAAACGGGATCGTCTTTTACTGCGGAGAAAGCGGCTTTAAAAAGCTCGAGCGAGAGATTTATTTCCTCCTGGGCGAGATTTCCCTTTTTGGTGATATCCACCCTGAAATTAGTGGAGATCCCGGACAATTCTATTTTAAGATTATCAAGAATATTATCCGTCTTAAAAAGATTATTGTTCAGGGCCTGAAAAGCGTAGTAGCCGTTCTCAAAATGATGTATTCTTATGTTATTCAAATGATTTTTTGTTATTTCGATAAACAAAACGAGAAGGGAATCATTTATAAAAGGAAGGGAAAATGATATTTTTGTCCTGCCCTGTTCATAAGAAACTGACGGGGGAATAATCGCGTCTTTTTTTCTTTTCTCGATCAGAGCCGCGACTTCGCGCTCGATCGTATCCTTCATCTCATTAAAGGAAATCAATTCGCTGTTATGATTTTCCATATTATTTTCAGCTTCTTCCCGAATACCGGAATTTGCTAGATTGGGGACAGTAGATAAAGACCGGGACTATTTGCCGGTAAGGCATACAGGCTTCAGGACGATGGGATTTCTCTTATCATCCTGCGATGTTTCATTTATAATTATGCGTGATAAAAATTTTCTTCAGGGATAAAGGCAATCGAATCCTTCAACAGGCTGCCTTTGACATTTTTACATGATTCCTTCAATTCCAGAGTGAGCTTATAAAATCTGTCAAAATCCAGAAGGATCTTGAGAGAAATCTCCGTTAATTTTTCAATATTCTCCTTGATATTTTTACCCATTTCGAGAACCACCTGCTCTCTCTGCTTGCATTCTTCAATGAGCTCTTTATGAATCTCTCTCTCTTCCGGGGTCAGTGTCGCGACGATTTCTTCAATGCTTTCCAAGACGATCACCTTTAAAATATGGTAATATGACATAACATATCCGTCATATTTGATGACACCGTGTAATTTATTCTTTAATAAATCAAGAATTTTTTAACAAGCAAATTCAAAATTCTATAGCCTGCTCCAATTAAGCTTGATTAAATAATATCCCGGGAACATAATAGCCTGTGTAATAAATAAATTAATTAATTATATTTTATTACTGGCTCATTCCGAAATGTTGGGGAAAGTGAATCAATTTGGCGCATATAATGCTAAAAGCCCCCTAACCCGGTGCGAAGCCTCCCCTTGGGACAAAGGAGGCATAAATGAGATATAAGTTTCAATGATGGTGCCCCCTTCGGGGGATAGGGGGGGAGGACATTTCTAAAGAATTCGGAAAGAACTTTATTTCTTCATGAATCACTTACATGAATTAAAAATTTTTAAGATGATTTCCTGTTAGATAAGACACTCAAGCGGAGATTAAAAAGTGAAAAAAAGGTTATTTGTGATAGACGGGCATGCCCTGTGTTACAGGGCGTATTATGCATTTATAAATAATCCGTTAAAGAACTCGAAAGGGCAGAATACATCCGCAATATTCGGCTTTGCCCGGATGCTTTTTAAGCTTATAAACGATCAGAAGCCCGATTATCTTATTACGGCTTTCGACCCGCCGAAAAAGTCTTTCAGGTTCCGGTTATACCCGGAATATAAAGCGAAGCGGCAGAAAATGCCGGAGGATCTGAGACCTCAGATTGAAGAGATAAAGCACATGCTGTCCGTGCTGGGCATAAGTAAAGTCGAGCATGACGACTATGAAGCCGACGACGTGCTGGGCACAATAGCTGCGAAATACGCTTCGGGCGACCTTGAAGTGGTGCTTGTAACGGGAGACAAGGACGCGTATCAGCTGGTCAGCGATAATGTAAAAATATATGCAGGCAGAAAAGGCATTACGGATTTCGAGCTGATGGACCGGGCTAAAATAATCGAAAAAATAGGCCTTGGCCCGGAAAAGGTGATCGATTACATGGCTCTCATGGGCGATACCTCGGACAACATACCGGGCGTAGGCGGAGTGGGCGAAAAGACCGCTTTAAAGCTGGTAAGCGAATACAAAACGCTGGATAACCTGTATGAACATCTCGATGACATAAAGGGCAAGGTTAAGGAATATCTATCTGAAAAAAAAGACATGGCATATTTAAGCAAAGACCTTGTAACAATACGCACAAATGTTCCAATAAAAATATATCTGGAAAACGCTATAATCCCCGATCTGAAATCGGAAAAAACTAAAAAGTATTTTCTGGATATGGAAATGAAGTCTCTTGTAGACGACTTTCCGGGCTGGGAAGGAGAGAAAACAACAAGCAAAAAGGAAAAAAGGGATAAAAAGAACTATATTACGGTTAAAAACATAAACGACCTTAAAGAAGCTCTGGAAAAAGTCATCGCATGCGGCGAAGTTTCGGTCGATACAGAGACGACCTCCGTAAATCCGATTGAAGCGGAGCTTGTAGGTATCTCGCTTTCGGTTAAAGAAAACGAGGGCTGGTACATTCCGGTTTACGGCCGCGGCCTTTTCGACAGCGCAGAGATAGACAGCACCGGTCTTCTTAATGCAATTAAGCCGATGCTCGAGGACGCGAAAATAAAAAAGATAGGGCAGAACATAAAGTACGATCTGCTTGTCCTTAAGAACGCCGGCATTGAAATGAAAAATATATTTTTCGACACGATGATCGCGGCATATCTAATAGATCCGGAGAGCCGCGTTAACCTGGACGAGCTAGCGCAAAGATATCTAAACTATAAAACCATTCATTACGAAGAGCTGGTCGGCAAAGGCAAAAACGCGCTTTCAATAGCCGAAGTTCCCGTCGAAAAAGTTGCGGAATACTCCATCGAAGACGCGGACATCGCATACCGGCTATATCAGTTATTTAAGGCAAAACTTAAAGATGAAGATCTAGATAAACTTTTTTATGATGTCGAGATGCCTCTTGTTTCAGTGCTCGCGATCATGGAATGGAACGGCGTAAAAATCGATACGGCAAGATTCACGGAGTTGAACAAAGAGAACCAGAAAATGCTGGATAGTGTAGAAAGAAGTATATTCAATCTGGCAGGCCAGAAGTTCAATATCAATTCAACACGGGAACTCGCAGCCGTGCTTTTCGATAAACTGGGTCTTAAGCCCGTGCGAAAGACAAAGACAGGCTTCTCCACGGATATCAGAGTGCTCGAAGAGCTCAAAGGAAGGCATGAGATCATAGACCACCTGATATCATACAGAACTCTCGCAAAACTCAAGAACACTTATATAGAGAAACTGCCGCAGATAATCTCTCCGAAAACCGGCCGCATTCATACTTCGTACAACCAGACGATAACCGCGACCGGCAGGCTCTCGTCGTCCAATCCGAATCTGCAAAACATCCCCATAAGGGATGAGTTCGGCAAAAAAATACGCAGCGCTTTCATCGCGCCCGGAGGCCATGTGCTTATCTCCGCCGACTATTCGCAGATAGAGCTCCGCCTTGCCGCGCATTTCTCAGGCGATGACAATATGATAAAAGCTTTCAAAAACAATACCGACATTCACAGCCTTACGGCTTCATCCGTGTTTAATGTCCCTATAGAAGAAGTAACGCCGGATATGCGCCGGCAGGCAAAGATTATTAATTTTGCAACAATCTACGGCGTTTCGCCGTTCGGGCTTTCTCAGCAGGCCGACATAGACGTGCACCAGGCAGGGGATTTTATTAAAAAGTATTTCGAGACATACCCGGGATTTAAAAAATATATTGATGATACCGTCGCGTTCGCGAAGGAACAAGGCTTCGTAAAAACGCTTCTGGGGCGAAAGCGCTATGTGCCGGAAATAAACTCCGACAATAATTTCCGCAGGGAAGGCGCGGTGCGCGTTGCCATAAACACGCCCATACAGGGAACGGCGGCGGACATGATCAAGATCGCAATGATAAACATTCAGAAAGCCATTGACCGACAGGGATACAAAGCAAAAATGATCCTCCAGGTACATGACGAGCTTGTTCTTGAAACGCCGGAAAACGAGAAGGAGATCATTACATCGCTGATCAAAAAAGAAATGGAAGGAGCCGTTAAATTAAGCGTACCTGCGACAGTGGACATTGCCGCAGGTAAAAACTGGGACGAAGCGCATTAAGAGATTATTCCGTCAATACGCTATCCTATATATTTTTACTGGTTAATACTACTTAGAGTGCGTCCCATAACCTATCATTAATGAATAAATTTGTATTGCTTCTCAGAATTATATGTGCAGAGCAATATCAATACTATCTATAATTTCCTGCGGAACTCGGCCTTCGGCCTCAGACAGTCCTCTGAAATGATAGATAGTATTGATATTGCCATTGATTGCCTTTTACTTACAATAGATTTTGGGACGCACTCTAAGTTTATTTTACTCACAAAGTTAAATGTGAAAGTGTACTAGTGTATTCTGTTTTCAATAAACTTAATAAACTTTTTCAAGCCATCCATATGGCTTCCTATACACATGGCCGAATAAAAAGTAATAATAAGGCCTAAAACAATATAAACCGGTATCTCCAGCCCGCTCCCGAAGTGCGATCTCAGCCAGATAAAAGACTCGCTGTAAGACACAAGAAATATACTCGCAAATATTACCGCGCCGGTAAAAAGCCATTTTACCGAAGAAATATTCTTTTCATAAATTATAGCCGATTTAAATATTGAACGCATCACTTCGCCGGTAGCATCATAGGGCATAGTATAAGAAGAGCTCGTTGCGGCCTTAATGAATATACTTTGCAGCGCCCTTATCTCGTTTCTGCATCGGGAACAGAAAACGATGTGCAGCCTGATAAAAAACGCAGGGTACCTGCCGTCTTCCTGGCCCAGAAATCTTTCAATGACTTCTTCACATTTCATGATAATCCTCCGCAATGCTTCCGCGAAGCCTGTCCCTCAGTATCTGCTTCGCCCGCAGCACATTCGATTTAATGGTATTGACCGGATAACCGGTTATGCTCTCAATTTCGCCGTACTTTAATCCCATAAAGAAATAAAGATCGACGCATATCCTGTATCGCTCGGCCAGGCTGTTTATCGCCGTTCTGAGCAGTCTTATCGCTTCATCTTTAATATGACGCTGCTCCGGTGTAGGCTCGGCAGAGACCGATTCTTCAAAACTCACATTATCCGCTTTCGCGGCTTTTATCTTATTAATTCCGTAATTATACGCAATCCTTACAAGCCATGACCGGAAAGGAGCTTTGCCTTTAAAAGATCTCAGCTCATTAAATACCTTTATGAATACATCCTGGACAAAATCGTCTGAATCATCCGCATTTTTAAAGAATCTCATTCCGATGCCGTATAGATGCGACTGATACCTTTCGACTATAATCCTGAATTTTTCAATATCGCCGTTCAATACCTGCCTGATAATTCTTTCATCTGGGTATATATCATTGAGCATCGATTTTCTTGCTGTAACCGGTTGTTAAAAAAATCGTGTCCGTAAAAACGATTACTTTTTATTGAATATAATGTATATTACATAATAGCTTATCAGGCCAATCCCGCAGGCAAGAGGTATTATGCCGCTTAACAGACTATAGCTGATTCCTTCTTTTAAAGAAAAGAATATAGTGAGGCAGGTACCGATACAGAAAAGAATAAGACCCGAAAAAATGCTGAAAATACCCAGATCAAAGCCGGTCTTTCTGACAATACCCCTCTCTATCATGAGCATTTTTTCCTTATGAGTGTAAAGCAGATAAAAAAAAATGACCGCTGAACCCATAACTATGCCGACTATCGGGATTATCGTTACAATGACCTGCGCTGCCGCCGACGGTGTTTCCATATAATGCTCCTCTAGACCTCATCCCCCTAACCCCCTTCTCCCACAGTGAGAAGGGGGGAATATCTCCCCCTCTCCTTTAGGGAGAGATGGATGGGGGGGTGAGGTCAGTTATCCTCGCTTTTGTTCATAATATTCAGTTTTTCTTTCCATTGCGAAATATGGAGATCGCAATAGCTTTCAAATTTATTCAGCCTTTCCTGCAAATATATTTGCATATCGCGGCTCATTTGTCGATATTTTTTCGAGGTTTTATACTGTAAATCTATTTTATACTTATCCAGTTTTGACGCGATCAATGAATTGCCCTTTTCCATTATTTCCGCGATTTCCGCTTTTAATGCTTCCAGACGGGATTCCAGCATTGAGGAAAATTCCTCAGCTTTAAGGATCTCTTCGGTTATCTTAAAAAAATGATATCCTTTAATTGCCAGATTAACGGCAAATACGAACTGATCCCTTCTATGGATAATTATGCTTATCAGATATCTGAAATAAATAATTCCGTATGAGGAAAAACCCTGTTTTAAAAGCGATAATAAAAATGCATATATATATACCCAGTTGAATTTTTTATTCACCAGGTTTCTGGCAGGGAGCCGGTTCAAAAGAGTCAGGCATCTTTCAAAATATTTTTCCGGGTTGTATATTTCCGAAATAATACGCTTGTATCCCTGCAAAAGTTTTGCTTTCGGCATTTTCGGAATATAATTTATATCGAAGTCGTGAGTGTTGTTGCCCTTTGAAGCGCCCGTCAGCCGCCCTTCGGAAAGGAGCCTTCTGTAAAGCTGGGTGTTCGGCAGCGCCGTGAGAAGTCCGATCATAGCGACAGGTATTCCGGCTTTCTGGATAAAATCTATCTGCCTGTCGAAAATATCAGGCGGATCAGTGTCGAATCCCACAATGAATCCTCCGTACACTTCAAGACCCGCGCTTTGCAACTTTTTAATATTTTCAAAGATATCTTCCCTGAGGTTTTGCTGCTTCTGGGTCGACGCAAGCGTATTCACATCCGGGGTTTCAATCCCGACAAAAACCATTTCAAAACCGGCTTCAACCATTAAATCCAGCAGTTCATCGTCATGGGCTAAATTTATGCTTGCTTCGGTAAACAATTTAAAAGGATAATCGTTTTTCTTCTGCCATTTGACGATCTCTTTTAACAGCGCTTTTACTTTTAACTTATTCCCGATAAAATTATCGTCAACAATGAACAATGAGCCGCGGAAGCCTATATTATAAACAGCTTCCATCTCGCGAATGAACTGAACGGGCTCTTTTGTGCGCTGGGCTCTCCCCAGCATTTCAATGATATCGCAGAATTCGCAGTTAAAAGGACATCCGCGCGAATACTGCAGCGCAAGGAACACATATTCATCCACATTTTGAATAAGGTCAAGTCTCGGCGGAGGCGTCTTTGTAATATCGGGTTTTATCTCGCTTGTGTAAATCCTTTTAGGGCTTCCGTTTTCAAAGTCCCTTATAAACTCCGGCAAAGTGATCTCCGCTTCATTTAATATAAAATAATCCACTCCTTCGATTTCTTTATAAGAAGATGAAGGATAAGGTCCGCCGACCGCGACAGGAGTATTGCATTTATTGCAGAGTTCTATAACTCTGCCGAAAGACTCTTTCTGAACAAGCATTGCCGAAAGGAACACAATGTCCGCATCTAAAATATCCTTTTCTTCAAGCTTGGTTACGTTCATGTCTACCAGCTTTAGCCTGTAATCTTCCGGCATAAGAGCCGCTACAGTCATAAGCCCGAGCGGAGGCATGGTAGACTTACGTCCTATAAAAGGAATCGCGTATCTAAAACTCCAGTATGTCGTAGGGATCTCGGGATAAACAAGAAGCACATTGGTCTGCATTAAATTCACCTTTAATAAATAATACTCCGCCCGGCACTGTGAGCAGAGGCAAATCACATGAAAACAGTAAAAACAATTAAATCGGATTATTATTAAGAAATTATATATTATATTTGAAGAACATCCGGTTAAATCATTCCTGAAAGGCTCGCTATATCATTGAAGACAGAATAAAATGAATTGGGTTGCAAAAAAAAGCGGTATTTTATTACCGCCTTTTTTAAAAGACAGATAAAGTAATTTTTTATGACCGGTTATTTTGCGTCGATCCATTTCATCATTTTACGAAGCTCAGCGCCGACTTTCTCTATCTGATGATTTTTCTGTTCCTCTTTCATTTTATTGAAATTCG
This sequence comes from uncultured Leptospirales bacterium, assembly GCA_964626055.1. Classification (GTDB taxonomy): domain Bacteria; phylum Spirochaetota; class UBA4802; order UBA4802; family JAFGDQ01; genus JAFGSG01. The sequence goes on from CAZVDF010000046.1 coordinate 10,911, forward strand.
GCCTGCCCTTTTCATTCTCTTCTATCCATTGTTTTGCGAAAGAGCCGTTCTGCACGTTTGCCAGCAGTTTCTTCATCGCTTTTCTGGACTTCCTGTTAATTACCTGCCTGCCTGCGATATAATCGCCGTACTCGGCTGTATCGGAAACCGAATAGCGCATATAATTCATCCCGCCCTGGTAAAAAAGATCGACGATAAGCTTTAGCTCGTGCATACATTCAAAATATGCGATCTCCGGCTGATACCCAGCCCCGACAAGCGTTTCAAATCCCGCTTTTACAAGCTCGGTTACCCCTCCGCACAGCACAGCCTGCTCGCCGAAAAGATCTGTTTCGGTCTCTTCTTTAAAAGTCGTCTCAATAACGCCGGCCCTTGTGGCGCCAATCCCTTTCGCATAAGCAAGAGCAGTATCTTTTGCCTTTCCTGAAGCATTGTTGAATATTGCAATTAAACACGGGACGCCGGCTTTTTTCTGATATTCGCTTCTGACCAGATGCCCCGGCCCTTTTGGAGCCACCATGATCACGTCTACGTTCCCGGGCGGTACGATCTGACCGAAATGAATATTAAATCCATGTGAGAACAAAAGCGTCTTCCCGGATTTCAAATGCGGTTCGATATCGTTCCTGTAAATCTTTGCCTGCACGTGATCCTGCATAAGTATTTGAATGATATCCGCTTTTTGCGCAGCTTCGGCCGCGGTCATAGGTTTAAATTTATGCTTTTGGGCGAGCTTGTAATTGTCGGTTCCCGGAAGCTCAGAAACAATTACCTTGCAGCCGCTGTCGCGCAGATTCTGCGCCTGTGCATGACCCTGGCTTCCATAGCCTATTACCGCTATTGTTTTATTCTTTATGATGCCCAGATTGGCATCTCTGTCATAGTACATCTTTGCCATTTTTTATCTCCTTATATTTTTAATTTCTTCAAACCCCGGTACACCGTCATATTCGAAATTACGGACAAAATGATTTTTTTAAAAAGCGCAATATATCTGATTATATAATACTCGACGCAAACAACTGGTATTGCGTCCTGAGATTAATATTCAGCGTAACCTGGAATTAAGATGCACTTTCAGCTAATCCTGTCATGTATAAGTTCAAACATTACAAAGCTTTGCCTCTGTCAAATACAAAATAAAAAATGAACGTTTGTTGCCGGGGATGATTGACAGCCTTCTCTTTAATAATATGCAATATATTTGCAAATTTAAACAGTGCGCTGTATATGCCATATATATTATAGCTGTTAACCGCTTCGGCCGGATCCACACTGTATTTTTCAAGATTGAAGAATGATGCCTGACGGCAAGATTGTCAAGTTTATTTGCGATTTCCCTGATATCGCCTATTTTTATTACGCCTCTGACTTTTTCAATTACAGGCAGTATCTCAAATTTCATTTTTTCGATCAGGTCATTGAAATTAATCATTTCTTTTGACAGACCAGAATCGGCAGTTTTTTCGTCGTCTTTCCGCTTTTTATTGATAACCGGATAAGACAGAAATCCGGTCAGAATATTAAAAATGCGTCCCTAAACCTATGTTATGTATTAAGCGATCTTTAGATAAATCAATATCATAAATAATTTCCGAGGACTGTCTGAGGCCGCAGGCCGAATTCCGCAGGAAATTATTTATGATATTGATTTATCCTTGAACACATAATAGTTTGCATTGGAACATATTAATTCAGTAACAATAGGTTTTGGGACGCACTCTTAATATTTTCAATTCTTCAAATAGCCAATTGCATCTTTTACTTGACTCTGTCATTATCCGGGAAAATAATATCTCCCCATGGATCACAAAGACGTCTTAATAATAGGCTCCGGCATCGGCGGACTTTCGTGCGGGATAATTCTGCTGAAGCTGGGATACAGTGTTACTATAATTGAAAAAAATAAGGAACCCGGGGGCATGATGCGCAGCTACAGGAGGCACGGCATAGAATGCCCCGTAGGAATTCATTATCTCGGCTCTCTGGATAAAAATCAGCCTTTGCGCAGGATATTCGATTATCTCGGGATCACCTCGAAACTGGCTCTTGAAAAAATGGGCACAGACAGCCCCATAGATAAATACATCATTAATGACTTCTCATTTGAATTGTGGCCGGGACTCGACGCTTACGAAGATTCTCTCAGGAATAAATTTCCGCAGGACAATGCGCAAATAACCGAAATAATGAAAGGCATCAATAAAGTCGCGGCCATGATGCAGTCTCTGTCTTTTTTATACGGGAATAATGACGGTTCATCAATATTTTCCTCTTTTGAATTATTCGATCCGATGGGAGATCTGCTCTCAAAATTAAACTGCTCAAAAAACCTGCGCAGCGTGCTTGAGGTTCCGTGCTCATGGATCGGGATGCCATTAATGAGTTGTCCCGTTTTCTACCACTATAATGTAATATCTTCTTACCTTTTTTCTTCCTGGAGATTAAAATGCAGCGGGACCGATATGGCAAATATCTTTTCGGAAAGATTTAAGGAACTTGGCGGTAGAATTATTCTGGGAGACGGAGCTGAAAAAATATTAACATCAGACCGTATCGCATGCGGGATCAGGCTGGAATCCGGGCAGGAGCTTAAAGCAAATATAATAATCGCAGCCATACATCCGAAAACAATGGTTAAAATCCTGGAGAATGGCGCCGTAAAACCGGCGTATATCAAACGTATTAACCAGATCGAAGATACATCGGGAATGTATTGCGCGCAAATTGCACTGGATTCGGATTCTCATAAAGAACTGCCATACAACATCTTCAACCTAAGGGCAGATAATGACGGTTATTTATCCAGAGGCGCATTTTTTCAGCTTAGAAAAACTGAAAAAACTGACATTACGCTTCTTACAATAATTTCAACCGATAAATATTCCGAATGGCAAAAATGGGAAAATACGGTCAGCGGGAAAAGAGGTAACGACTACATTGAGAAAAAGGAAAAGGAAGCGGAAAAATTAACCCGAATTGCGTCCGAAATACTCGGTCCTTTGAAAATAAATAAAATGCTGGATGTCTATACTTCCTTAACGATCAGGGACTGGGTAGCGAGTCCGAACGGTTCCGCATACGGAGTGCTAAGATCAGCCAACCAGCTATTAAAAACAGCCTCGCTGAACAGAACGTCGATCAAAGGATTACACCTGGCAGGCCAGAGCGTGCTTGCACCCGGCATTCTCGGCACGGCTCTTGCTTCCCTTATGACGGTAAAAAATATTGTCGGAAGCGAGATGTTTAAAACAATTGAATTGTAAGAAGCTGTCCCAAAATTATAGAATCATAAAAGTAATTAACGATAAATTGGAATACATTAATCCATGAAAATACTTTTAATTTCCGCAAATAAATTAAAAAACCCATACCCTGTTTATCCGCTCGGCCTTGATTATGTCGCCGGAAGTCTTTCTACAAAGCACGAAATCAGAATGCTCGATTTAAATGAATTTGAAGATAATGAATCCGTCATCAATACAGTAAAGACTTTTAAGACGGATGTCATTGGCATTTCACTCAGAAACGTCGATAATACGGATGCAATAGATGTGAAATATTTTTTAGAACAATATAAAAGCCTGATTAACGAACTAAAAAAAAATTCCTCAGCTTTAATAGTGATCGGAGGCAGCGCATTTACAATTTTCCCATCAGAGTTCATGAAAGAATTAAATGCCGACTATGGAATTATTGGAGAAGGCGAAAGGCTTGAGCTTTTATTAAACGCGATCCAGGGAAAAAAAGATCCTTCCGGGATCCCGGGTATAATATCTAAAAATATTCCGGCAGCCGTCCCTGAGCCGTGGAGTAAATCAATTTCAAGAAAATTCAACGGCGGGAATCCGTATGTATCCTATTATGTTAACAAAGGAGGCATGCTGAATCTCCAGACAAAAAGAGGCTGCTCCTTTAAATGCATATATTGCACCTATCCGTACATAGAGGGTAAAAATCTTCGTTTATTCAATCCTGCCGGGATTGCAAAAACAGCAGTAGAACTTCAGAACGCGGGCGCAAAATATATATTCATTACCGATTCCGCTTTAAACTGCAGTTACTCTCACAGCATGGAAGTCGCAAAAGCGTTTATCAAATCCGGATTGTCGATACCGTGGGGAGCCTTTTTTGCTCCTTCTAATCCTCCGGCGGATTATTACAGTACTCTTGCAGACGCCGGGCTATCGCATGCAGAATTCGGGACAGAATCCATATCCGATACAATGCTCAAAAATTACAGAAAGCCGTTCAAAGTAAAAGACGTGTTTGCTTCGCATGAGCTTGCTTTAAAAGCAGGGATACATGTTGCTCATTATCTTCTTTTCGGCGGTCCCGGGGAAAACAAAAGCACTCTTATGGAATCACTAGCCAACACGGAAAAACTTGCAAAGACCGTCTTTTTTGTTTTTTGCGGAATGAGAATATTCCCTCATACCGAATTATACGAAATTGCAGTAAAGGAAGGGCAAATTCCGGATTCTCGGTCTCTGCTTGAGCCGGTGTTTTACCAGTCCCGGGAAATATCGTATAATGAAATAAAAAAAACGGTCGAAGAACATGCAGGCGGAAGATCCAACTGGGTTATAGGCTCGGGCAGCGCAAAAACATCGCGAATGCTTAAACGAATGTACCGGCACGGATACACAGGTCCGCTATGGGAGCGTTTAATTCAATGAAAGCAGCCATATCCAGCAGGTTATCTCCTTTCCAGCTTACAGGCATTGTAGCTGCTTTACTATCCATAACGATGTATTTTATCAACGAGCTCTTTTCAGTCATACCGGTTTTACTGTTCGCTCTTATTTGTATAATAGCCCCATTTATGATAAAAACCGGATTCTTTTTGCCCGTAATAAGCAGAGGATGCTCCGGCCGGAATGCAATAGCTCTTACATTCGACGACGGGCCTGATCCGGAAGTAACGCCTTCCGTACTTGTCCTTCTCTCAAAATACTCCATAAAAGCAGTCTTTTTTGTGACAGGTGAAAATGCGGAACGTTACCCGCATCTTATCAGAAAAATTCTGGAACAGGGCCATTCCATAGGCAACCACTCATATAAGCATGACCCGCTTCTGATGCTGCGGAAAAAAAAGACGCTTTTCAAGGAAATAAACTTATGTCAGAATATCCTTTATAAATACGGAATAAAACCATTTGCGTTCAGGCCCCCTGCCGGAATAACCAATCCCAGGCTGCGCAGAGTGCTCAGTGATCTTGATATGTATTGTGTCAACTGGAGCGTAAGGGCCCTCGACGCAGGAAACAGGAGAATTAATGGACTTGCCCGAAAAATATTAAAAAAAGTCAGGCCTGACGATATTATCCTACTGCACGACATTAAACCTGCCGGGAAGAGCAATTCAAATGAATTGATAGAAGAGTTTGAACAGCTGTTTTCCGGCCTTAACAGATCCGGTCTGAGTATAATCGATCTTTCCGAAATTATAAATAAAAAAATTATGGAAGAGATCATTGAATAGATCAAAATGACAGCTTTTACTTATGGAACCGGATATGACCGGCTCCTTTTTTTACTTGACATAAATAAACACGCAAAAATATTGTATTATTGACTTTTTTGTACATTTAATAAATAATGTCAGAAGAAGCCATCTAAACACTAGATGGCTTTTAAATAAATATCGAGCCCATTGTTAATGAACACCGACGAAATCTATAATCTTGTAAAGAATTTTTTGATTAACGACTTTGAAGTACCGGCAGAAAAAATTTCACCTGAAGCCAATTTATTCGAAAATCTTGAGCTGGACAGCATTGACGCTCTGGATATGATAGCAACACTCGAATCGGAATATAATCTCAAGGTTGATGAAGAAGAACTGAAAAAAATCCGGACAGTTCAGGACATCGTTAATTATATCGGGAAAAATGTGCCGGCTAATTGAACTGTATGGATAATCCATGGTACTCCCTTTTAAGTTTTGATTCGGTTCCGCAGAAGATCACTGCGAAAGCTGCCGTGCCGAAAGAGTCGCCGTGGTTTTCAGGACATTTCCCCGGTGAGCCGATATTGCCGGGTATTGCCGAGTTATCCATGGTCTTTGATTTGATCAAAAAAAAATTTTCCGAAAACGCAAAAAATATTATAATAATTTCATTAAAAAAAATAAGATTCAAATTAATCGTTAAACCTGAAGAAATACTTGATATTATTATAACATCGATGGAGAATTTGACAAACACATACTCGTTTAAAATTTCATCCGGCGATAATATTACCTGTTCAGGCATTATTACAGTTACAGAAACCAATTAAACATTATATAAAGCACCATTGAAAGCCCGTTAAAAATCCTTTTAACGGGACAGACGGAGGAAAATTGATGGCAAAAACTATTGAGACGAAAGATATCCTGTTAAGAGTAGCGGAAATTATTATATCCGAATTGAAGCTTGAGGACATCACGGCTGAGACATTTGATCCCGATCTCGATCTTGTAGATGAACTCGGAATCGACAGTATGGATCTTACAACTGTAGCGCTTGTTCTCCAGGACGAATATGATATCAAGATCGACGAAGATGATTATCCTGCTTTAAAAACAATAAGGCTTATAACTGAATATATTCAGAAAGAATTAAAGAATAAGTAATATATGATTCAAAGTCAAAAAATAAACATGAGCAACCTAGTCGCTCCTATGTTAAATGAAAAAGCCGATAAATCAAAAACTAAGTGGAAATTCTCCGAACTTCTGGCTGATCCGATTGTAAAAGAACGCTGGGAAAAAGTAAAAAAGTACTTTTTCCTGAGGGAAACCACTTATGACATGAGCAACCGCTGTAATCTCAAATGCGACGGCTGTTACTATTACGAAGGAGAAAAACAATTTACCGAAGAGAACCGCGATCCGGAAGCATGGCGCGCGCTTATGCGCGAAGAAAAAAAACGCGGCATCACCTATGTCGTGCTTGCAGGGGCGGAACCATCGCTTTCACCTGACCTTCTTCAGGTATGCTACGATGAAATCCCTCTCGGGAGCATTGCTACTAACGGATATAAACATATATCGAAATCCGTCGATTATATGATACATATCTCCGTATGGGGTAACGACCAAACAACCGCAAGTACCCGGGGCGCAAAAAATCTGCTGCAGAAACAAATAAGCAATTACAAAGGCGATCCCAGGGCTGTTTTCGTATACACATTCACACGGGAAAATATATATGAAGTATATGAAGTCATAAAAATAATTTCGGAAAACAAATGCAAGATCACATTCAATATGTTTTCAGCGCCGGTCGGCTATAATGGAAATCTGAGACACAACAGAGAATCGCTTGCTGATGCAAGGAAGACAATGATTGACTTGCTTCAGAAATACCCTGATAACGTGCTTTTTTCTCCGTACAGCGCAGTTGCGCACACTCACGAAAAATCCCTTCATGGTCTCTTCTCCTGCTCATATCCAAGAATGAATCCTTCTACTGATATTGGCCTTGGCCGTTCGTTCAGGCAGTACAGGACTGATCTTTCATGGGATCGAGGTGCCGCATGCTGCGTTCCGGATACTGACTGCGCGGATTGCAGACATTATGCATCCGGGAGCGCTGTCGTAACGGCAAGGCTGTACAGGCATGCGGTCAATCCGGAATTATTTAAATCATGGCTTGATTATGCGGATACGTATTTATCAATATGGGTAAGAGGCTACGAAAAAGGCAAAAATCTCTGCGATGTAATGTACGCGCCGCCGGGAAACGATCTATAAAAGAATTTATATTTTAAAAGGTTTTTTCATGGAAACAGTCAGCTCGCTTCTGGATAAAGAATGGTTCGAAAGATATAAAAAAATCTCCAAACTCAATATAAGAAGCTCCATATACGACGTCACAAATCAATGCAATCTTAGATGCAAAGGATGCTTCTTTTTTTCATCCGACGAACACAAAAGAGCTCCGGAAGAAAAAGACTTAAAAAAATGGGAACAATTTATTGACAGCGAGATTAAACGCGGGGTAAATCTGGCCATCCTCATAGGCGGAGAACCTACTCTTTATCTTGACAGAGTGGAAGCCTTTTACAAACGGGTGCCGACTTACTGCGCAACAAATGGTATCATTAAAGTACCGCGCGACCGTTTCCCGGACATGATGATCGGCATCTCTTTATGGGGAGATGAAGAAGACGAAAAAATTCTCAGGGGCAAAAACGCATTCGCGATATCGAGTAAAAATTACGAAGGCGACCCATATACATATTATCTTTACACGATAACTCCCAAACAGGTAGGCCGCACGGAACGAGTTATAAAGAAAATTAAAGATTTCGGGCTGAAGGTCCATTTGCAGCTTTTATCCAACGACGAAGATGTCGACGGTTTTCACTGGAATGAAAGCCAGCTAAAGGATATATGCGCAGAAATGGACAACATGCTGGATAAATACCCTGAAACAGTCATATCGAGTAAATATTATCATAAAATAATTACAACAGGCAAAATGATGGGCCGCTCCTTCGGATGGAGAGAATGTCCTTCTGTGACTGAGCCGCTCGATAAAAGAAATCCGCAACCAAAGAGACTGATCCACTTTATACGATGGGCTTCGGATCTGAAAACAATGCACAGATGCTGCACATCCGAAACGCGAGATTGTACTACCTGCAAAGACGGCGCCGCGCACATGAGCTGGGTAATGGTAAACAAGAGAGCGCATATAAAGACAAGAGAAGATCTCCAGAATTGGATTGAGGTCTACGAAATGTTCGCCAAATTATACCAGTTTATTCCATGGTAACCTCACCCCTACCCCTCTCCTGGAAGGAGAGAGGGAATAAAATGTCAGTATAATGAAAATTAAATCAACATTTTCTAAATAAGTAAAATTGTTAAAAGAAAAAAATAAACAGGCTGTAATTTTAGGATACGACACCGTATCGCCTCTAGGAACCGATTTTGAAACTCAGTGGAAGAAGGCGGTTAATTCCGAATCCGGAATAAAAGAACTTACGCGTTTTCCAGTCCGCGAGGGATTTCCCGTAAAAATAGCCGGACAGGTGGACGATATTGACTGCAAACCATATCCTTTCTTAAGCCCTCGGGAACTGGCCAACTGGACATCGCCGATTTTTAAATACGCGATGCTAGTCGTACACAGGGCTCTTGAAAAAAGCGGCATAGAAATAACACCTGAAATATCTCCAAGGATCGGGATAACCTTCAGCTCTGCGGTCGGAGGTCTTGACGCCGTGATTAATGCGGACAGGCTCCTTAATGCAAAAAATAAACTTCCGCACCCTTTTACAAATCCAAATTCGTGTATAAACATGGTTGGGGGGAAAGTGTCTATTTTGACCAAAGCGACAGGTCCGATAGTTTCAACTGTAACCGCCTGCGCTACAGGCTGTACTTCAATGATAATTGGAGCTATGTTTATTGAACAGGGCATGGCGGACGCTGTCATATGCGGTGCCGTGGATTTTTCGCTAGTTGAACCGATTGTCGGAGGTTTTGCTGCAATGAACGGATCCTACAGCCCTAAAAAAGGCCAGCCTCATGAAGCGCCTGAAAAAACAAGCCGTCCTTTTTCAATAAATCGCCGCGGATTTGTCATTTCAGAAGGCGCCGGTTCAGTAATAATTGCTTCAAAGGAATTCGCAGAGTCTCATGGATTAAAGTACGGTATTGTAATAGAAGGATGGGGAATGACATCGGATGCCCGTCATTTTGTCGCGCCAAATTACGATACTGTCAGAAAATGCATTATTCAGTCCATAAACAGCGCCTGCATTAAACCTGAAGATGTCGATGCAGTTAACGCTCACGCCACATCAACTAAAATAGGAGATAGCGTGGAAGCACAGGCATTAATAGATGTATTTAGAGATAATACACCGCCTTGTTCGGCGAACAAATCCCAGATCGGCCATTGCATGGGCGCTTCAAGCGCAATTGAATCCATATTTGCCATGGAGGGCATGCTGACGAATACTCTGCTTCCAACAATTAACTATACGCCAGATCCCGATATTATTCTCGACTGCGTATCTGAAGGCGCGAGAAAGTCCGAACAGGAATTTTTGCTAAAAAACGCCTTCGGCTTCGGAGGATGTAATTCCTGTATTGTTTTTAAAAGAGTCAATTAACGGCGAATAAGCACAGATGTATACGGAAAATAATAATTGAAATCATATTGAAACTATATTTTATTTGTTTATAAATTGAGATTCGTTACAAAATTTTTTTCGACGCCGTTCAGATCTGATGCAACAGCATTCAATAGCATAAAATGCCGATTATCAGGGTATTTCGCAGTAAATTCCGTAATGTATCCCAAATTATCGTTAACCACTTAATCGAATTTATAATTTTGAGACGACTCTTAATAAATTTACGCTTATTTATATTTGCTATAAGGATTTTTATTTCTCACAATTATATTTACCAATATTAATATAAATTTCATTGACATTTATGAATAATAATTTGTTTTTGTTTTTTATCTGAATAAATTTGTCGTTTTTTGATTTTAAGATCTTTATGATATGAAAGCACCTAAAAACAGACGGGTATTCGTAATCGGCTATGACGCTATAACGCCTCTCGGAAAATCGTTTTCCGCGACCTGGGATAGAGCCGTCAGATCCGAAGCAGGTTTCAGAAAGCTGACTAAATTTAAAGTCCAGTCCGACTGCAATATCGTGGGAGAAATTCCCGACTGGAATCCGTCGGAGCTCGACTTCACGGATGAGAAAGAAATATACAACTGGAACGCAAATTTTATTTTCTTGACAATGGCAGTGTGCAAAGAAGCGCTTAAACATGCCGGCCTGGAGATAAATAAGGAAACCGGTCCGAAAACAGCATGCTTAATGGCATCATGCATAAACGGTCACGATGCCTATCGCATAGCCATGGAAAACCTTATCAACAATAAACCGCTTAAAGTAAGCCCGTATCTTCTTCCCAATATGTGCGGGAATCTTCCTTCCGGGAAAGCAAGCATGCTTCTCGGCTTTACAGGACCTATTTTTTCGCCCCAGGGCGCCTGCGCCTCCGGCAATCATTCGATAAGCATTGGATCGCGCATGATAAGGGACGGCGACTGCGATTTCGCCATAGTCGGCGGGGCTGACGCCCCGATACTCCCGGAAATCATTCACGGGTTCGACAACATGAATACCACTCTGAAAGTACGTCCGAAAGACCGCGCTTTCGATAATCCGGCCCTTGCATCGCGTCCATTCAGCGCAGACAGAAAAGGCTTTATTCTTTCAGAAGGCGCCGGAGCGCTTATCCTTGCAGCTGAAGAGACTCTTTCGGTTTACGGATTTAAGCCTAAAGCCGAAGTGATAGGCATCGGCTGGACATCCGATGCCTATCATTTTACAACACCGAATAAAGAGACTATTGTTCAATGCATAAACCAGGCGATCGAAGACGCCTGTGTAAATCCTGATGACATACAGTATATAAATGCTCACGGCACCTCAACACAGACCGGGGACAGAAGCGAAGTTCACTGTTTAAGAAAAGTATTCGGCAAACATATTGAAAAAATTCCTGTGTCATCAAACAAATCCCAGCTCGGGCATACTCTTGCCGCCTGCGCGGCTATTGAAGCTGCCCTTACTATCGAAGGCATGCAAAATAGTACTATTCTGCCGACTATTAATCATATAGCCGATCCTGATTTCGGCGATATCGATGTCGTACCGAATAAGCCGCGTAAACAAAATATCGAAATAGCGTTGTCAAATGCCTTCGGTTTTGGAGGCACTAACTGCTGTGTTGTGTTTAAAGGAGTTTAGAAATATATAATGAAACCCAAACCGTTCGTAGTTGAAGCATATAACGGCGATCCGCGCTATGTCACGGAACCCTCAACCGGTTTTATATGGCACAGGTGCCAGCACCGCACACTATACGCGGATACCGACCGTTCCTCTGTAGTTTATCACTCCAATTATCTGCGCTACTTTGAACTCGGCCGGGCCACTCTTATGCGCGACAATCAATACCCGTACTTCGATATCGAGAAAAGCGGCTATATTTATCCGATCATTGATATTGGCATTAAATATTACCGCCCTCTTCATTATGATGATTTAATGTGGATACATACGCGTCCGGATAAAATGGAACGGGTTAAACTACAGTTTGAATATATTATAACCCATGCCGAAACAAATGAAATTGTATGCATCGGCCATACTCGTCACTGCGCTTCGAACACTTCCGGCATCCCCGTAGCAATAGATCCAAAAACTGTTGAACTATGGAAAAATTTTCCAATAAATTCAAAATGAAAAATACCTCACGTATTCCTATTGAGATAAAAATAAATCCATATATTAACGACCATCATTTCCTAGGACGTACAGTTATCCCCGCTGTTGAATTATGCCAGACCCTGGCAGACAATATAAAAAAGGTCATTCCGGATGCAGTTAACACCGTTCTAAGCAATGCTTCATTCGAAAAATTCATCGATGTTAAAAATAACGATCCGATAAATGCATTTAACGATATTGATATCTCGGATAGCGGGATCATATCGTCACGGCTCTATACAAAAACTAAAGCTGGGAAATCCGGCATTACCCGTACCAATGAACATTTAAGACTTGTATTTAAAAAATATAACGAGGCTTTCCTGGAATTACCTTACGATATCGCTTCCGCTATTGAGGGCAACTGTCTTCGGATTCCGGCAGAGAAAATATACGACGAACTAGTACCGTTCGGTGACGCTTACAGAAATATTTCGGGCATCCTGTATATCTCCGAATCCGGAGCTATTGCTGAAATCTCCTCGCCTCCTGAAATCAGCGCGGGACCACTTGGCTCTCCTTTTGTTTTCGACGCTGCTCTTCATGCCGCAAGCGTTTGGGGCCAGAGATACAACAAGGTCGTCGGTTTCCCTGTAGCATTCGGCAAAAGGATTATCGTTCTACCCGCAGAACGGAATCAAAAATATACTGCCAGGATCATCCCGAAACACACAGATCCGAATATCCTTACATTTGACATCTGGATATACGATGATAACGGTAAACTCCGCGAAGCCGGGTTCGACATTATATTAAGAGATGTCAGCGGCGGAAAAATGAAACCTCCGGAATGGATACTATACAGGAAAAACAATTATCTCCAAAATATTTCTTTAAAATGCGACGGAATCTCCGTAATAGAATTGGACACAATCGCCGGATTTGCAGATAAAGCTCTTTCCGTTACCGAACTCCAGAGACTAGAACCAATGATGGACAGGCGACGGAAAACATATTTCGGAGCAAGGCTCGCATGTAAATATCTTTCAAGAAAACTCTCAAAAGCAATGCAAAATATTCCCGCAGATCAGATCAATACAGTGAAAGATAAAATTTACCCCGTATGTCCGACGCCGGATGGAAGCATACGGTACAACTGTTCGGTATCGCATGACAGCCGTTTCGCCGTTGCAGTCGCGTCCAAAAGGCGCATCGGGATCGACGTGGAAGAAATTTCGGAAACTGTAGTAAAAGCCGGCCGCATGTACATGAGCGATCGGGAAAAAAAAATAGTCGATTCCGCCGGTCTTAAAATACCCGACGCGAGCCTGAGAGTATGGTCAATTAAAGAAGCGGTTACCAAAGCACTCGATCTTGAATTATCCAGATCATGGGAAAAAGTGAATGTCGTTAAAATAGGAGAAAACAGCAGTGTATTTTTAATTAATAATCTTGAAATTACCGCAAATCACAGTAATGTTGACGATCATCTTTTTACGCTTGTACTGATCGATTAATTTCATTTTCTTATAAATAAAAGCCATCTTATAATTATTGCTCATTCCGAAATGTTGGGAAAGGTGAATAAAAAGAGAATATGTAATTGTTGTGAATATACTTAGCCCCCTATCCCCCGGAGGGGGCACCGGCTTGGATAGCACCATAGAGTTAAAATGCTTATTTATAACTTCCGGTCTCTTGGCATATATTAGTATGAAATAATTTATTAATGATAATAGATAAGGAATAATATAGAAAACCAATTATAAATAACTCAAGTTGACTGACTTTTTTATAAACATCTGCGATAGAATCAAGAAATAGTGTAATAAAAGTCAGTCAACTTGAGTAAATAAATAATACTCCCGAA
>CAZVDF010000047.1:0-25014 GCA_964626055.1 uncultured Leptospirales bacterium
CTATGACTTCCAGTGGTTTCCCGTATTACGCTTTGCAAGCTCTATTATGGAGTGGGTCCATGTCACATTCATGGTGAGGGCGTGAGTGTGTATAAAAGTCGCGAGGGTGTTTTTGTATAAAATCCCCTCACGTCCGTCAGATATGCCGCTTCCTCTCTGCATTTTAAATACGGTTGTATATTCTCCAGTATTTTCGCTGTTTACGATTTTGGAGTATCTGAACTGGTGCCCCCGGACTGTCGATCCCACCGGGTAATACGGGTTGGGTTTGTCGACTTCAAAGATGGAATATCCGTGTCCCACGGGAGACTCCGAAATTTCGAAGACAAAAGGGAACACTCCCGCCATCCGATATTTTTTCCCGTCAATGATGATAGAATTTGAAAGATAGACCAGCCCGCCGCATTCGGCATACACGGGAAGACCTTTTTCTATAAGCTGTTTTATCTTTTTTCTCATGGTACAATTTTTACTGATCATTTCTGCATGAGTTTCCGGGAAGCCGCCTCCGATATACAGCGCGTCTATATTCTCATTTAGCCTGCCAGTTAAGGAATTCAGCTCAATGATCCTTGCTCCGGCTTTTTCCAGCTCTTCAATATTTTCAGGATAATAAAAATTAAACGCAGAATCGCGTATAATGCCTAGGTTTATCCGTTGAAGTACGGGAGCATCCTGGATTATTTGATTTTTCAGCGATTCCGCCCGTATGGAATTTCTGCCTGCAAAATCTGAGTTCCCTCCTTTTTCAATTTTAAGCTGGCGGGCTTCCGCAAGCCTGATAATTCCATCTATATCGATATTTTTTCCAATAATTTCGCCGACATCGTTTATTACTTGCCCTGCATTTTGCTGCTCATGTACTGTTATGAGTCCGAGATGTCGCTCCAGTATTGAAAGCGATGATAACTTGGGGATCGCCCCCAGCACCGGGATCCGGCAATATTTCTCGATTGATTCGGTTATTAATTTTTTATGACGTTCTCCTGCGAGATAGTTCAGGATTACGGCGCTTATCCGGAGGTCTTTGTCGAATGTTTTAAATCCATGCAAAATTGCCGCCACGCTTCTGCTGGACTTGGTGCAATCTATGATCAGGATGAGCGGTATTCCAAGCATCTTCACAAGTTCAGAGAAGCTGTGCGTCCCCTCTATGTCTACGCCGTCAAAAAGACCGCGGTTTCCTTCTACAATTATAAAATCCGAATCGGGATTGTTGAATGAAAATGAGTCGAAAATTTGCTGTCGTTCCATCAGGAAGGTATCTAGGTTGTGGCATCGCATTTGAGAGCTGAGCGTAAGCCATGCCGGATCAATATAGTCGGGTCCCTTTTTGAACGGAGCTACGCGAAAGCCCCGCCTCTGCAGCGTTTTTATTATTCCGATGGATATCAGAGTTTTACCGGATCCTCCCCGTATCCCGCCTATTGCAATTCCTTTACGTAATATAGTATGTCCATTACTCATTGCAGAAGGTTCTCCGTAAAGGTATTTACCTTTTTCAATTTGAATGACTATTAATGATTAATATTTTAATCACTTTATCGAATGAACGATACTACTTAAGTTAAAAAAGTCATCCAGGATGAGTTAATAATCACTTTTGATTTATGCCCCCTCGTCCCAAGGGGAGGCTCCGCACGGGGGTTAGGGGGCTTAAGGCATTACAAACATCTAAATTTTTTCTTATTTATTCATATTTCCCTGCATTACGGAATGTAATGCAGGCATTGTTAAAAATTACAAGCGGGATTTAATTATATTGATCTTGCTGATATCCCGAAAAAATGAAAAAGTATCATACGCATCCAGTCGGTTTGGGAAGCCCTGCCCATTTGCAGGCCGAATTCGCAGGCCCCTGCGGAAAAAGCTCGTATATTTTTTTAAGGTCCACTCCGGTTTCTTTAACGAGTTTCCTTACCATCGGGGCGATATCGTTTTCAAGAAAATAATTTCTGAGGTAGTTGATCACTTTCCAGTGGGTTTCGTTAAGATCGGCGATTCCCTCCAGCGCAGCGAGCGCCTTTGCGACGGATTCGTTCCATTTGTCGGGCTCCTGCAGAAATCCGTCCTCATCAACTTCCAGCTGCTGTCCGCCTAAATCGATTTTTGCCATAAAACAAATTCCTCCATAAAAAAGTATGCCGGGCCGATATCCTGCATCGGCCTTATTTATTCTTAAGTTGAATGAACGAACCGTTAAGATAAAGGTATTCGATTACATCCTCTTTGCTTAATTCTCCTATCGCTTTGTCAACCAGGCGCTTTTCCGCCCCCAGGGCTTCTGCGACTTTTTTGTTTTTCGACTGACCTTCTTTTGCAAGAAAATCAATTATTCTTTTTTTTAAATCATCGAGTGACTCTTCGCTCATTTAAATCCTCCTTACCATTTGAATTGAGTAGTGGTCCTGTAACTTTCAGTTGAACCGATATAATCATCGATGTGATGCTCGGTGAATTCTATGCCGGTCAGTCTGAAAAATTTTTCCCAGCTTATTCTTTCGATCCATTCCCCCATTCTTTCATATTTGCGAGCGTTCTTTACGTAGACTTCCACTATTTTTTTTAAAATTGAAGTTAGTTCCGGCCATCTGGGAGGATTATTTTTAATGAACGGCACGGCAAGCCTCGAGAATCTGGGCGGCTTTCTTGCATTTGAGACCTTACCGCCGACAAATACCGCAAGACCGTCGCCTTCGCTGTCTGCGAGCGGCATTCCCGGGCACACCGTATAGCAGTTTCCGCAATACATGCATCTGTCTTCCCTGACTTCCACGCCTTTTACATCCTTATCCGGATGTTTGTGTATCGCTCCCGTGGGACAGGACGCGATAACCGACGGGATCTCGCACATATTCGCGACTTTTGTCATATCTACTTTCGGCGGCTTTGTGTGCATCCCAACGACCGCAAGGTCGGAACAGTGCACGGCACCGCACATGTTTATGCAGCATGCAACAGCTATCCTCAGCTTTGCCTCAAGCCTGAATTCGGTAAAGTAGTCGTATAACTCATCCATTATGGCCTTTACAAGACCCGACGCGTCCGTCGCAGAGCTGTGGCAGTGTATCCACCCCTGGGTATGGACAATGTTCGATATGGCGTTGCCCAGACCGCCGACCGGCAGGCCCAGCTTTTTGATATCTGCTATAAGCGGTTCAACGTTTTCTTTTTTGGGAGTCATGAATTCAACATTCGAGCGGCTGGTAAACCTCATATAACCGTCGCAGTATTTGTCTGCGATGTCGCACATGTCTCGTATAAAATCAATGCTTACCAGTCTCGGTGAACCGACACGGACAGTATACAGTTCATCGCCTTTTTCCGCAATGTGCTTCATGAGACCGGGTTTTAATATTTCATGATATTTCCATTTGCCGTAATTATTTTTGATGCTTTCGGGAAGCATCATACGATAATCCGGAGGACCAATATCTGTTTTTGCCATAATATTACCTCTTAATATATTCTATTATTTATATATTTAAAAATAGATAAACGGATTGGCCCGCGGATGCTTTACCATCTGCGGAATCGCTTTTAAGCCGACGGCTTTCAGAAAATCTTTCAATCCCATTCTGGCTATGGTTTCGGCTACGCGCTCCCTGTTCCTGCCGTGCTCATCCCACCAGTCCCAGATTTTTTCAAGAAGATCCTTTATTTCTGTATATGGCGGTTCTACCTTTATAAAAGGAACAAGCATCCATGACAGAAAAGCTCCTTTTAAAACCGGGGCTTTTCCCCCAATGAGAATTGAGGCTCCTCTCTCTTTGCCGATTTGTATCGCTTTTGACATTTTATCAATACAGTGCATGCATCGGAGGCAGTCATCCGGCATACATTTCAATTCTTTTGTCTTGTCATTCCATTCTAGTGCGTTTCCGGGACATTTATCCACGATCAGGGTTTTAATATCATATCCTCCTGAAACAAATTCCCTCACCGCTTTTTGATCGATTCTGATGCTGTCCTTCCATGTGCCTATAATGGTAAAATCAGCTCTCGCAATGGAGGCCACGCAGTCGTTCGGACAGGCTGCGGCTTTTATTTTGAATTTATACGGCCAGCGCGGCCTGTGAAGCTGATCCTGAAAAGACTGAGTAAGGTTATAAATAAGGTCTAGTGAATCGAAGCAGGCCCATTCGCATCTGGCCGGGCCGACACAACCTGTCGGGGTTCTCAGGACGGAACCCGATCCGCCAAGATCGAAGCCTATTTCAGTGAGTTCATTGAAAAATTTCTGGATGTTTTCGGTTTTAGTCCCAAGCAGTATAATGTCGCCTGTTGATCCGTGAAAATTTGTGAGGCCGCTTCCGTATTTTTCCCAGAGGTCGCATAGCTTTCTGAGAGATTCGGTGTTATAGAACCAGCCGGACGGGTGGTTGACCCTTACGGTATGGAACTGCTCGGCGTTAGGGAATTTTTCCGGGACATCCGAATACCTGCCTATAACACCGCCGCCGTAACCGGTGACTCCGACTATTCCTCCATGCTTCCAGTGTGTTATTTTATCTTTATACGAAAGTTCTACTACTCCAAGAAGGTCTTTTGCGGCAGGATTCTTTTTTGCGGATCGCTTGATCTCTTTAACAAAACTTGGCCATCTTCCTTTTTCAAGGTCGTCCAAAATCGGAGTATCTGACATATTCGCCTCCCTTTTGTTGTTGACTTTTTTACTTATGCCATTGATAAATATTATATGGTCTAACTTTATATAATTTTAAATTCGCTTTGTCAATAAATTAATAATTCACAAAACCAGTGTTCGAGAACATAAAGGCAAATAAATTTAATATCATTAAAGATTTGCAGGATGAATTATTTTCCGGTTTTTCGTTTGAAACTCAAGAGCATCTTAATAATCCTGATCCATTTTTGAACCCGGTAGGTTCTTCAGTTCGCATAATGCTGGAAACTGTTTTTGATCAGGTAACCGGGGAAATGGATAATAATAAGATATTTTCGTCGCTTGATGATTATTGTAAAATAATGGCGCTGCAGGAATTAAGGCCGTCCAGAGCGCTTGGCTTTTTGCTTTCATTAAGGAGATTAATTAATAACGGAACGGGCAGCGGAGCTGAACAGAAAATAAGCCCGGGCGAAATCAATATGCTTGAAGACAGGATTAATGATATTCTCCTCCGATCGTTTGACATATATATGGAATGCAGAGAAAATATTTTTATAATTCGCGTCAATGAATTAAAAAAAAGAACATTCAGGGTGCCTGGAAATTTACAATGAATTTTCTTCTTTCTATGCTTGCCGTATTGCTGCTTATCGCAGCCGCGTGGCTGACCGCGTGTTGCGAAGAGATAAAAGTTTTTATTTTATTCGTTCTCCCGTATCTGTCAGCCGCAGTCTTTATTTCGGGCACATTGTATCGCGTGGTAAAATGGAGCCGTTCCCCGGTGCCTTTCAGAATACCGACTACTTCAGGGCAGCAGAAGTCCCTTGAATGGCTGAAAAACAATAACCTGGAAAATCCCCATAACGCTTTTGGCGTGATCGGAAAAATGCTGTTGGAGATTTTTTTCTTCCGATCGCTTTTCCGGAACACCAGATTTGAACTGGAAGAAGGGCAACTGGCTTACGGATCAACTAAACTCCTCTGGTTGGGCGGATTGATCTTTCACTGGTCGCTCTTTATAATTCTTTTAAGGCATCTAAGATTTTTTTCCGAGCCTATACCTGTTATTATAAAATTTATACAGGATATGGACGGACTTTTCGAAATCGGACTTCCGCCGTTGTTTATTACTACCGCTTTAATTACTCTGGCCATTTTGTACCTTCTCATAAGACGGTTCGCCGATCCTCTTGTAAGATATATTTCGCTTGCCGCCGATTTTTTCCCTCTTTTGCTTATTTTTTCTATTGTGATAACCGGTATTATAATGAGGCATTTCATTAAAGTCGATCTTTTTACAGCTAAAAAATATATTCTCAGCCTGTTGTATTTTTCTCCTGTCCGGCCCGACGGCGTCGGGGATATATTCCATATACATCTGTTCCTGGTTTGCGCGCTTGCTATTTATATGCCGTTCAGCAAGCTGATCCATTTTGCAGGTGTGTTTTTGTCTCCCACGAGGAATCTGGCAAGCACCAACCGGATCCGCCGCCATATAAATCCATGGAATCCGCCGGTAAAAGTACATACGTATGAAGAATGGGAAAATGAATTCAGGGATAAATTGAAAGCTTCCGGTTATAAATTGGAGAAAGAGTGATATGGCAGTTAAGGTTCCTAAAAAAGAAGAAATGCTGAATATCGTGTTTACTCCTCCTAAAAAGAGCTGGATGGATACGAAGCCGGAATTCAGACCAGGTACCTTTAATTTCAGCGGCGCAAAAAAACATGTGGAATATCTCGGTCTGGCGAATCCGAGGGAATGGCAGCCGTATGAAGATGACTGGAAGCTGCCGGAGAACTGGAAAGACATCATACTCGAGGGATTTAAGGAGCGACTTAAGCGGTCGCGCGGTCTAAGGATTTTTCTGGATACGTGCGTCAGGTGCGGGGCATGCGCCGACAAGTGTCACTATTTTATAGGATCGGGGGACCCAAAAAACATGCCGGTACTCAGGGCGGAGCTTCTTCGGTCGGTATATAAAAGATATTTTACGATATCGGGGAAGATATTCGGAAGATTAGCCGGGGCGCGGGAGCTGACTGTTGATGTGTTAAAGGAATGGTTCTATTATTTTTATCAATGCACGGAATGCCGCAGGTGTTCGGTCTTTTGTCCTTATGGCATTGATACTGCGGAAATTACAATGCTTGCAAGAGAGCTGCTTGACCTGGTGGGAGTGAACATAAACTGGATCATAGAACCGGCCTCGAATTGTTTCAGAACCGGGAATCATCTCGGCATACAGCCTCATACGTTCAGGGACAATATCGAATTCGCGGCTGATGAGATCAGGGAACTTACGGGGATTAAAATAGAACCATCCATCAACCGGAAGGGCGCTGAAATACTTTTCATAATACCGTCGGCCGACATATTTGCCGATCCTCATATATTTACTTTTTACGGTTATCTTATGCTGTTCCATGAGATCGGGCTGGATTATACCTTCAGCGCCTATGCTTCCGAGGGCGGCGATTTCGGGCTGTTCCATTCATCCGAGCTCATGAAACGTCTCAATGCAAAGATATACGCCGAAGCAAAGCGCCTGGGCGTCAAATGGATGGTTGGGGGCGAGTGCGGGCACATGTGGCGTGTAATGCATCAGTATATGGATACTATGAGCGGGCCTGCGGATTTCCTGGAAGTGCCGGTTTCCCCCCTTACAAAAACCAGGTTCGACAACGCGCGTTCAACTAAAATGATCCATATATGCGAATTTACCGCAGACCTGATCTATAACAATAAACTAAAACTGGATCCTTCAAGAAACGATAAATATCACATAACATTTCATGATTCATGCAATATTGCGCGCGCAATGGGTATGTTCGAGGAACCAAGGCACATCATAAAAAATACATGCAACCGTTTCACCGAAATGCCGGAGAATACAATAAGAGAGCAGACATTCTGCTGCGGCAGCGGAGCCGGTATTGGTACAGATGAAAATATTGAAATGAGGCTTCGCGGCGGCCTTCCAAGGGCGAATGCCGTCAAGTACGTGCGTAACAAATACGGAGTCAATATGCTTGCGTGCATCTGCGCAATAGACAAGGCGAATTTCACTTCGGTGCTGAATTACTGGGCTCCGGGGGTGGATGTGTGCGGCGTGCATGAGCTTGTCGGGAACGCCCTGGTTATGAAGGATGAAAAAATGCGCGAAAAGAATTTAAGAAGCGAACCTTTATCCGTACCTGAGGAGTCCGGCGATGTATAACCCTCGGATGATCATTACAGGAATTATCATCTTTATAATACTGGCGCTTTATCCTGTATGGAATGTTCTGATCGGCTCCGGCGGCAGAAGTACGCTGCTGCTGGAAGTGCCGGCTGACAGCAAAAGATGCGTTATGCCTGTCGAATATATGAAAGCAAACCATATGGCTCTTTTAAATGAATGGCGCGATTCGGCGGCTCGCTCGGGTGACCGGTCGCCTGTGACGGTCGATATGGTGAAATACCAAAAAAGTCTGAGCCGGACATGTCTGAAATGCCATAGCAATAAAGCGGCTTTCTGCGACAGATGCCACGGATATCTCTCGATAACTCCGTCATGCTGGAACTGTCATTATTACCCGGTGGAGAAAAAGAGTGAGACTAATAAGACTCAATAGAAAACAATTTTTAAAAAAAGCTCTGGATACCGGGATTCTTCTGTTTGGCAGTCCGGCTCTTTTCGATCTGCTGGCAGGCGAGGATCCCTTTAAAAAGAAACTGCGGGATGCCGAAAGTAAAATTCAATGGTCAATGCTTGTCGATATCCAAAAATGTCTTAAAGCAGGCGATTGCGCTGATTGCATCACAGCCTGTCACGGTATTCATAATGTCCCCGGCATAGCCGACAAGAAGCGCGAAATCAAATGGATCTGGAAAGAAAAATATGAGCATGCATTTACAGGCGATACATACGCGCATGTTCCTGAGGATTTGCAGAAAGCGGACATGACGGTTATGTGCAACCATTGCGATAATCCTCCGTGCGCCAGGGTTTGCCCGACCAATGCGACCTGGCGCAGAAATGACGGGATAGTGATGATGGATATGCACCGCTGCATCGGCTGCCGCTATTGCATGGCCGCGTGTCCGTACGGATCGCGCAGCTTTAACTGGTCCGATCCTAAAAAATTCATCCGGGAAGAAGCGCTCAATCCGGAATATCCGGCAAGAACGAAAGGAGTAGTGGAGAAATGCAGCTTCTGCAATGAAAGAATCGATCGCGGCATGTTGCCTGCTTGTGTTGAATCATGTAAATCCAAAGCTTTGATTTTCGGCAATATCAATGATCCGGGATCCGAAGTGAGAAAAATATTAAAGAAGAGATTTGCTATTCGCCGTAAGCCGTCCCTCGGCACAGGGCCGCAGGTATATTATTTATTATGAGGCGGCTATGTTAGAAAAAGTATTTAAAGGAAGCAAAAAATACTGGATGTCGGTTCTCATACTGGGACTCATTACGCTGGCCGGATTTTTTTTCTATCTGAAACAGCTTGATGAAGGCCTCATTATAACAGGTATGAACAGGGATGTCTCATGGGGTTTTTACATAGGGCAGTTTACTTTTTTCGTTGGAGTTGCCGCATCGGCTGTCATGGTTATGCTTCCTTATTATCTGCATGATTATTTAATTTTTTCTAAAATTACCATACTCGGTGAATTCCTAGCCATATCGTCCGTGCTGCTGAGTCTTTTATTTATTTTCGTTGATATGGGAATGCCTTACCGCATATTTAATGTACTGCTTTATCCGTCGCCGGCTTCTCCGATGTTCTGGGATACCGCGGTGCTGTTCGGATATCTCATCCTGAATCTTATTATCGCAAGAGCCACATTGAATGCGGAAAGAAAAAGAATGCCCCCTCCTGCATGGGTAAGACCTCTGATATATATATCCATTCCATGGGCCATAAGCATACATACGGTCACGGCTTTTATTTATGCCGGCCTGCCTGATCGTCACCTCTGGCTGTCCGCAATTATCGCTGCGCGGTTTCTGGCCTCCGCATTCGCGTCCGGGCCGTCGCTACTCATAATTTTTTGTCTGATAATGGAAAGATTTACCAGTTTTAAACCAGGCCGCGAGCCGGTAAGAGCGCTCTCGGTGATCGTGCTGTATGCATTTTCGGCAAATATCTTCTTTCTATTACTGGAAGTCTTTACTTCGTTCTACAGCGGAATACCTTCATACAGCCACTCCCTGGTTTATCTCTTTGCAGGACATGAAGGGTATTCTGCTTTGCTCCCTTTAATGTGGGCTTCATCAGTTTTGGCAATTGTATCTCTTGTTTTACTGTTCATTCCGGCGACCAGGTATAATACTTTAACTTTATTATTTGCCGTATCTGGTATTATATTATCGATATGGATAGATAAAGGATTCGCTTTTATCCCGGCAGGTTTTATCCCGAATCCAATGAATCAGATTATCGAATACCTGCCGACCATGCCTGAACTCATCATAAGCGCGGGAATTTTTTCATTGGGATTATTAATATTGATAGTACTGAGCAAAATTACGATTTCGGTAAGAGAAGAGGTGTAAGAGCAGATGTACGGATCCGGTTTTTTTATCATTATTTTAACCTATGCCGCAGCCGTGATACTGTTGTTCGCAATGATTTACCGGACTGTTTTAATATGGCGGATGCCTGTCCATCTCAGGTGGGAGCTGACTCCTTTCCCCGGCGAGAAAGGCAAAGACAGTTACGGCGGATCGCATCTCGAAGAGCACGAATGGTGGACAAAAAAACGCAAAAAATCAATTGTGAATGAGATAGTATATATGCTGAAGGAAATCTTATATCTTAAAAACGTGCGGGAGAACAACGCCTCCTTATGGCTTTTTTCCCTGCCGTTTCACTGGGGATTGTATCTTCTTATTTTTATGGCTGTGTTGTTATGTATTGATACAGCCCTGTCATACGATCATAATTTGCCTGTTCTGATCCTGGGATATGCCGGATATATTTTAGGTATATACGGGACTTTCGGTCTGCTGGTAAAAAGAGTTGTTGATGTAAATTTGAGATCATATAGTTCTTTTTCAAATTACTTTAATCTGGTATTTCTGCTTTGTCTGCACTTAAGCGGTTTCTATTCCATTATTTCTTACGATTTATTCCCGGACATCATAGCCGGTTTTATCAGATCATTAATATATACTGATATAGACACTGTTCTTCCACAGGCAATAATAATACATATAGTCATTATCATGTTGTTTCTCATTTATATGCCGTTCACGAATATGATTCATTTTATGGCCAAATATTTTACCTATCATTCCGTTAAATGGAACGATGAACCGATGAATGACAAAATGGCAGAAAACATTTCAATGCTTTTGAGCCGGACTGTTTCATGGTCGGCGCGTCATATCGAAGGAGACGGCAAGAAAAAATGGATGGATGTTGCGCAACAGGACATTAAAAATGAAAAGACCGGTCAGTCTTAAAGATATATCTAAAAACGACGAAGAGATCCTGTCTGAAAACGAGATCGCCAGGCTTGTTCCGCTGCCTTCGCCTTATGATAAAATTGACGGGCAACCTCCCTGGAAAAAAATTACGGATGAGCAGAAGCGGAATTTTGCGTGCAATCTTGACGGCGTTGTTTCGCTGAGTCTTCCGAAGCCGGGGAGTGAGGAAGAGGAAAAACTGTATGTGAAAAAGTTCATTGCCGGTATAAAGAAACTTTTTTCCAGTAAAGACAACTGGACTTTTCTGCAGCCTCTTCTTCTTTCCGTTGAATATTGCGCGAAATGCCAGACATGTGCTAATGCCTGCCCTGTTTTTGAAGAGAGCGGTAGAAATGAAATATACAGGCCAACTTACAGATCGGAAATTTTCCGCAGGCTTATTAAAAGATATAAAGGAAAAGGCAGTAAAATCTTTTCAAAGCTCAGGGGCGGCAACATCAAGCTTAACTGGAGTACGATCAGCCGCCTCTATGAACTTAGCTACCGATGCATGCTCTGCCGCAGATGCGCACAGACATGCCCCATGGGACTTGACAACGCCCTTTTAACCAGAGAGCTGCGCAAACTCTTCAGCCAGGAACTTGGATGGGCTCCGAGAGAACTGCACGATAAAGGAACCATGCTTCAACTGCAGGTAGGTTCATCCACCGGAATGAATCCCAAAGTTGTAAAAGACAATATCGAATTTATAGATGAAGATTTTTCCGAAACCACCGGAATTGATATTAAAAGTCACTGGGACAGGGAAGGCGCGGATGTTCTTCTCGTACACAATGCGGGCGAGATCCTGTCGTGGCCGGAAAATCCTGCGGCATTTGCTATTTTGCTGAATACAGCCGGAATTAACTGGACCATGTCTTCTGAAGATATCGGATACGACGGCGTGAACTACGGACTGTTTTATGACGATGCCCAGCTGGCGCGAATTGCCTTGAGGCATGCGAAAATCGCAAAGAAATTGAAGGTCAAAATGATCCTCATGGGCGAATGCGGGCATGAACATAAAGCCCTGATGACGGTAGCGGACAGGATACTTACCGGCGATATGAATATCCCGAGGGAAAGTTCCCTTACCTTTCTTGAAAATGTCGTATTCAGCGGTAAAATAAAATTCGATCCTGGGAAGAACAACTTTCCTGTCACTCTGCACGATCCATGTAATATAGTGAGAAATCTGGGTATTGTTGAGCCTCAGCGGAAAATACTGAGATATCTTTGCCCGCAGTTCCGCGAGATGACGCCGCACGGAATAGAAAATTATTGCTGCGGCGGCGGGAGCGGATTTGCCGTAATGTCGCAAAATAATTTTAAAGACTGGCGTGTAAGCGTTGCAGGCAGAAAAAAATTCAGGCAGATACTAGAAGCGTTCAGCGATCAGCCTTCGCCGGAAGTAAAGAAATACGTGTGCGCTCCATGTTCGAACTGCAAGGGGCAGATACGGGATATCCTTGATTATTACGGCGCGTATGAGAAGTCCGGTATTCTCTATGGCGGTCTGGCGGAACTCGTTGTAAATGCTATGGAGGAATTAAAAAAGCCTTTCATTAACCTGAACAAAGACTGAATGCGGAATTGCAGATCCCAATAGAATTCCCCGGGGTCAAACGCCGGATAAGGAGTACCGATATAAAAGCAATTATTGAAAAGATATTCGGAAAATCTCCACGAGGAAAAATTCAGAAACCATTTTCAGCATGGCAGATTGAACTTACTACTCGATGTCCATTAATGTGTAAAATGTGCATCCGCTCCGAAAGCACAGACTGGCAGTATCAGGACATGCCCCTGGAAAATTTTAAAAAAATCCTTCCTTATCTATGCGATGTCGAAACCGTCGTTCTTGAGGGCTGGGGTGAATCCCTGCTTCATAAATATCTTCCTGAGTGCATCCGGCTTGTGAAAGAAGCAGGTCCCAAGGTCGGATTTGTGACCAGCGGGATGGGATTAACCGAGGATCGGGTATCGGAGCTTATCGAAGCAGGACTTGACTTCGCCGGTTTCTCAATTTCCGGAACTGCCCGGAAGACTCATGATTCTATACGCGTCAATTCTCATCTAGATCAAGTCCTTGATTCCATCCGTCTTTTCCGGGAAGAAAAAAAACACCGCGGTATTTCACGGCCGAATCTGCACATCGTTTACCTTATGCTGAAAGATAATATAATGGAAGTGCCGTCCGTTCCGCTTTTAGCAAAGCAGGCGGGAATTGAAGAAGTATTATTGATCAACGAATGTTATATAGTTAACGCATGGCAAGAATCGGAAATGATATTTTGTCGCGATGGTTCGGACAGCGAATACGAAAAGATCGTAAAACAGGCCGAGTCCAATGCGCGGAAACTGCGCATTAAACTTAAGAGGCCGTATTTGACGGCTGTAGATGTACCTGTATGTGCAGAAAATCCCCTGCGAAACTTATATATTTCTGTTGATGGGAATGTATCGCCGTGTGTTTATCTTTATCCTCCTCTCCCTTCACCCTTGAATAGGATTTTTTGCGGTAAGGAACATACGGTCGACAAGCTGAGTTTCGGAAATATTTTTAAGGACACTTTCCCTTCGATATGGAATCGTCAGGAATATGTGCGGTTCAGACAACGATTCATAGAAAGAGAAAAAAATTTCAAGGAATTATATTCTTCTATCTGGGATCATTCAAAGATCAAACAATCTGTTACGGAATACTCTGCGGATCCGCCTTTATCCTGCAAAACCTGCCATAAAATTATTGGTATCTGATAAAAGAAAAAAGCCCGGCGATCGGAGAAAGCCGGGCTTCAGCAAACGATAGAAAGTTAAAATTTCGGGATCGCGAATAGAACTCCGCCGAAGATAAGCCATGCGATCAGCAATGTCCACAGTATATTGAATACCTGAGCGGTCAGGAAGACAGCCGCAGGTTTTCCTCCGCCCATGGATACCAGCTCCTTAAATCTTGTATCGAGACCGATACATATGAAGGCGAGTATGAACCATGTTGTTCTGAACGGCGATGATAAGGAAATTACCTGCTTGGCAAAACCTTCCGATAAAACAAAGGAAAATACTAAAGAGGCTACAATAAAGCCAAGGACGAATTTCGGGAATCTGATCCATATCTCGGACAGACCCGGTTTTTGTCCGCCTTCTTTTTTCTTGAAAACGAAATATACGGCAAGCAGGAATGCCGCAAATCCGATGAAAATATTCTGCGCCATCTTGACCACAACAGCGACCGACATGGCTTCGGGTCCAGCTATGGCGCCAGCAGCAACAACCGCGCCGGTAGTATCAATAGTGCCGCCGACCCATGCACCTGTCATGGCCGCGCCCCATCCGAGCGCTTTTGCGACAATAGGCTCAAGGACCAACATGGGAATCGCGCAGAGGAGTACAAGAGAAATAGTATGACTTACTTTTTTCGGATCTCCCTTTACGGCGCCGCCTGCCGCTATGGCAGCGGATACGCCGCAGATGGAAACTGCTGATCCTAGGATGGAGGCAAACTCATCATCAAGCCCGGCTTTCTTTGCCAGCCAGAAAGCGAAATAAAATACAGCGATAATGACAATAACGGATTGAAGCATGCCGTAAGCCCCGACTTTAGCAATAGTGGTAAAAAGAATTTCGGCTCCGAGAAGAACCAGACCTATCTTGATAAAGAATTCTGTTTTGACCGCCTCTTTAAGCCATCCGGGAACGCCGACGGTATTGCTGATCAGAAGCCCTAAAATAAGAGCCCAGAATACGGTTTCCAGTCCCCAGTATTTGACTGTAAAATTTCCTCCGATTATGGCTGCGATCAGCGATAGGATAAAGATGACAGGGAATCCGATTATAAATTTGCCTAAAGGCTGTCCCATTATTGCTATACCTATTGAAGCAAGTACCCAGAATCCGATAAGCGCATAAAGCGCTGTCAATAGTTGATTTCCGGCAAACAACTTGCCAAAGGTATTTCCGGCTGCAGTTTTAATGTCTTTGGCAAACTTTTCAGCTTTACCTTTAAGACCTGCATCTTTTACATCCGCTGCTGCTTTTTCAACATCTCCCGAAACCTTTGCGATGTCCGCCCGGTTCTGGCTGTCCATAGCCGCTTTCAGCGCAGCAATACCTTTTTGAAGCCCGGCCTCTTTCGACTTATCTGCATCCTTGCCGAGACCGTCAACCTTCTCATTCCACTCCAAAACCTTTGTCTGAAAAGCTCCGTCCGTAATCCAGTCCCATTTGGGAAGTTTGAAGGTCACTCCCACCATTATCAGGATGAGAATAAGAAATCCGATCCATACCGAAACCCAGTCGTCCTTCTTCCAAAGCTCTGACCAGTCATAGCCTTGTTTTGTTTCTGCCATAAGTATTCCTCCTTTTATGTGGTTTAGAAGCTATTTTTACGATCCGCCTCTATTATACTAACAGGATAAAAACTTAATGAAGTGAACAGTATTAAATAGTTTGCAGAAGTCAACAAAGTTTCAATCTTATGAAAGAAAATTTTAGCAGTATAATCCGATTTTTCAAAATCGAACATTCCAGAGCAATACCTGAATTTAAATTGAAAAAAAAATGCCATGAAAATGTCCCGTGGATCGGAAATTAGCTTGATATTTAAAGTATTTAAATTAAGAGAAAAAAAATAAATAATATTAAAATGGATGCAACTCTATGAATTCCAGGTTCGCAGACAGAATAACTGATGTGCCGAGATCCTTTATACGCGAGATATTAAAAACAACGATAAGCAAGGACGTGATTTCTTTCGCAGGCGGTTTGCCAAACAGAGACCTGTTCCCTGTGCGGGAGATAAAAGATGCTTCGGTTAAAGTCCTTGATATGTTCGGATCCGAAGTGCTGCAATACAGCACTTCCGAAGGATATCTTCCTCTGCGGGAATGGATATGCAGACGTTATAAAGAAAAAAACGGACTGGATGTCGCCCCGGATCAAATAATAATAACTACCGGTTCCCAGCAGGGCCTTGATCTGATCGGAAAAACGCTGATAAACGACTTCGATAACGTGGGGATTGAAGAACCGGGGTATCTGGGAGCAATACAGGCATTCTCGTTATATCGTCCCGTTTTTAAACCGATAAAACTGACATTCGACGGGCTCGACATCGACGAGCTGAATGGTATTATCGATTCCGACAGGCTTAAAGTGATATATACGGTTCCGAATTTCCAGAATCCATCCGGTGTTACCCATAAGGATTATACCAGGGATAAAGTTTCGGATTTATTGAAGAATTCCAGAACATTCATAATTGAGGATAATCCGTATGGAGAATTGCAGTTCTCGGGAGAAAAACAGAAAAGTTATTACGCGCGCATACCCGGGAACGCAATTCTGCTGGGGTCGTTTTCGAAAATATTCGTTCCTTCTTTCAGAATAGGCTGGATAGCCGCGCCTCCCGCTTTGACGGAAAAATTAATAGTGGCAAAACAGGCGTCCGATCTGCATACTAATTATTTTGCGCAGCGGGTTCTTTTCCAGTATCTTGAGGATAATGACATCGATGAACACATTAAAAAGATAAATGCAAAATATTATTCGCAGAAAGAAGCGATGATAAAAGCCATACAAAAATATTTTCCGGAGCAGGTCAAATATTCAAATCCCGACGGCGGCATGTTTTTATGGGGAATTCTGCCCGATAAAATAAGCGCGTTAAAAGTATTTGAAAAAGCAATTAAACAGAACGTGGCATTCGTTCCGGGCGATCCTTTTTATGTCAATAAAAGAGACGTCAATACGATGAGATTGAATTTTTCATGTGTTGATGAAAATATAATTGAATCGGGGATCCGCAGGCTGGGGAATATACTGAAAGAATTTTGCTGAACAGAAGGCCAGCTTACAAGATTAAAGCGATTTTTAAATGAGAAAAACAAAAACCGCGCATTACAGGCATATCCTGATAATTGCCGATATTGAGGGGAGCTCGGGCTGCTGGAGCTATGAAGCGTCGAGATTCCTTACAAAGGAATGGGCGATCGCTTGCAAAATGATGAGCGAGGATATTGCCGTTGTGGTAAAAGCTCTGTTTGAGAACGGCGTCGAGCGTGTAACGATAAAGGATTTTCACAGAACGGGATTCAATATTCTTCCTGAATTGATAGATCCAAGGGCGCGGCTTGTTTCCGGCTACATAAAAGGCCCTGTGCCCGGCATGGGAGATCCCGTTGGTGCTGAAGCCGCCATGTTCATCGGCATGCATGCCGCTTCCGGGACAGGCGGCTTTCTCCCGCATACCTTAACATCCCGCATTGAACGCGTAGAAATGAACGGGAAGCCCGCGGCCGAGCTTCTGTTATTTGCTTCTTCGCTCGCTCCGCACGGTATAGCGCCTGTTTTTTTTTCAGGATGCGCGGTGGCCTGCGCACAGGCTCGCAGGATTGTAAAAGATATTGCAGTTCACGCAATAGACAAATCAAAAGGAAGGGATTACTTCAACTTAAAGAGCTGGCATACCGCTCTTGCAGAGAAAGCCGTAAAATCCCTTGCCGGCCAATCTTGCAGATTTGCCGTTCCCGAAGGCCCTTTTTCGGTAGTTGTGACCATGCGCGACGGAGAAAAGGCTGCAGAAAAGCTGTCAAAAAGATGGGGGATGCATAATTCCGGGAAAGACATTCTTTTTAAAGAAAATGATATTCATGGCGTATATATGCAGCTTATCAGGATATGCTATCTGACGCCTTTTATCGAAAAATTCGCGGGAATAAGCCTGTTCCTTTACAATATGTATGGCCGCCTCGGACGTCTGTATGTGCGGTGGATGCTCAGAAACAAATAATCCGCCCTAATTAAAAATAGTATGCCGGAATTCATATATGCTTGCCGTGGATTTTTTGCGACATTTTCCTGACGTCTCTATCCGTCGGATTC
This sequence comes from uncultured Leptospirales bacterium, assembly GCA_964626055.1. Lineage (GTDB taxonomy): Bacteria > Spirochaetota > UBA4802 > UBA4802 > JAFGDQ01 > JAFGSG01. The sequence continues at coordinate 17,974 of CAZVDF010000047.1, forward strand.
TGGCGCGACGCTTTTTCAATTGACGACCTCGCGCGTTCGTTTTTACCCAGAGCGGCCTGCGATGCGGCCAGACCGAGCCATCCTCCGTAAAAATTCGGAGCCAGTTCAGTAATTCTTATGTAATTCGCTTCCGATTCTTCGGGATCGTCCGCGAAAAATTTTAATTTGCCCATTCTTAAATATCCCCATAAATTTTCGGGATATTTTTTAATCACTCTTGAATAACATACTTCCGCGTTTGAGTACCTTTCTTTATCCAGATAATAATCGCCCTCCAGAACGTCTGTTACCCAGCAGTCATTTCCCATAATTATTCGGTGAAGTGCGAAATCTTTTTCGGTATAGCATGATTTATTGCGTATTGTATCAAGTTCTCTGAGGAGTTCATGCATCCAGATTTTAGGAGCGCCGTCGTTTCTTTGAAAAATTCCGGGATTATTGTCTGTAAACCATATATCATCGGAAATTATTTTATCCTTTTTGCCGGTTTCATATAGCTCTGTGCCCGGATAGTACGCGACCGGTGAGACTATGCCGTCGTGAGGCAGAATTTTCCTGATCAGGGATTTTGTTGATGCCACGTCGGTATGCGTTTCTGCTTTCATTCCCGTCATAAGATAAATTGACAGATAAACACCGACTTTACGTGTGAATCCGGCCGCCTTAACAATTTTATCTGAATTTATTGATTTGTTATAGAGATTCAGTATTTTCTCCGATCCGGATTCCACTCCATACTGAATATGCTCAAGACCTGAGAGCTTCATCTCGGCAAGCATTTCTTTGTCTACCGTATCAACCCTGGCCTGGCAGTTCCACATAATGTACAGACCGCTTTTGCGAAGAAGCCGTGAAAATTTTATGACCCTCTCTTTTTTTAAAGTAAAGTTATCATCTCTTACGGAAAAATATATTACGCCGAATTTTTTATTTATATACTTAATCTCATCCAGTATATTTTCTGCGCTTCGGTATGCGACCTTTCTTTGCCAGAAGTTCGGAGAACAGCAATAAACGCATTTACCGGGACATCCCCTTGTCGTAATTATATACTTGTATTGTTCATTGGGGTTGACGCCTTTCATCCTGCCGGAAAATCCGGAGGCAAAAGGAATTCCGTCAATATTCTTTATGCGCCCGGATGAAATGATCCTTGCCGGCTTTTTTTTATTTTTTAGTTCGTTCAGCAGATTGAGCAGGGCTTCTTCCCCTTCGCCTTTTACAATGTGGCTGATTTCCGGATATCTTTCCGCTATTTCTTCAGAGAGATGAGTCGCGTGAGGACCGCCGACGATTATTGTAATTCCAGGATTTTTGGATTTAACAAGCCTGACCAGCTTTAAAGTATCGACTCTGTTAAAAGTGAAAAGCGATAAGCAGAGTATATCGGTTTTCTTCTTTATTATTTCATTTAAAGCACATTTATATCCGATGGATGAATAATTTGCCAGAGATACGCCGATCTTGTTCTTTTCCAGATAAGCGGCTATGGACATAAGGCCGTACGGGACCAGCGAAATATAATAGTCGTTTTTATCTTCATATTGGCATAGATATGCCAGCAATACTTTCATCCGAACCCCGTGTAGTTTTTATTGATATATTTTTTATCCTATTATTGGAAGTCATCAATAATTATTTATATGGATCTGTAATTTTTAAATAGCTTCTTATAGAAAATATCGGTATCTTTCATTACTCCTCCAGTATCTTTCATTCCCCCCGGTCTTGATTATCCGGAAAATAATTCGTATATATAATAGGTTGTTTAAAAATTTCTGAATCAATTACCGGGCTGACGTTAATCGCTTTGTCTTTTTAGTTTAATAATGAATTCAGAAAATTTCAGGAGAGTTATTGATGAAAAGAACAACAACAATAATAATAGTGCTGCTTGTTTCAATTTATTTAATGTATTGTTCGGGGGGAGGGGATAGTGGGCCGGCTACAATAAATACCATACCCGCCGAACCGGATGCTGCCATTATAGCAGAATCCGACTCGCAGCTTGCATTAAACTGGACCGCGGTCAGTGGAGCGACAGCTTATGAAGTATGGTACAGCAATACTGACATGGCAATTTCTGCTGTAAGGGATGGAGGAGATATAATGGGGACAAGCCATATTATTTTCGGATTAACAAACGGCACCACTTACTATATATGGATCAAGGCAAAGAATTCAATAGGCACCAGCGATTTCGGCAGCATGGCTTCCGGAATACCGATTAATCCCTTTATTCCGCCAAATGCGCCTTTAAAGCCTGCTGTGACAATCGTGAACGGTAATCTGAATGTCACATGGGGATATGTTCACGGCGCTACTTCGTACGAGGTCTGGTATAATACAATAGATAATAACGCAGGCGCTTTGTTTTTTGCCAATGACAATAATGCTACTGATAACACCTGTATACTCACAGCGCTTCAAAAGAGAACCCTATATTATGTATGGATAAAAGCTAAAAATGCCATTGGCGACAGCGATTTCAGCGAATCAAATTCCGGTGCAATACCTGAACAGGCGGCAATCGTTCAATTCAGCATACCGCCTGGATGGTATGCAAATATTCAAAATGTTGAGCTTACCTGTGCCACACCCGGGGCAAAGATATATTACACGACAGACGGGAGTAATCCGGATCCGGCCAATGCCGGGACAATAGAGTATCAGAATCCGATTTTAACTTCAATCGGCGATATAACCATCAAAGCCATTGCAGTGGTCGATGACGATTACTGGTTAAATTCGGAATTGATTTCCGGGAAATTCAGGATAACCGGGTGGGAGTATGTCGGCACGCGGCGCTTTGTTGAAAAGGGCGTGAATGATATTGGCTATATTAACTGCACAGATATTTGCATATCGAGCGGCACTCCTTTTATCGCGTATAATGAACGCCTGAGCAGCAACATATCTGTACCGCAGATAAGCGTTATGAAATATAACGGCGCGAACTGGGTTAATGCCGGGCAGCGCGGCCTGGGTTCATCTACGGGCAAAGGATATGCTTACAGCGATTATCTGGTTGCAGACTCAAACGGGTCAGTCTATGTCGCGTATAATGAAATATACGACAATTCGGATTCAAATCACGAAGCAAATATCATTGTAAAAAAATATAATGCGGGCAATGATTCATGGGAACAGGTCGGGAGTGCAATACATCTGACTGCTGAAGAGACTGCCCTTAGATTGTACAATTCATTCTCGATAAATGTTGATGCAAATGATTCACTCTATTGTACATATATTAAGACTGAAAATAACGGAGATAAAAACGTATGCGTTTCGATATTTGACGGGAATGACTGGACAGCATATAACGGTGGAATTGTTTACACTGGCAATACAGTTGTCTGTACGTATGGAGATGCCAGCGGGCAGGATACCGAATTCTCTGTTGTAATAAGCGCGCCGAAAATAACATTCAACGGCGCGACACCCTATGTTGTTTTTAAGGAAGCTGTTGCTGCGACCAAAGGCTGGGCGGCATGGGACCGCGTATTACAATACCAGATCAGATGCAAATATTATGATGGCGCAAATTGGGTACATACAGCAAATGGCGGGATAGCCGAGGACAATACATGGTCGACTGCGGATTATTCCGTAAAAATTTATAATAATAACCTGTTTATTGCGTATGCTGATATCACCTCTTTCAAACCTGTATTTAATTACGATAATAGTCCCGAAGCAACCGTTGTCCGTCTGGGGGGTATTGCTGCCAATGCTGCAGGTACTGGCTGGAGCTCTGTCGGTAGTGAGCGTTTTTCCGAAGAGCTGGCTAACGGCAATCGCATTAAAATGGATATAGCTAATGATGGAAGACTTATTGTTGCAGTAGACGCGTTCTACCCATGCGTATATTATTTTGATAACAATGCCTGGCATCCATACGGCATGTTAGAGTTCAACGATGACAGTACTGAGGACATTTGTCTTGCGATCGACGGGGTGAAACCGTATGTGTTTTTCATAGACGGGAATAACTACGGCCTGTCGGTTATGAGTAGTACGGTAATTCCTTAACATTACTGTGCCGTGGTAATAATTCAATAGCGATTTAACTGTTAAATACTATTTATTCTTTTATCATTCTATCGATAGTATTAAGGAATAGTGTAATAAAAGTCAGTCAACTTGAGTTACTAAATACTGACCGGACAGATGAAAGAGAAAATAGTCAGCCCCGGCCTTAACAGGAGGTTTGCCCATCCCTCAGGGCATTACCTCTTGTTCTGCGTAAAGCAAAGACAAGGATAATCCTCTATAACAAATATATTTTCAATTGTTCCTTTCAAAAAATTAATTAGTTGCTGGTAGACAATTGCTTTTCAACCGTCGCAGGCGTGGGAAATCCCTTATTTTAAATACACGAATATAAAATATTCATCAAAAACTGATTATACAATCATTTACAGAAAAAATTATAATTGCAAAAAATTGAATTAAATTCTAATAATGTGCCGATAGTAAAATTTAAGATACTATTAATAGAATCAATCTCAAATGCCTGCAATTACCATAAAAATAAAAAGAATAATCATCTGGCTTGTAATTTATTCCGTATTGTCTGTCGTTATCACAGTCTTTGTCATGCGTTTAATCCCAAAGGTGACAGCCAGTCCGGTTCCGGGCTTTTCCGTCTTTATTGAAACAGTCATTCTTACATTTTCAATAGCGTTTTTATGCACCCCTGCCGGCTACTGCGCTATTCATTTTCTTCGAAGAAAATCCAATTATTTCAGAATACCGGCCGTACTTATTTCCGTATTGTGCGCTACTGCAGCAGGAAATGCAATCGGTCGTCATTTAGTGGAAATCCTGCGCAAAGATTCAAGACACTGGCTGATGTTCAATGATCTTGGCCTTAATCTGCTGCTGGCCGCGGGGATCGCGATTCTTACAATAATCATTGAAGATTTAATAAGAGAGAAAAATGAACTCGTTAAAGATTTTAACGATATAAAAGACGGCATTAATGGCGAGTCCGGGAACCGCACAATATCCATTAAGGACGGGAACGGATATCATGCAATTAAGTTCAATGAGCTGATCTACCTGTCCTCTCACGGGAAAAAGACCACATTTAACTCTATAGAACAGACATACACGGTAAACCAGCTTTTAAAAGAAATAGAATTTAAACTGCCTTCCGACATTTTTTTACGAGTTCATAAGCAGTATATAATAAATATCAAGTACTTAAAACAAATAAGATATTATGAAGGCGGTCGATATACGGCATATCTTGATGACGAAGATGAGAGCATCATTCCTGTTGGAAGAAGCGTCGCCCCTCAGTTAAAAGAGAAGTTCGGCATATAAAAAAGCAGTATCGTTCATTCCCGATTAAGTATCTTTCATTCCCCTATCATTGACGCATCGTAATCCGGTTATTATATATAAATGGTGTGTAAAAGTAAATGTTTATTCTGTCAGGATTACAGTAGGTTATGGAAATTAATGTCAGGAATTGTTTAAGAAGATAACCTTAACAGCAGCGATCTCGACCGATATTATCCGAATAATTTACAGGATGGTATTAAAAATGATTAAAAAATACATTAAAAAACAATTTATTATTTTTCTGGCTTGTTTTTTCGGGTTCCTGTTGGCATGCGAGATTGACGAACAAGACAATACAAAACCGCAGGCCGAGATAAAATATACCGGAGAACTTAAAAAGGGATGTTCTGTGTTATTTGACGGTTCGGACAGCATTAAGGCTGAATACTATAAATGGAGTTATAAAGAATCATCGCAAAGCGATAATAATTATATTGCTGCGGATAGCGATAAAAATTTCTGCCCACTGTACTTTATAAAAGCAACAGATTATAATGTAAAACTTGAAATAAAAGATGGCGTATTCTCGGTTGTGACATTGAAAATTGAGGATAATACGGTCAATGATCAGTTTGACAGGCTCAGCTTTCATAAGAATCCGGACAGTACTTATTCGACAACTTTATCTTTTAAAAAGGACAGGTTGGATATAATCAACGACCCAGACAATAAATATATATACTTTGATTTTACCAGCTGGGATTCCAGACACAAATCACAAAACGGCTATAATTACTACCAATACCTGTTGCATGGAACTGCGCCTCTTGAGGATGGAACTGAAGTTACCGGGCCATGTTTTATGAAAAAGAATGATCCTGAAAGCAAGCCTATTTTAAAAACTACAATACCCGAAGATATTATTGATATTTTATTTGATAATAATAATAATTTTTTCTTCACGGAAGAGACATTACAAAAAGTGTGCAGCCACGATATGCTGATTATATATGAAGATGAGAACGGTTATGTCTATATAAATTATGTTATTTTTACCGGTTTCATTGCTATGATAGATGATACTTTAGACGATTTTTTTATCATGAACAATTAGCTAACAAGAAAGATATTTTTAATAGTTCACCTGATACGCGATTAAAGTTTGATTATTTCACTTTCTTAATGAACAATCTTAAGTGCTTCACCTGTTCTTAAATATAAATTACTTATCTTAATGGTAAGGATAAGCACCGTTCCTGCAGAAAGAAACGTAACCCAGATACTAAAAGAAAAATTCAGCTTATAAAAAAACAGTATCTTTGATTCCCTATAAAGTATCTTTCATTCCTCTATCGCTTGATAAATGTAATAAATAATACGACATTATTTCTAGTGTATGTAATTTTTATTTCAAGGCGTAATACCTTGACGCTTGCGTCGAGGATGTAAGCCTATCGATTTGCGGAGTAAATCGATAACGCCTTGAAACGTAATACCCCGCCGACACCGAAGGTGACGGCCGGTACGGCACCTTCGGCCGGGGGCTTGCCCCGGGGAATTTTATTATGAAATAAAACCGCCGCCTTTAGCGGTGGCTCACCGGTCTTTTTTAATAATGTTCGTTTAAAACACGTTTCAAAAGTAAAGAAATATTTTTAATCCGGATAAAGGAGTGTATTTTGAAGAATATGATATTTTTTTTAAAAAACTTATTATATTTTACATCGGTAATACTGGTAATAATTA
>CAZVDF010000048.1:0-24917 GCA_964626055.1 uncultured Leptospirales bacterium
AAAACTCCAGCCGTTTATTCTTAATATCCGATAATTATTTTAATACTTGACAGAATAATTAATATCTGTATTATTTCAGAATAGTTGGAAAACAGCGGTTAATATATTATGCGAATTGGAATTTACCCTGGATCTTTTGATCCGCTGACATTAGGACACTTGGATATAATTGAAAGAGCCAGGAATATTTGTGATAAATTAATTATTGCAACAGCTCGGAATATATCAAAAAAACCTCTATTTAGTCTTGAAGAAAGATTGGAAATGATAAAACAAAGTTGTACTTCGATGGATAATATAGAAATTGTCACTTTTAACGGATTGCTGGCCGACTATTGCAAAGAAAGAAAAGTGAATTTTATTGCAAAAGGAATCAGAAACAGAATGGATATTGATTACGAATATGCTGTTTCTGTAATAAACAGAAAGCTGGCTCCGGAAACTGAAACAATCTTTTTACTATCAAGAAGTGAACACTCGTTCATATCTTCAAGTATGGTTAAGGAAGTCGCCTCTTACGGCGGCGATGTATCCTCTGTTGTCCCCCAATTCGTTAAACAAAAATTGATCGAAAAATTTTCCAGCTAAAATCAAAAATCTAATTTTTTTAATTTTTCAAAACTATGCATTGTGCCAGGTGTAAAGCATCGATATCAAGGCATTGCGCGCTGTTTTGGAAATAAAAGGAATAAGGAGAGATGCTATGGATTTAAAAACTGTCCTCCTGATTTTGGCTCTCCCGATCGTAGGAACTTTTGGATATTTCATTAAAGCATATATTGGGAAAATCAAACTAACTTCAGCCGAAACAAGATCCCAGAAAATCATAGAAGAAGCCGTAAGAGACGCAGAGGCGAAAAGAAAAGAACTCCTGATAGAGACAAAAGATCAGTTGCTTCGCGAGAGGAACAATTTCGAAAAAGAAGTAAGAGACAGAAGGCAGGAGCTTTTAAATACCGAAAAAAAATACAGCCAGAAAGAAGAAGCAATTGAAAAGAGGGAAGAACAGGCGAAGAAAAAAGAAAAAATACTGGCATTAAGAGAACAGGAAGACCAGGAGAGAGAAGAAGAACTGCGCAAGGAATTCGAAAGGCACAGAAAAGAACTGGAAAGGATTTCCAACCTGACTTCGAAAGAAGCCAAAAAGCTTCTTTTAAGCAGTCTGGAAAACGAAATTAAATTCGATGCGCAGAAATTAATAAATAAAATCGAAGAAGAGACAAAAATAACAGCTGAAAGGAAGGCAAGGGAGATCGTTCTTTCAGCCATACAAAGAAGCGCTTCGGATTTCACTTCCGAGAGCACAATTACTACGGTTACGCTGCCGTCCGACGATATGAAAGGCAGAATAATAGGCCGCGAAGGCAGAAACATACGGACTCTGGAAAACCTTACCGGAGTGGATATGATAATTGACGACACACCCGAAGTTGTGGTCATATCTGGTTTTGATCCTGTCAGGAGAGAGATCGCCAAGCTTTCGCTTGAAAGACTTATACAGGACGGTCGGATACATCCTGCAATCATTGAGGAAGTCGTAAAGAAAGTCACGAGCGAAATCGAGAAAAATATGCTTGAGGAAGGGGAAAGGGCCGCCTTTGAACTCGGAATTCCGGGGCTTTCAAGAGATGCTCTTTTCGCTCTCGGAAAATTAAAATACAGGACAAGCTACGGGCAGAACGTGCTTTCGCACAGCAGAGAAGTAGCCAATCTTGCCGGAATAATGGCGAGCGAAATGGGCCTTGACACCCAGATAGCGAAAAGATCCGGCCTGCTCCATGATATAGGCAAAGGGCAGGATGCCGAAGGCGAAGGCGCCCATGCGATCGTCGGGGCTGAAATGGCTAAAAAATTCGGAGAGAATAAACAGATCGAGAACATCATTGCATCTCATCATAACGACAGGGAACCCGAATCCTTCGAGGCAATCCTCATACAGGTCGCGGATACAATATCCGCTTCAAGGCCGGGAGCGAGGAGAGAATCAATAAACACTTACATAAAACGTCTTGAAAACCTCGAAGCAATTGCGTCAGGCTTTAAAGGGGTCGAAAAATGCTATGCGATCCAGGCAGGACGTGAAATAAGGGTACTGGTGGAAAATCAGATAGTAAACGACGAAAGAGCGGAAATCATGGCCCGCGACATTGCAAAAAAAATTGAATCCGAGCTGAAATATCCCGGGATAGTCAAAGTTACACTCATTAGAGAAACAAGAATTGTCGATTATGCAAGATAATACTTGCATAAAATTACCCGATCAATTCATTATAGAAAAATGCCGGCAAATGGATAAAATGAATATTTTATCCATTTGCTCATTATATATAATACAAAAACAGCCAGGAGCGCGTTCAATGACCCGTGTGAAATATCTGCTGGAAACAAAAGAAATAAATTGCACGGGAAATCCCGGAATGTGCCACAAATGAGCTATTACAGAGACTGATGTGCTGCTTGAAAAGATACATAAACCGTCCGATTTAAAAAAGCTCAGCGTCTCCGAGCTTAATGAATTAGCCGGAGAGATCAGAGAGTACATAATAGATGTTGTCTCGGCCAAAGGAGGCCATATAGCTTCCTCCCTGGGCGTTGTCGATCTTACCCTTGCCCTTCATTATGTTTTCAATACGCCGAAAGATAAATTAATTTGGGACGTCGGGCATCAGTGCTATACGCATAAAATAATAACCGGCCGCAGAGACAATTTTAAAACATTAAGAACTCTCAAAGGATTAAGCGGATTTCCCAAACCGAATGAATCCGTCTATGATACCTACTGCACGGGACACAGCAGCACCAGCCTTTCCCTTGCGATAGGCGAAGCCGTAGCGAACGAGATCCTCAATAAAAAAATCAAAGTTGTGGCTGTTATCGGCGACGGATCGATCGGCGGCGGCATGGCCTTTGAAGCCTTAAACCAGATAGGCCACCTCAAAAAGGACGTCATTATTATCCTCAACGACAACGAACATTCCATTTCAAAGAATGTCGGCGCATTAAGCCACTATCTTATGAAGATGATAACAGATCCTTTATACAACCGGATGAGGAAACGCTCATTTGAATGGATAAAAAAAATCCCAAGGTACGGGCGGAGAATATCCGGATTTTTCATTAAACTCGAAGAAATACTGAAAGGCGTTATTACTCCCGGTATTTTTTTCGAAGAGCTCGGCATCAGATATTTCGGTCCCGTAGACGGACACGATATCGGATCATTAATAGAAATACTTTCGCGGATCAGAAAAATCAACGCGGGCCCAAAAATCCTTCATGTAATCACAAAAAAAGGAAAAGGATATGAGCCCGCCGAAAAAGACCCGCCCAGGTTCCACGGGATAGGGCCATTCGATAAAAAAACCGGGATTCCTGTTTGCAACGATCAGCTTTCATTTTCCGAGGTCATAGGCAAGACACTCGCGCATATATCCACTATCGATAAAAAAGTGGTGGCGATTACTGCGGCAATGAAGCTGGGCACGGGGCTCTCGGAGTTCGAAAAAGTAGCCGGAGACAGGTTATTCGATGTGGGGATAGCGGAGCAGCATGCGGTTACCTTCGCGGGCGCATTAGCTTCAAACGGGCTTAAACCTTTCATTTCGATTTATTCGACATTTCTGCAGAGAGCAATTGACCAGCTGATACATGATATAGGCATTATGAAAATGCCGATCAGGCTCCTTATAGACAGGGCCGGTATTGTCGGCGATGACGGGGAAACCCATCACGGTCTTTTCGACATCAGTATAATTAAGAATATACCTAATTTTATTTTTCTTGCGCCTTCCAGCGGCGAAGAGCTCCGCGATATGCTATATTATGCGTTGACTTACGACAGGGGTCCCATTGCGATCAGGTATCCCAGGGGAAAAACGAATTCACGGAATTTAAAATTCGACAGATCCAACAGATTTATTCCGGGAAAAATTAAACAATTAACGGGAGGAAAAGATATTGCAATTTTCGCATTAGGTGATATGGTAGATACGGCGCTTAAATTGCATAAACTGCTACAGGATAAAAAAATTGCCGGTTCCGTCATTAATCTGCTTTCCATAAAGCCTCTGGACGTCAACGGAATAGAAAAAATTATAAAAAATACAAATTATTATATCACTATTGAAAACGGAATGATATCGGGAGGCATAGGCGAATACATACTGTCAAAAATACAGGCGCCTTTAAGGGAGAGATGTTTGTTTTCTGCGGGATTCCCGGATGAGTTCGTCGGCCATGGCAAAAACGAAGAACTTTTTAAAAAGTACGATATTGATGCCGGGGCACTCAGCCTGAGAATTGCTAAAAAGATAGGTACAGTACGTAAACACAAATGAAAATTTAGATCCTATTTTTTATTTATGCGTAATGGCAAAAAGAAAAATCCGGCTGGATAAATACCTTTATGAAAAGAAATTTTGCGAATCGCAGGACAGGGCAAAGAGGATAATAATTGCCGGCTGGGTCAAAGTCAACGGCGAAACGATCAGGGAATATGATAAAATCATTACGGGAGAAGAATTCGTTCAGCTGGCGCGACCCGGCGGGAATTTTGCCAGCAGGGGCGGAGAAAAGCTCGAACATGCGCTGAAGTATTTTAATATTTCGGTCAGGAACAATGTCGCAGCAGACCTGGGGTCATCCACGGGCGGATTTACCGATTGCCTTCTGAAAAACGGGGCACGCAGGGTATATGCCATAGACGTAGGGTATGGATTGCTGGCGTTCAATCTCAGAAGCGATCCGAGGGTCATCGTCAGGGAAAGGACAAACGTCAGAAAACTTAAAAAAGAAGATTTTGACGAAAGAATCGAATTCGTTACCGTCGATCTATCGTTTATTTCCGTTGTTAAAATATTCGGCATTTTAAAAAATTTGTTTTCCGAGGCATCCGGAATAATACTCATTAAGCCCCAGTTTGAAGCGAAACCGGATGAGCATGCGAAAGGAGTCGTCAGAGAAAAACGTTATCATTTAAATATAATTAAAAGAGTAATGGGATCTTTGACGAAAACCGGGCTTATATTCAAAGGGCTGCATTTCTCTCCCATTAAAGGCCCGGCTGGCAATATCGAATTTTTGCTCTATTTTGATATAGCCGGAATTTCCGCGGTTGATAATTCCGGCGACAATGATTTAATTATTGAAAGCGTCGTTAATGAAGCGCACGAGAAATTAATGCGCGGATAAATACATATCATCTTAAACTAATAAAAAATAATTTCAAGATGATTTCTAACAAATATTTTTATGAAAGCATTCTTTTTTGACAGAGACGGTACATTAAACCCGGATGAGAACGGATATATAAACGATCCGAAGGAGATGCATTTGTATCAATCGGCGGCGGAGGTTTTAAAATATTTAAAGCTTCTGGAATATAAAATATTCGTCATTTCCAACCAGTCCGGCATCGGCAGGGGATTGATCAGACCGGAAGAATACCGCAAAGTAAACAGCAAATTTTTAGCTCTGGCCGGCGGATACAATACGATAGACGATATCATGTACTGCCTGCATACTCCCGAGCAGGAATGTCAGTGCAGAAAACCGGGCTCGCTTTTTTTCGATATTATCAGGGAACATTACAGAATCGACTTTAAAAAATCATACTTTGTCGGTGATAAAATGACTGATATAACATTCGGAGCGCAGGCAGGATTAAAGACAATACTGATTGTCAGCAACGGCCCGGAAGCAAAGAGCGGATCCGCCATTAAAGAGAACGGAGTAAAGCCCGATATACAAATTAATTCTATTGAAGAAATACTAAATATAATAAGCGAATAATTTTTTTATAAGTTATTATAAAATTATAGATTAACCTTTAAAAACTCCAGCAAGTCTTCATGGGTTTTAAAAATCCTGTCCGCTTCTTTTAAATACCGCGCATCAAGGGTAGTCTCTATTGCAAAACAGTCGGCGCCGGCCTTTTTTGCCGAGATTATCCCGAAAGGAGCGTTCTCGATCACGAGAACTTTGTCCGGTCTGCTGTCCAGCCTGTCCATCGCCTTTAAATACGGCTCCGGATGCGGTTTGCCGTTCGTAATATCATCTACAGCCACAATTACGTCAAAACATGAAAGCATGTCATCGCTCAGCATATAATTGACCGATCTGCGAAGCGATCCGGTAACCAGTCCTGTTTTTATTTTTTTCTCTTTTACCAGCTTTAATATTTCAAAAGCGCGCGGGAAAACTTCCGCTTTACCGGTTTCAAATATTGAGAGTTTTTTTGACAGTAGCTTTTGCAGATTGTTATCATCCGGGACGGCATGATTATTTGATTTAAGAATATCAATAATTGAAGCGAGTCCTGACATTCCTTCTCTTATGAATATTTCCATTTTCGGAAGCTCAATATTCAAGTCACTGAAGACCCTCTGCCACGCCTCTGCGTGCCATTGCATTGAATCAACAATGACACCATCCATATCGAATAAAATTGTATTATATTCTTTCATTGCAAAGCAGATATTTCGAAAAGGCTACGGTCTTGTTTTAAGTCTGTTCCTGTTATGATGAGCTTCGATGCCGAGTCCTATAAGCCTGTCAAGGAGGTCGCTGTACGGCAGGCCGGACTGTTCCCATAATTTTGGGTACATGCTGATGCTGGTGAAACCCGGAAGAGTGTTTATTTCATTTAAATAAAATTTGCCTGTGCCTTTTTCCAGAAAAAAGTCGACCCGCGCCATCCCTGTGCAGCACAAGACCGCATACCCTTTAATTGCCGTTTTCCTTATAGCCTCTGAAATTGTGCCGTCAATTTCAGAAGGAATCTTCAAGTTAGCGCCGTCGGGATCGATATACTTGGCCTCATATGAATAAAATTCATGATTCGGGATAACCTGCCCGGTCACCGAAGCCTCCGGTTTATGATTGCCGAGAACGGAACATTCTATTTCATAACAATCAATGGCTTTTTCGATTATGGCTTTATTATCGAATTGCAAAGCGTATTCAATCGCTTCCCGTAAATTATCTTTCTGCTTTATTTTTCGTATCCCGATAGATGAACCTGCCGCGCTCGGTTTTACGAACAGGGGAAGACCGATATCATCGGAGATCTTATTAATAATATTCCATGAATCATCTTCCCAGTTGTCGTAAATTATCGTATGCCACGGCACCACCGGGATGCCGCTTTGTTGCAGCAGCCTTTTGGCTACATCCTTATCCATAGCGATTGCGGATCCGATCACATCCGCGCCTGCATAAGGCACGTTCGCGAGTTCCAGCAGCCCCTGCAGCCTCCCGTCTTCGCAATTGGTCCCGTGAATGACCGGCAGAATAAAATCGACTTCGACTGTTCTTTTGTTATCCGGATTATATAGAACAAGCCTGTAATTTTCGGAAAAATGATTGATAAGCCATTTGCCGGTTTTATTCAGTTTTAAGATTCTTCCGAAATCCTTATCTTTAACAACTTCCGCCCGTTCCTGCACATGCCATCTGCCGTCCCTGTCTATGCCTATCGCGGTCACGGCATATTTTTTTTTATCCAGAGCCTCATATACCGAAGCCGCGGAGCACAGTGAAACGTCGTGCTCGCTTGACATCCCGCCGAATAATAATCCGATTCTAATCATAGTTTGATATAAATTGTATTTAATTTTCTTTAAAGCAAGTTCTTTTAAATGCCTATCAGTATCCCGCCCTATTTGAAATTATGGCCGGAATAATCTGTTTAAGGAATGAAATATATTACAAAATTTTCTGCGGAATCAGACCTTCCTGGTCGGCTTTTCATATTTCGAAAGCTTTTTCATCAGATCTGAAAGGCGTCCTCAAAAATTTTGTAATATATTTCATTCCTTGGCATTATTAACCACTAAAAACAAATGTGACAAATTACTAATTGTTTTCCAGGAACTCTTTATGAAGAGCTTTAACCGCAAGCTCGGCATATAAGCCGTCAACAACGCAGGATATTCCGATCTCCGAAGTGGATATCATTTCAATATTTATACTGTGGTCGGACAGGACCTTGAACATTCTGCCGGCAACCCCGTAGGAAGAAAGCATCCCGACCCCTACCGCCGACACAATGACAATATCCTTCTTATGATCCACCGCGCTGGCGGATAGTCTCTTTTTCAGATCCTCGCAGACTTCAAGCGCTTTTTTCAGGTCGCTGTTAAGAACAGTAAAAGAGATTGAAGCTTTATTGCCCTGACCCGTAGACTGAACGATCATATTTACAAATATCTTTTTCCCGGCAAGCTCCTGGAACACTTCCGCCGCTATTCCCGGCCTGTCCGGTATATCACGCAATGTTATTTTAGCTTCATCTTTTTTCGATGTAACGCCGCTCATTATGAATTTTTCCATCAATTCCTCCCTGGACACAACAATTGTCCCTTCTTCATAATTAAAACTGGATTTCACGTGTATTCTTACGTTGTATTTTTTTGCGAACTCAACCGATCTTGAATGCAGGACCTTTGCGCCGAGCCTTGCGAGCTCGAGCATTTCATCGTAGCTGATCTCTTTCAGTTTTTTCGGATTGTCGACAACCCGCGGATCCGCCGTGTACACTCCGTCGACATCCGTATATATTTCGCAGTCCCTGCATTTAAGGACTGCCGCGAGCGCGACTGCCGAAGTGTCCGAACCTCCGCGTCCGAGAGTCGTTATGTTCTCGTCTTCGTCTATGCCCTGGAAGCCGGCCACAATGACGACTTTATTCTTGCTCAGCGAGTCCATGATCCTGTCCGTCGATATGGACTCTATCTTCGCGTTCGCGAAATTTCCGTCGGTCATCATCCTGACCTGCGAGCCCGTATACGATATCGCGTCAATGCCTATCTCGTGAAGCGCCATCGCAAGCATCGCTATCGAAACCTGCTCGCCGGTGGAGAGCAGCATGTCCAGCTCGCGCTTGCTCGGGTTCTGCGTGATCTCTTTCGAGAGCGCGATCAATCCATCGGTTGTCTTGCCCATAGCCGAGACAACGACAACTACCGAGTATTTTTTCTCTACATAGCCTTTGATGCGTTCGGCTACTGCCTTGACCCTTTCCGGAGTTCCCACCGAAGTGCCGCCGTATTTTTGTACTATTATGTTCATAAATTTTTACACTAATATAATTTTTATATTATCAATAAAATTAATCCCACTCAAATCTCTGAATAATTACTTTATGGAGCTGATACTTCTCCACCAAAATCAGCATTAGTTATTGTAACTGATCCAAGATAGTTTGGAAATGATCCAGGTAAATCACCCGCCTGGACACCCGTATTAGATGCGTAAATCAAATAAGTCCCGGCCGGAACATATTCGAACAAATAAGTTCCATCAGAAGACCATGTTGCCAGTTGTGGTATTTTCAACGATGAAACAGCAGCCTCATAATCATTCCATTCAGTTTCATAAGTACCAGCGCTAACGGAATCAAAAAAATCATCATATTGCTCTTTATATACTTCATACTGCAAATAATACTGTAAAAGCGCTTCAATATAATCACTTGTACCGGTAGGGCTGCTGGTAATGAAAGTCGTAATCGGAACCCTTGGCTTTTTCGGTTCATCATAGGGAGCGCCAGGACGTGTATAATTTGGAATTAAATTACGGGAATAATTATTTATGCCGGATTTAATAGCGATTACATAGCTATTAACAGGAGCTGAATTTGATCCTAGCTCCCATTGGATTCTTGCTGTCTTTCTCGGCACGTATGAACGCGCGACAGCTAAAAGGTTGCCCCCCATTTTGCCGAAAGTATCTGAAGTGACCGCCGGCTCGTCCCGTTTTATATCTCTCAGCCAGTCCGAAAGCGCGTAAAAATGCCTCAGCTTGCGGTTGCCGTCTTCATCATCAAATTCATATTCGTATTTCTTTACAAAATTTTTTATCACAAAGCGTATCTCGAGTACTGTTTCCTCTTCTTTATTGTCAAAAATAAATCCGTCCTCGACATTAATCGACAGAGGGAAGATCTTGTTTATTTCGTAATAATTCATTTTGAGAGAATCATAATAGGATAAAACCTGGGCAAGATTGAAATTAAAACCATTTACCGTATTTTCTGCGAAGATATCCTGAACATTCACAGGTGAATCCCATGCAGCTACACTAGCAGGGTCGTATTGTATCGCATTATCAAAAAGCATTTTTCTTATATATACCTGTACGGTCTGCCAGGCAAAACCGGACCGCACGTCGTTATTTTTATATATTACTCCATCCCCATTAAACAATGGATCGCTGTCGCCGGGTTCTGTTCCTGCTGAGTATGTCTTCCTAAAATTGGCAAAGTATTGATTATGTTTTCCCGAAGCAACCCTTATGCCGGCAATATCAAGCATGAATAAAGTCGGAGTAGCTTCAGAAGTATTTTTATAAATATAAATTGAATCGTCTTCAGGATCAGCCGGCCATTCCCAATCTCTTGTAGGGCCATTCGACTCGTATGTACCCTTTATCTTTACAGTTAACCTGTTCGTTGCCAGTTCATCGAACAGAGGCTGGTCGCCGCATCCGGATAAAGTAAATGCGATGGCAGTTAAAAATATGAGGAATAATTTAAAATTAAAATTGGTTATTTTCATTATTGGAATCATTAAATATTAAAATATAATGTCAATCCCGTATTAAGCACATGGCCGTTTCTTTTCGCGCCCTTTATGTGCTGTTCATATATCAGCAGGTAGTCAATACGAAAACCTATATTGATCCTTCTGCCGGCGGCAAACGAGCCTTCGAAGCCTGCCATAGCCATAGGATCCCACTGGCTCACGCGGTCCGGCCTTATCTTTACCCAGCATCCTCCGGCTCCCGCCTTTAACTGGAATATCAGCGGAATTTTCGCAGGCAAAGGGATCCTGTATAAAAAATTCCCATAAACAGGCACCAGCGTAAGGGTATTGACCCCGTCGTCAGGTTTTGCCGTATAAAATTGATAAGAACTGTCCAATCCTATTTTAAGATTATCAAAAGGGGAATTATACCTGAAGAATCCCCCTCCGCCAAGGGATGTCGATACCTGGCTTCGGGTAGTATAAACAGGGGTTAAAATCCCGAACCATATGCCGATCTGCGGCTTATTGAAATAATCTATTTCCCTGCCGAACGCGTCTTCTCTGTAAGAGAAGACGGATAATACCGTCGTTAAAAAAAAGATGCAAACGGCAATAGATTTTTTTTGTTTCCCCATTAGCTAAAATCCTTATATTTTCAAAGCAATATTTATTATTTGATATTTGATGTCAATTAAATAATGAGCCTGGAACCTGATTCAGCGGATATCAAATAATACTATTCATGATCTGAGTGGATAATATCTATAGATATTATCCACTCAGATCATGAATGAACTATCTATTGGAAAAAGCTCTTAAAATGCGGATTCCATTTCGGAAAGAGAAGGGTGATAAAAAATTCTGTTAAGATACAGGCCGTAAGCAGGAGCCGTCTTTCCGCCTGCGATTCTGTCTTTTTTTTCAAGTATGCCTATAACGGAAGAGGGGTCCATATTGCTGCTGTAAATATCAAGCATTGTCCCGATGATGATCCTTATCATGTTATGAAGAAAAGCGGTCCCTTTTATCCTGAAAAAAATAAACTCCTCGTATTTAAAGATATCGAACTCGTCGATTCTTCTGACCGTATTTTCATCCGCCGAGATCTTCTTGCAAAAGGAAGCGAAATCCTTCTCTCCAAGAAAATATTTCGAAATATTTTTAAGATAGTCCAGATCGAGTTTATAGCTTACCCACATCGCCTTTCTCATTATAAACGGGCTTCTCAGGGGATGATTGTAAATTACGTAAATATATTCTCTCCGGGACGCGCCGAAGCGCGCATGGAAAGCCGGCGGGACAAAATATGCGTTTTTTACCGAGATATCCTTTTCGAGGATGCCGTTAAGACTGATGCAAAGCTTACGGAGTTCGATGCCGGCAAAGGAATCAAAGTGTATTACCTGGCCGAGCGCATGAACGCCCGTGTCGGTTCTTCCCGCGGCAACGACCCTGATCTTTTCCTTCAGCAGAATTTCCAGCGCTTTTTCGACTTCACCCTGAACGGTCCTGCCCTTTTTTTGTACCTGCCACCCGTTAAAACCGGTGCCGTCGTACTGGAGCAAAAGAGCGATCCTATTTTTCTCCTCCGAGTTCCTTGTAATATCCATCCAGCATTTCGTTTATTTTGTCGTATAGATTCCTGATCATTTCAATAAGATGACCCGGCTTCGATTTTGAAGCCTTTCCGCTGCCGAAAAGCTTACTTAAATATATTCTCGTAACTTCAAAATTCTGTATTCTCTTCTGCAGGTCTTTTTCATGAGATCCGAATTTAATCGTTAATACAGCGCACATGTAAAGGATACCGTCATATCCCCAGTTCTTGTCAGAATCCGGCCCGAGGTACCCGGCGTCCTCCAGCGTCTCTGAGCCTTTTTGGAGAAGATCGATTATCTGGTGATAAAATTTATAGGATTTCATATAAAAGAAATCCGAAAATTTCTTGTAAATTGCGCTTCCGGTTTCCTTCGCAAGATCGTCAAAAAGCCATGCGGCCCTTATTGAAGATACGGCTTTTTTTACGGTCGGCGCGACATTGGAACCCCTGTGGCTGTAGCAGTCCACTGCCAGCAAATACGAAGCCGCTCCGAGGAGCAGATCCCGGTCATTATTAAAATTCGCATCCCCGAAATATTTTCTAAGGGAATTCATTCTCGCTTCGTTTGTTTCCGAAAGCTTAGTAACTTCAGCCGGTGTAAGCTTGTCGATATCCTTCGGATATGCGGTATAAAGGCATTTGGGACAGACAACCAGCAGGTAAGCAAGCGGGTAAACTTTACCGTGCTTCTCATTCTTATCGTACAACCGTCGCAGTTCGTCCGTGAGCTTACCGGCGATGAGCCTCCCTCCGCCGGTAAGCATTTCTTCTCTCTGAAATTCATTACCGCAGACAGGGCATCTGGTAAATTCTTTATGCCTGTAGGATATTCTTTTTATTTTAGGTTTCTGGTTTAGATTAAGCAAAATTCAGGTCCTGTAAAATCCTTTCAATTATTAATGATCACAATCAATATATCTAATGTCTATTTTTTGGTCAAACAATTTTAATAATTAATTAAATGAGTGCGATCGCGTTCCGGCGATTAATTCACTAATTTAATGGACACGGAATAATCGTAAATTATAATTGTAAAACGATAAAGAATAATTAATATAAAATCAATTCAGATGAAAGGAAAAAGGAAAAAATAAAAAATGTTCCCGCGATCGGAAAAGGTAATAAAAATTTCAAATAAAATAATCGGCAAATGGCATAAAAATGAGCGTAAAATATTTTCTTTTGACGACGCTTTAAAGCTGGTTGATAAAAAAAACAAAAATAATATTTATCATAACGTTGAACTCCTGTCATTAATGAATACAGCTCTCTGGCATGAGGAGGATAAAGCCAGGGATAATTCTGTCTCCGATGCGGATATCGCAAACGTAAAAAGAAAAATCGACAGGCTGAATGCGATGCGGGTCGGCAAGGTTGAAGAAATAGATGCCGCAATATATAAAAATCTGATATTCGATGAAAGTTCAATCCCCTGCACCGAAACCCCCGCTAGCGTCATCGACAGGCTGACGATTCTTTGTTTGAAAAGATATCATATGGAAATTGAGGTTGGGAGAAAAAGTTCATCAAGGGAATTAAAAAACAAATGTGCCGAAAAACTCGCAATTATAAGGAAACAAATGACTGATCTGGGTTCAGCATACGATATTTTTATTAAAGAAATCAAAGCCGGTAAAAGACGGTATTCTCTTTACAGGCAGTTTAAAATGTATAACGACCCGGAGCTGAACCCCGTAATTTACGGGAAAAGTAATAAAAGATAATTTTAAATCGATAAATTGAAATACATTACAAAATTTATGAATAAAAAAATTAATCCTGATCCCAACATCCTGCTTATCCAGTTCAAACCTGCCGGAGATGTGCTTCTTCTTACGCCAGTAGTCAGGGCAATTAAAATTAAATATCCCGCAGCGAAACTCAGTTTTTTAGTAAACGAGAAAGAGTCCATTCTTATTAAGGACTATCCTTCAATAGACAATCTTATACTCGTAAAAAAATTTTCAAAAAAAGGTTTTGTCGGTTTATTCAAGTACAACTTATATAACCTGTCTCTTATTAAAAAAATAAGAAAGATGAAATTCGACATAGTCATTGATTTTATCGGGAATCCGAAATCTTCACTTTTCACCCTGTTAAGCGGTGCCGGAATGAGGATAGGCAGAGATCTTGGCCTTCGCGCTGTTGCTTATAACAGCATAATTAAAAAGTCATCCGAAGATACCAATACAATTACAAGACGGCTGGCTCATCTCAAACCGATCGGAATTAAAATAGAACATATTGCTCCCGAGATAATCTTAAACGAAAAAGATAAAAAATTCGGAAATGATTACATTAACTCCTTAAAACTACCGGCAAAAAAGAAAATAATTATTATAGCCCCGAACAGTCCAAGGGTATCGAGACGGTGGAAAGCCGAATATTTTGCCGAAGTCGGGAAAGCGCTGGGGAAAAAATACAAAGCGAAAATATTACTGGTATGGGGACCCGGGGAAGAAGAATATACAAAGGCCGTACGCGGCGGTATAGGCCCCGGTGCCGAAATGATACCTCTCACCACTCTTACCGAGATGGCGGCCATTATCTCGAAAGCCGATCTTATAATAACGAACGACAGCAGTCCCAAGCATATTGCAAATGCGCTGGGGGTGAGAAGCATTGCGATCTACGGGCCTACCAGTCCTTACGTTTGGAACGACAATGACATGAAAAAAAATCCGGCGCTCAGAGCGGATGTTCCGTGTATCCAATGCGAAAAAAGAGTATGCCCGCGCGAGCGGCATATATGCATGGAAAATCTAAAGCCTGATTCGGTATTAAAAATAGTAGATTCAATATTTAACAAAAAGAAATAATTTATTCAAAATATTTCAATGAAATATCCGAAATAAGATTGACTAAGTTTAAGAATCATCTATAGTTATTTAAGAAATTCGGATACCATCGATGAATCCATATTTTGGAATAGATTTTAGAAATGCATAGATGTCTTAAAAAAGTATAGATACATATAAATAATTAAAGATAAAATTTAATTTTGAGATGACTTGTGGTAAATATAATGATTGAAAATTAGCTCCAGAGAGGCAGCCATGGCAGATTATAAGATCGTACAGAAACTTGACGGCAAACTCATCGCGGAAGGGATACTTGATCCCGCATTTAAGGACGACTACAAAAAGGTTCATTCAATGCTGAACGCTCATTACAAAAAAAGCGGCGCCGTTCTACCGGCGAAAATGTTCTCAAAAAATGAATCGAGGCTCAGAAAATGGCTGGGAGAGCTTTACAAAAAAGGCGCATCTCAGGAAAGACTCACGAGCTACTTAAGATGCGGCCTGGCGCATCTTTCATTTGATTTTATCGAATCCTCGTATCAGACAATTGATAAAGATGACCTGCTAACAAGGGCATTGCTTTCATTTAAAAACCGGGAATTCCATAAAACATATTATAAAGCTACGGGCACTGCAATACTGGTAAAAAAGAAAAGGATAACTAAAAAAAAAGCATCAAAAAAAACCGGGAAATCCCGAAAAAAAACAGCAGCAAAACCTAAGAAAAAAAAGAAAGCCGTAAAAAAGTCAAAAGCCGGGACTAAAAAAATTTTAAAAAGCAAAAAGATCGGAAAGACTACCGGTAAAGTCAAACATAAAAAATCCGCATCAAAAAGCATTTCTAAAAAGAAATCAACCGGCAAAAAGAAACGCGTATTGTTAAAACTATTTAAATAATCCGGAGGAAATCATGTCAGTAAAAACTCTTCAGTCGATTGTCGGCGCTTTTTTTATAATTCTGGGCATAATGGGAATTCTTCCCAGCGTCGACGAAAAAATATTTTCTATAAATAATCACAGATTATATATAGAAGTCTTTTTCGGAATTGTGGAATTATTCTGCGGATTTATATTGATTTACGGCCTGTTTTCTTATGTTCGGAGACATACAATATATCAGGCATGTATAGTCATACTTATTTTCTGGATCGCAAGGTTCATTCTTTCCGTCTTCATATGGGGATTCCCGTCATTCATTACTCTTGAAAGCGGGCTAAATTTATTACTCCTTATCAGCGTTGAATTGATCATCGCATCGGCTGTATGGCTTCTGGCACAGTCATATAAAAGCTAGTCCGATATTAACATCTATTGACAAAATCCGTACCTGCTATTTAAGAATACAATTTATGGTTAATATTTTCGAAGGGTGAGCTAAATTTATAACGGATCTTAAAAACACCTGCTTCTTATTGACTGCTATAAAAAAAATTATTATTTTTGTCTCGACAAGTCTATTATTTTTTAAGAATCTGTTTTATAAATAAAATTCCCAGGGGCAAGCCCCCGGTACTGACGTACCTGCTGCCACCTTCGGTGTCGGCGTGGAATTATGTTTCAATACGTTATCGATTTGTAAAGCAAATCGATAGGCTTACATCCTCGACGCAAGCGTCGAGGTATTACGCTTTGAAATAAAAAGCCAGCCGGATAAAGGAGGCGAATAATGAAAAACCTGACAGTTTTGACAGCTTTCTTTTTTGCATTCATCTTCACCACCAGCACAGATCTTTTTGCCAGGATTGTCGTGGAATCCATGAAAGGGGAAACCGCTTATAAAAAAGGCAATCAATGGCTTCCTTTGACAAAAGGTATGCTTCTGCAGGAAGGCACAAAGATAAGCACGGGAGTAAGATCCTGGGCTGTTTTAAACATAGACGGAGACACTTTAAGGATTCAGCAGCTCACGCTTATGGAGATTTTCAGCAACCAGGTAACCGCAAAAAACAAAAATACTCATATCGGACTGAAACACGGAACCTTAAAAGCAAGGGTCGGCAAGATAGGAACACTTAAAACAAGTTTTAAAATCAGCACGCCGGTCGCGACATCCAGCGTCCGCGGCACCGAGCAGGAAAACAAGCAGGGTTATAAATTGGGCAACCTGATTCATGTGCCATCCGGATTACTGGAGGTCGAAGATAAAAACGGCGGAACCTACCTCATTGAGGGAAATGCAGCTTTCCATATCAGCCCGAATGATCCCAGGCCCCAGAATCTGCTGTCGAATGCAAGGAAAAAATCGCTTGTAGCCATAATGGACCCTAATTCGACAAGTGAAGAAAAAAAATCGCTGGAATTAAGCGGCCTTGATAATTTTACCAAGGACAATAATCCGGGCATCCAGAACCGTCCGAGTCTGCCCGCTACGGTTATATTGCAGGTCGGATGGTAAAGGAGTCGCATAATGGCAAAACTTACTGTCATAATAATATCATTCATCATTTTACTCGCGTCCCAGCTTTCCGCGCAAAATATTCCCAACATCGACTTTATCAATAAAGTTTCCGATAAAGAAAAAACCACATTTGAAGACGGCATTCATTTTTTCATGATGACCGCCGGAAAAAGAATTCAGTCATTCGATGAAAACATGAAAGTTCTAAACAGGGAAGGCATTACTTCCGGGATCAACTTTACAAAAGACTCACCGCTCAGAAGGGGCGTTTTGGCCAAAATTATTGCCAGATACCTTATGCTGGGAGATTCGCTGATGTATTTTATTTTCGGAACGGAAAGATATGCGTACAGAATATGCGCCGCCAATAATATAATGAGCTACGACGGAAGCGAATGGGACACCTTAAGCGGCGGAGAGCTTGTTGAAATCATGACAAAAGTATCTGAGCTGACCGGAGGCAATGAGTGACATATAAAAAAATATTCCCTCTCATAGCAATTATTTTTTTTATTTCCAGTATCTCGCTTTTTGCACAAAAGAAAAATATCAATAGAACGAGAATTGCAATTTTAGAATTCAAAGGTAATGGGATTCCTAAAGGAATTGCAAGCAATGTCTCGGAATTATTACGTGTTGAGATGGTAAAGACGAATAAATACATAATAATTGAAAGAACAAGGATGGATGCGATTCTAAAAGAGCAAGGTTTCCAGCAGACAGGATGTACAGACGAAACCTGTGCAGTTAAAATCGGTAAATTACTATCTGCAAAGAAAATACTCATCGGCAATGTAATGAAACTGCAGGATATGTACGTGATAACCAGCAGAATAGTCGATGTGGAATCAGGAAGTATTGATTTAGCAGAAAAAGAAAACGCCAAATCTGAAAAAGATTTATATAATGCAGTTCATACACTGGCTAAGAATCTGACGGAATCCATTGATGAAACACCTGCGAGTCCGGTCTATACTCCAGTACCAGTATATTCCCCCGTCGTTGATCCAAGAACAAGAGAGGCAGTTAATAAATTGCAAAAATACGAACCGATACTGCCTTTTTCAATAAGCTACGGCGGATGGCTCACCTC
This sequence comes from uncultured Leptospirales bacterium, assembly GCA_964626055.1. Taxonomy (GTDB): domain Bacteria; phylum Spirochaetota; class UBA4802; order UBA4802; family JAFGDQ01; genus JAFGSG01. The sequence goes on from CAZVDF010000048.1 coordinate 18,419, forward strand.
GGCTGTTATTGACGAATACATCAGCGGTTCGGCCGATCTGATGTCGTCGGTGTCTATTGCGCAAATATGGCTAAAAACAACGCTGCCGTACAACAGTCATATTTATTTAAGAGGAAAGGATGTTTATACTTTTTACATTAAACAGCCGGAAAATTCAGATATTGAAAATGAAAATAATTTAGACCTCGATGCAGGCTATTTCTATATGCCAGTCGCGCAAAACAGCGTCAATTATTCCATAGGTCGAAAATTCTATTTGCTTGGAAGCGGGCTTGTCCTGAACGGCAGAGGCGACGGCGGCGAATTCAACTTTTACTCAAGATACGTTGATATTAAGCTTGTCGGCGCATACACCGGATTATTGAATAAAGATACAAATCCATACAAACAGGTATCCAATCTTTTTACTGACGACGGGAAAAGGATCCTCGCCGGAGGCGCATTATCCAAATCGTTTTACAATCAGACTTTATATTTTTTGGGACTTTACCAGGCTGACAAAAACGATGAGATGGACAACCCATCGTACCCCAATGCCAGGAGCAGATACAACTCGCAATATTACGGTCTGGGATTTAACGGCACTTTCAGGAACGCTTCCTATTTCGGAGAGTATATAATTGAACGCGGAGAAAGCTACTGCGATCCGTCATACACAAACAAAAAACAAAGCATAAAAGCGTCGGCCGCGGTACTCAGCCTCAATTATTATTTCGACATAATGCTCAGGCCGGTTCTTTTGCTGCAATACGCCTACGGCTCCGGCGATTCCGACAGGGAGGATCCGATGTCTCCGGTCGGAAACACGAGGTCAGATGATAAAGGATTCATATACTTCGGTTCTTTTTCCGGGGGATATGCATTAAGGCCATATCTCTCAAATATACACGTTTACAGGTCGGGAATTGCGATTACACCGCTCGGCAGTTCCAGTAATGTGATTCTTAAAAGAATTAATCTTTCCGCGATCTATTCAAACTACCAGAAAGACGTGACAAATGCGTCAATCAACAGCGGCGAAGCTGCGGAGCCCAATAAAGACATAGGTCACGGATTTGACCTTGCACTTTCCTGGAAGATTTTCTCCGATCTGTCTTTCTTTGCAAACTATGCCGTGTTCGTACCTGGATCTGCGTACGCATCCGGAGAGAAGAACAGGACATTTATAATGACCGGATTTAACTTGTCGTTCTAAAAAAAGAAAGAAAGGGCAGGTTTTAAATCTGCCCCAACAGAATAAACAATAATATAATTCTATTTTAGATTAACAATCAATTCTATTTACTCGTCATCTTGTAAACACCGTCCCAATCCCTGGAAGGGGGCCGTCTTATATACTTTTCGCATCTCTCAATATAAGTCAGCGAAGGCCCGTCGTCTTTTACTATCTTCAGTCCCTGCTGGAAATATGAAATTGCTGTTTCCCACTCCCTTTCCGCAAAATAATCGATGGCCTTGTTGTATTTCTCGATCATACCGTACATCCTATCCGGCAGTTTGCCCTTGAGCCCGAGAAGTTCGTAAATCGGAACCGCTTCTTCTTTACCCACAACACGTATCGTATCGAGCTTTCGCACTTCGATTATATCCTTCACGTATTCATATGTATTTCCGCTTATCATGGCATATGTACTGTAAACTTTATTGACTCCTTCAAGCCTTGAAGCCAGGTTTACGGCATCCCCCATCGCAGTATAACCCATCTGAGTGTTTGATCCCATGTTGCCGACGACTGCCTTCCCGCTATTAATGCCCATTCTCGCTTTTAGTAAATCAAGATTCTTATTGCCCCAATCCTCCTGCAATTCCTTCAGGCGTTTTTTCATGTCGATGGCAGCCATACAGCATCTTTTCGCATGATCTTCATAAGGCAGAGGGGCGCCGTAAAATGCCATTATTGCGTCGCCAATATACTTGTCTACCGTACCGCCGTATGAAAGAATTATATCCGTCATTTCCGATAAATATTCATTAAGACGCTGGACAAGCTCAGGCGGGGTGAGCTTCTCCGAAATCGTGGAAAATTTCGCAATATCCGAAAAGAAAATGGAAATATTCTGCTCTTCTCCGCCCAACTCGAGCGCTTTCGGGCTTTCTATGATTCGTTCGATAACGGCAGGCGCCAGATAGCGCGAGAACGCGCTTTTAATATATCGCTTCTGACCCTCCTCTTTCATCAGCTTCATTCCCGCGATCACGGCTGACGGCAGAAAAACGGCAAGATTTGCCCCAAGCTGGTCAAACCAAACGTTAAATATCGCAAACACCGCAATATTGATCAGGTTAATAATCACAAGAGCGACAGCGATTGAAAAAAGCGATTTCCGGGCTTCCATCTTCTGAATTCCGATACCCATTATCAGCGCCAGTATAAGAAAAATAATTACATTAACAACACGGCTAAGCTTTATAATGAATGATTCGTTTAGAATGGTATTAATTATATTATGATAGGTTCCGACCATCCAGTATTCATTGTTAAGCGGAGTCGCCCCGATATCCTGGGTTGCGGTCGCGACAAGTCCTGCCAGGCAGACTTTATCCTTAAGGCTCTCGACATTCAGAACGATTTCAATGCCTTTTAAATAATTTTTATATTGAATAAGATTCGCCTCCATCTCGCTGTTTTTCCCGGTTTTCAGTTTATCCTCAATTTGCTTTATCTCTTTAGCGATTACCGAAGCGTATTCCCGCTCAATCTTTAAAATTTTATTTTTAATTTCATTGATGTTATTATTTATTTTTTTCTTATATCCGAGATCAGCTGCAATATTAAATTCCCTGTAATTCTTCTCCAGTTCTCCGTAAAGCCGGCTTCTTTCTTTTGATCCGGAGCTAATTTCCTGCTCGTCGAAGAAGTCATGTATCTCTTTTTTCACTTCCGGGTATTCAAGCAATGCGTCGAACGGAATATGCGGTTTAAAAGACTCGCCGTAGGCTCCGGCGCCCGCCCAGTTGATGTACATCATGCCGTTTCCGTCTATGGGGATAACAATATCTTTTTTAACAAAATTAATTGGATTAACGGCATTTTTAAGGATGATATTTTCCCCGGCATTAACGATGACATTTTCTTTATCGATTCCGCACAAATCCATAAGCATTACCAGAGCCAGGTCGAAATAGATCCTGTTGTTAAAAAAACGGATAAGCCTCTTCTTCCTCGCGACACCGTCGGCATCAAATTCGCTGTCTGTAAAGCCGAACCTGTAGGCGGCGTTTACGAGCCTGGGAATGGGAATTGCGGCATATTGTATCGCGGAATCCTTTAAAGAACCGAATTCATCCAGCTTCTCCTTCGGTACGGCGGCAGAAGCGGTTTTCGTAAACAGTTCCTTTGCGTTCCTTATCTCATTCATCTGCTCTTCGCTGACATCATAGTACTCGATCGTGTCTTTTTGGAAGTGATACGGAAGGATCACTTTGCGAAAATTCTTTACTCCCTCGGCAAAAATGCTGTCGTTATCCAGAACAACTTTTTTCAATTCATCCGCATCGATCCTGTTTCTCTTTTCAGCTTTTATGCGCAGGCGGTTGAGGACGTTCAAATCCACTTCTTTGATCGAAGGATCAGGGAACTCCATATCGAATGTCACCTGGCGCGCGCCGACTTCTTTCAATACATTGAGGGCTCTTGCGTAATAGTGCCTTGGCCACGGATATTTCCCGACATTACTGATGCTTTGATCATTGATATCAAGAAATTTAAGGTCCGGCCATTCGCTTACTGACGGCTTCAGATTGAATCTTATATCGTAAAGTCTCAGCTCAAACATGTTATATAATTCCGAAAAACTGAAAAACATAATCATGATAAATGATAATAACGCGATCAGAACTCCGGATAATTTCTTCTTTTCTATAAGTTCCTGAATATTTTTAAAATAATTTTTTTGCATGTGATGGTCCCCTTATTTACTTTAAATCACAAAATTAAATTATTTTGATAATTTTTGCCGGATAACGCCTTTGTGAAATCTTTTTTTGACTTACTCCCTAATCCCGTGCGAAGCCTCCCCCCGGAACTCCTCTGCTGCTCAAAGAGGGCGACGGCTTAGCGTCAAGTATGGGCAAAATGCCAGTTTATTCTTGACTGGCCGGGGCATGAGAAAAATTTTACACATTAAAAAGATAATGTATTATATCGCCGTCCTTAACAACGTATCCCTTCCCTTCCGACCTGAGTTTCCCGGACTCCCTGATCTTATGCTCCGAGCCCGAATTCAGCAAATCATCATAAGTGTAGACTTCCGCCCGGATGAATCCCTTTTCAAAATCAGTATGTATTTTGCCTGCGGCTTCCGAAGCGGCAGTCCCTTCGCGAACAGTCCATGCCTGGAGATCCGTCGCGGCAGTATAATATGTAATTAATTTCAAAAGACTGTATGAGACTTTTATGAGACGAACAAGCCCGGACTCATTCAATCCCATTGCTTTCAGATACTCCTGCCTCTCATCGTTCGATAATTCCGAGATCTCCTCTTCCAGCTTTCCTGCAAGCGGCATGAACTCCGAATGCGTTTTAACTGCATGATCTTTAACATCCATGACTGCCCTGCTCTCAAAATTCTCTTCATCAGTATTTGCAAGATACAATACCGGTTTTGAGGTTATTAAACCGTATTCTGCGATTACTTCAATTTCATTTTTGTCGGGATCAAGACTGTTTAAAAGTTTTCCGTCATTAAGATAATTACTAAATTTTTTGAAGATTTCCGCTTTTAACTGCGCGTTTTTATCGCCCGATGCCGCGAGCTTTGAATTTTTCTCTTTCGCTCTTTCAAGCACTGCGATATCCGCAAGACAGAGTTCGGTATTTATTATTTCAATATCGCGCATCGCATCTATTCCGCCGGCAACGTGAACAACATCGTCTGATTTAAAACATCTTATGCAGTGGATCAGGGCATCCACATTTCGAATATTGTCGAGGAATTTATTGCCGAGGCCTTCTCCCTTCGAGGCGCCTTTCACAAGGCCCGCCACGTCAATAAATTCTATTTTTGTCGGAATTGGATTTTTCTTTCCCAGCAGTTCCGCAATTCTGGTTAATCTGCCGTCAGGAACAGTTACTATTCCTTTGTTGGGCTCTATAGTACAAAAAGGATAATTCGCCATCTGTGCCCCCGCTCCGGATAAGGCGTTGAATATTGTCGATTTCCCGACATTCGGAAGGCCGATTATTCCGCAAGTAAAACCCATTATGCTAACCCTGTATATCGTATTAATAAAGCTAAATCTATCAATTTGGCTGACCTTTGTGCTGTAAATATCATCAGCTGGCAGATGAATAAACTTTTAATCTATAAGTGTGTATAATATTGTTATTTATTACTTCTGTCAATTCTTTCTGTAATTATATAGTCCTTCGCAAATAACATAATCTCGGATTCATTCTTGACAGACGGTCTTCTATTCTTTAGAATATTTCTTTTCAAAGGATGGATGTCTTTTATGCCATAAATGGAAGCGAAGTCGGATATTATAAAATTACGGGAAATCCTTATGAATAAAGCATTCTTTAAATATTTTTTAATAACTGTTATCTTATTATCGATATTCAATACTCCTTTTTTATCCGCTGCCGATAAAAACGAAGTAAAAATAGGCGTTACCATCGGCATTACGCCTAATACGCAAAATCTTAAAAAAGATATATACATCGTCTTTCAATTCGATCTTATTGATAACGTATATAAACAGGAAAAATGGAAGCTCTATAAAAACACGAGAGAGCAGCAGATGACCGAACTGTTCGAAACTTATCTGATTAAATACGGTAAAAGCATAGTCGATCGCACTAAAATAAACCAGTTGCTGAAAGAACTCAAGTTCAGCGCAACCGGGCTCTCGACCGATGATGCAAAAAGGATAGGTAAAATGGCAAACGCGGATGTCCTTGTTTTCGGAACTGTTTCCCGGATAACTTTCTGGACAGAGACAAAAACTATCCTCATCATAACGTCCATTAAAGCCATTCATGTTGAAAGCGGCATTCTTTTATGGAAAGCCGATCTTGACGGGACAATAAATTATGAAGGTTCTCCCACACAGGGAGAAAGCGAAGTTCAGGAACTTTCCAGAAGGCTATTCGAAAAATTATTAACGGAAGCGAAAATTTAAAAATTAATTTTATAGCTAAGTATTTTTGAACCGGATTCTTATTACAAAGACTTCGAGGATGTACACCTTGATATAAAAAGACCCGAACTGATTTTCAGTTCGGGTCTTTTTATATCAATATTCCAATAAAATATTGTCTTTTGTGATATTAATGAAATATGCCCAAGCAAATTGCTTGGGCATATTATAATATGGTCAAGCCACACGACTGATTAGTACCGGTCAGCTGAACACATCGCTGTGCTTACACTTCCGGCCTATCGACCTCTTAGTCTACGAGGAGTCTTCAGTGGCCTGATGGCCAAGGGAAATCTAATCTTGGAGTAGGCTTCCCGCTTAGATGCTTTCAGCGGTTATCCCTTCCGAACATAGCTAC
>CAZVDF010000049.1:0-24610 GCA_964626055.1 uncultured Leptospirales bacterium
AACACATGATGAAGGAATTAAAAAAGAGAGGGTATATAGTCGCGCCCCGCGTGGGCGCGTGGATTGAAACTTGACAGATTTGTTGCTTTTGCCTTGTCAAATACGTCGCGCCCCGCGTGGGCGCGTGGATTGAAACAGGAATATTTTCAAACTCCGGTTTATTCTCCGGGTCGCGCCCCGCGTGGGCGCGTGGATTGAAACGAATTATATGTGACGTCGGCACGACCTTTGATTGTCGCGCCCCGCGTGGGCGCGTGGATTGAAACAGATCAAGGGAGCAATGCAGAACCGCAAATTAAAATGCAGTGAATGGATGCAGGCTGAAAGCGCACGAAGAGATAAAAGCGTTTGGAAACGCAAGAGAGTAATATCGCTCACGGAAATTTAATAAATAGCACACATCATGAAAGTTAAACAGCTTGGCAGATTACTTTTATACGATAAATAATTTTTTAAATTAAAACCATAAATATTAAAAATAAGGAAAAAGCAATGCGTTCGGAAAATTTAATTAAAGAAGCGCTGTCTCTTAAACCGGTTGAAAAAGCAGATCTGGTTGATAAGCTTCTTTCCAGTCTTGATAAATCTGATAAAGAAATTGATAAATTATGGACTAAAGAAGTGGAAGATAGAATTAATGCATACGACCGGGGAGAGGCAAAAATACTTACTCTTCAGGAAGTACTTAAAAAATATCAATAATATTCTTTTTTGCTTCAACCGTTAAATAACTGAATAATTATAAAATGAAATATTAATAGTTGCAGTAGCACATCTTCACAGACAGCCCGATTACTGGAAAGACAGGGTATAGAAAAGGATTCACAAAAGAACAGATAAAAATAATTTCAGGAAGCAAAAGCGTTCGGCAAAATTAAATTCCCCGGGGCAAGCCCCCGGCCGAAGGTGACGTACCGTCTTCCGCTTTCGGCGTCAGCGGGGTATTATGTTTCAAAGCGTTATCGATTTGCTTCGCAAATCGATAGGCTTATATCCTCGATGCAAGCATCGACGTATTACGCCTTGAAATAGAGGCGAACCATATTACAAGAGGAGCAAATTGCCAATAGAGATGACATTGTTTGCTTTTTAGATGAACGCCCTGACATCCGAAAAATAAAGGATAAATCATCCGGCGGCCTGCAGGTTGCAGGGTAGATTAATCGTTAACAAGGAAATTTTATGGAAAAAATCAGTGTTCTGAAAAAGAAATATCGGTAATTACTCAAAATACTGAAGACTATATCTGCATTACCGATATTGCACGTTTCAAAGATCCTGATCGTACCGACTATATTATTCAAAACTGGCTCCGCAACCGCAACACAATTGAATTTTTTGGAATTTGGGAGCAACTCAATAATACTGATTTTAATCCCATCGAATTCGATGGGATTAAAAAACATGCTGGATTAAATAGTTTTATTTTAACCGCTAAACAGTGGATAGAAAGAACCAATGCTAAAGGGATAGCCTCCAAGCCTGGCCGCTACGGCGGAACCTTCGCAGCGGACTCGCTGTCGTTTACAATGAATCGTCTGCGAGAAGGGGGATCCCAGCCCTAATCCGTCTTAGCCGGATTAAAGCAATTTAAGATAGTCAATAAGAAAGTTTACCAATATACAATTCAAATACTTATTTTCTCAGCGGAGATTTTCCTCGGTATAGAGGGTAAGTTCGATTAATCTTTCCAGCAATTCTTCTTTTGTCGATTCCGGGAAATTTGCGAGTATAAGCTCTTTTGCGAAGAGACGTAAAATATATTTTAATTTTCTGGAATTGTTTTTTGAAGCAAAAATGAAATCGGCGTGGCCGTTATTAATAACGATCAAATACCGTTCTCTATCGAATCTTGATCTCCACAATTCGCCGGCTGCCTTACGATACGTGTAGCCAGGCAACCCTTTCTTATTGATAAGGCCGGTATCGTCTTTTTTAGAAAGAAGCTGATCCGTAACAGTGATAATCGATTCCGCATTTATAGTGATTTCTTCCTGTACCACCGTCGCTTCAAGAATTGTGAGACCGGGATCATCCGGTGCGGTATATTCCAGCATCTCTCCTTCGTTCACGTTAATAATACCGCCGCCTTCCTTTATTCTCCACGATATTGAAATATTCGAATCCACCTGCCTTCTGTTTTTATCTCTTGCTATCAAACGGAAGTTCTTCTTTTCTCCGACTCCCACTATGGATGACGACGGGCTGATAAAAGCCCCGTACAAAGGGCCGGAATATTCAAAAAAGGCTTTTTGCGCGGACTCATCCGGTCTGTCGGGTATAGATTCGGATACTCCTGAAATAATTTCATATTGAGCTCCGGAATCATTTTCCGGAATTGAGTTATTGGTACCGGAAGTCGTTTCATTTAACTTCGGATATGTCTTATCGCCCGAGTATATGTCCAGCCATGTATATTCTTCTTTCGGCAGAATTAAAAAAGCTTCCTTAAGCGCTTTTCTCACTTTTAGAAGAATATTCTTGCTGGCTTTTTCTTCTTCATTTCGTTCCTGCTCGGCGACAATTTCAGAAAGAAACGAGAGCGTCTCTTCCATTGAACTGCAAAAGGACTCATACGAAGAATCGTAAATGATGCCGTCTCTTGTACCCGGCGTCAGTTGAAGGAAGGATGCATCGATCATTCCTTCGATATACCCGGATGTCCATGGATGACGATTAAAAAATTCCAGCGAATTTATCGATTCGAGAACGCGAGTTCCCTGCCTGTATAATCCCACCCTGTGGTCGGGGCCGGGCTCGGTAATATACAACTCGCAGTAAATTTCTCCAACAGGATTTTTAATTTCCGGCAGATTATGAAGAAGCCTGCCGTGGAATTGTCTCGGCTTTACCGTAAGCTGTTTCCGCGACGTTCTGTCTGTGATTGTGACATTTACCCCGGATTTTGTTATTCTATCGCGCAGTTCCGAAGCAAGATAATTCTGGATTTTTTCACCGTTGAGCTGTCTGATCCCTGGCAGGATCGGCTTGATAAGAAGTTCCGTACCTGCATATTTGAACAATGTATTTATAGTAGTTATAGAATATCCCGGATTATCTTTAACAAGTTTCATCCTGCTTGTGATGCCGTCTTTGCCGGTTGAAGTAATGATCATTTCCTCTCCGACTGTCCAGAAGCTTAACAATCCAATGCCGAATTCTCCCTGAATGCCTTCATGTCCCTGCTTCTTAAGCTTTTTTTTAATTGAATCAGCTATATGGGTAGCAACATATTTGAAATCGTCAATGCCTTCGCCGTCGTCAATTATCCGCAAATAATGCTCGCCATGCTGCCTCCCTCTGATTATCTGGATATTTTTCGCGTGCGCATCAATGCTGTTTTCCACGAGTTCAGCTATGGCTTTTAATGGATTCGTCTGCGATAACGCGATGATAGTTATCGCGTTCCAGTTATCGCCTATACGCAGCTTGCCTGAGCCAGTGTCTTTTTTTTCTTTTTGCATATATTAATAATTAAATTTCGTATAATGGCCTATTCCGGCGGAAGCCGTATAATGATCTGCTGGAATATACTTTAAAATAAAATTCTCCGGGGCAAGCCCCCGGTACGTTCGTACCGGCTTCCGCCTTCGGCATAGACGGATTTTGTTACATTGCATGCTGCCTTCGGCAGAAATTTTAATTAACTTTTAGTGAGCACCGAAAATTCAAGCAGATTTTATGGATTAAATAAAATTATTCATAATTACAGTATTACATAATTATCCAGATACAAACTTGATAATCGCACATATCGAATGCCCGCATCAGATGGCCTTCTTTTTGCAGTTATGATAACCAAAGCCAATTTCTAAAAATTATTGACATCAATATTCGAAATTTATAATCTGTCACACATCCAACTGGGACATTTATAGTCCGAATACTATTTTAAATTAATAAATATAAGCGATGTTCATAAATCAAAACAATCATAATTTTATTCCGTTAGTTTGAGGAGCGTCATGGGAGCCCGTGCGGCGTCCCTTTATGATCCTTACCGCCTTGCTCACGCCTTAAAACCTCAGCAAATCTCCTGAGAACCGGGCGCCATGAAAGGCGGCCGGATTTTTTATTATCAGGAGGTATCAAATAATAAACCAAAATAAGTTTATTGTCGTACTTCAATCATTACAAAAGCGCACGCGATTTGCACCTGTCGTGTAATTCCGAACAGCATTGTAAATACAATGCGGAGAATAGCATTGTAAATTATTTATTTTCAGGAGTAACAAAAATGAGCGATACTTTTATATTAAACGGTAAGGAGACGCCTTTAAAACACGGCCAGACGATTCTGGAAGCTGCGGAAAATGCGGGAATAAAAATTCCGACTTTATGCTATCTGAAAGGAAGCGCGCCTACCGGCGCATGCAGGGTCTGCCTGGTCGAGGTCCGGGGCGCGCGGTCGTTAATGGCGGCCTGCTCGACGCCGGTCACGCCGGGATCGGAAGTATTCACGGATAGCGACCTTGTTCATAAAGCACGTAAAATGAACATCGAACTTTTACTGGCAAGCGGCAGGCATGATTGCCTTGTTTGCGAAGCCAACGGTGATTGCCGCCTGCAGGATCTGGCCTATTCCTACAATATTACCGAATTAAAATTTCCAAAGAAAAGTGAAAATGATATTTATCCGGTTGAAGATGATAATTTGTTTATCGTACGCGATTTCAGCCGCTGTATACTATGCGGACGCTGCGTACAGGCCTGTAACGAACAGGTCGTGAACAGGGCCATTACGCAGGGTTATCGCGGCGCGGACAGCAAGATCGTTACAGGCGGAGATCAGCCTTACAGCAACAGCGAATGCGTATTGTGCGGACAATGCGTTCAGGTCTGTCCGACAGGCGCCCTTTCGGAAAAAAAAGGAAAGGGCATGGGACGCCCATGGGAACTGAAAAAAGTCCGTACAACCTGTCCGTATTGCGGCGTCGGCTGCCAGCTCAATCTTCATATGAAGGGCGAACAGATAGTAAAGATCACAGGTGTCGAAGACGGAGCGCCCAACTATGGCAGGCTGTGCGTCAAAGGCCGGTTCGGTTACGACTTTATCTATTCGGAAGACAGGCTTACAAGCCCGCTGATCCGTGAATCCAATGGAAAGTTCCGGGAGGCTTCCTGGGATGAAGCTCTGAATCTGGTGGCAGAAAAATTTAAGGATATTATTTCCCAATACGGCCCCGATGCGGTTGCCGGCATCAGCTGCGCGCGCAGCATAAACGAAGACTCCTATAATATGCAGAAACTGTTCAGGGCCGTCTTTCAGACAAACAATATCGATCACTGCGCCCGCGTCTGCCATGCGCCGACAGTCGCAGGCCTTGCAGCCTCTTTCGGGTCCGGGGCTGGAACCAACTCGATAAGTGAATATAAAAACGCTAAAATGTTCTTCTGTATCGGCACCAATATGACCGAAGCCCACCCCGTGGCTTCATATTATGTAAAAGAAGCAAAATTGAAAGGCGCCAGGCTGATCGTGGCCGATCCGCGCCATCACGAGCTGGCAAAGATGTCCGATATATTTGCGCAAATTAAAGTAGGCTCGGATGTAGCTTTTCTGAACGGAATTATGAATGTCCTGATAAACGAAAATTTATACGACAGGGAATATGTTGCAAAAAACTGCACGGGATTCGAAGAATTAAAAAAGGCAGTATTGAGTTATCCGCCTCAAAAAGCGGCTGAAATAAGCGGAGTGCCTGCTGAAACAATAGTCAGGATAGCTCACGAAATGGCTGCCACAAAACCGTCAATGCTGATCTATACGCTTGGGATAACCGAGCATTCATGCGGCACAAACAATGTTATGAGCTGCGCGAACCTCCAGATGCTGCTCGGTAACGTAGGTGTTGAATTCGGCGGCGTAAATCCGCTTCGCGGGCAGAATAACGTACAGGGCGCATGCGATATGGGCGCGCTGCCCGGCGTTTTCGCGGGATATCAGAGCGTGACAGTGCCGGAGAACAGAGAAAAATTCATGAAAGCATGGGGAGTTAAAAGTCTTCCGGATAAGCCGGGTTTGATGATAAATGCGATGATGGAAGGATTGCTTACAAAAAAAGTAAGGGCGTTATGGGTATTCGGTGAAAATCTTGCCAATGCCGAGCCCAATATCGGCCATACTGAAAAATGCCTGAGCTCCGCCGAGTTTTTAGTTGTTCAGGATATTTTCCCGAACGAAACGACGAAATTTGCGCACGTAATTTTACCTTCCGCCGCATGGTGCGAAGACGAAGGAACATTCACCAGCCTTGAAAGGCGCGTAAGCATGGTGAGAGCGGTAAAAAAAGCTCCCGGTATCGCGAAACCGAACTGGCGGATATTTAAAGAACTGGCCGGGAAAATGGGTCACAGCTGGACTTCAAACAGCGGAAGGGATATTTGCGACAAAGAACTGGCCGTGTTGTGCCCGATGTTCGCGGGTATAAAATTCTCACGTATTGAAAAAGACGGGCTGCAATGGCCATGCCCGTCGGAAGAACATCCGGGTACTCCAATTGTTCATAAAGACGGAAAATTCATCAGCGGCAAAGGAGCGCTAAAAGGCATTGAATGGACGCCTCCTGAGGAAGTCGCGGACAAGGATTACCCGTTGGTGTTAAGCACAGGAAGAAGACTTTCGCAGTATCATACGCGGACGCAGACCGGCCGAAGCGGCATGGATACAATTTACAGCCGTGAAACGGCGGATATTTCTTATGCCGATGCTTCGGAGAAAGGGATAAAAGACGGAGATATGGTTATAGTGGAATCCAGGCGCGGAAAAGTAACCGTTCCTGCCAGAGTCACCGATACCGTTCCGAAAGGCCTTGTCTGGATGACATTCCATTTCCGTGACGGGAATTGCAACTGGCTTACCAATAATGCTTATGATACCATCACAAAAACGCCTGAATTTAAAGCATGCACTGTTCGGATCGAAAAAGCATAATTACTAATAAATCTAATGGATTTGAATAAATAGAAATGTCGAATAAAAAATATTTTAAAATAATTATTTTATTATATTGAGAAAGTAACCCGAAGTCCGTGCGGCTTCTTTTTTTTACGTTTCCAGCCGTCTTATCCACGCCATAGAACCTCAGTTAATCTCCTGAGAATCCGGCGCTGGGAAGCGGCCGGATTCTTGTATTTCAGGGATATTTCATGTTTCAGGAATTCAAAATATTTGGACTTTTGCCGGGAGAATACCGGATGAGTTTTTTGATCACGTTCATATTCTCGAATAATTGAAATAAAATTTTAGTGTTAAATTTAATGCTATGGCCGGCGAAGGGGACCGGTGTCCCCCGCGGACTGCAAATCCGTTGGGAAGGTTTAATTCTTCCGTGTGGTTCGACTCCGCCCCCGGCCTTACCTGTTATGGATAGCTGTTTTACTGCAGTCATTTTTTCTCTATATATATTTTGCCGGACGTGATCTAAAAAAAATCGTAAAGGAGATTTGAAAATGGATAAAGAAATACTATTAAGCGAAAACATTAAAGAGCTGTGTAAAAGCCTCGGAGAGAACAAATTCGGTGATATAATGATCGTCGGCGGGGGGATCAGCGGCATTCAGGCAGCTCTTGATCTCGGTACTGCCGGCTTCAAAGTCTACTTTGTCGAGAAATCGCCGACTGTCGGCGGGAAAATGGCCCACCTTGACAAGACATTCCCGACGAATGACTGCTCAATGTGCATCGAATCCCCGAAATTCGTCGAATGCAAAAGGCACCCGAACATCGAAATGATAACATACGCCGAGGTCGAAAACGTAAAAGGAGAACCCGGTGATTTTACGGTAAAAGTAGTTAAAAAAGCGAGATACGTTGATGAGACCAAGTGCACAGGCTGCACGGTATGCGTGGAATATTGTCCGGCGAGATATCCCGATCAATTCAATCAGGAAATTTCGAATAACAAAGCCATACATATATATTTTGCTCAGGCAATCCCTCTTGTCCCGTATATAGACGAAAGCTGTCTTTATCTCAAAGAAGGCAAATGCCGTTTATGCGAGGCTATCTGTAAAACAAAAGCTATTGATTTCAGCCAGAGCCCGGAAATAATAGAAATAAAAGTCGGCGCCATAATATTAGCCCCGGGTATTGAAGCATTCGACCCCAGATTAAGAAAAGAATATCGCTATGGTGAATTCGTGAACGTAGTAAATGCGCTCGACTATGAAAGGCTCCTGTGCGCGACAGGACCTTACGAAGGCGAGATACTGCGCGCTTCGGACAGGAAGCATCCTCACAACATAGCGTGGATACACTGCGTCGGCTCAAGACAGGTGCTCGAAGGCGGCAGCAGCTACTGTTCCGCAGTCTGCTGTACTTACACACAGAAACAGGTAATTCTCACAAAAGACCATGACGGTGACGCCAGATGCACAATATTCCATAACGATATACGTTCTTACGGCAAGGATTTCGAGCGTTTCTATCAAAGAACGGAAAGTCTGCCGGGGATCCGCTTTATAAGAAGCTATACATCTATTGTAAAAGAGGATCCGCTGACAAAGAATATCACGGTCCGGTATTCGACCCCAGACGACGGAGTAAAAGAAGAAGAGTTCGACATGGTTGTCCTGTCCGTGGGGCTTGCTCCGCCCGCCAACGTAAAAAAATTCGCGGACGCATTCGGGATAGAACTTACGCCGCACGGATTCTGCAAAACAAACCCGGTCAATCCGCTGGAAACAACCAGGCCGGGGATTTTCGTAAGCGGCGCGTTCCAGGGCCCGATGGATATCCCGGAATCGGTTTCGTCCGCAAGCGGAGCCGGATCCTTATGCGGCGAGATACTCAGCTACAGGCGGGGGAAAATGTCAAAGGCAAGAGTTTACCCTCCCGAAAGGGACGTCTCGCAGGAAGAGCCCAGAATAGGCGTCTACGTGTGCCACTGCGGTGCGAACATAGGAAGGATAGTTAACGTTCCGGAAACGGTGGAATATTCAAAAGGACTGCCAAATGTCGTCCATGCCGAGGAAAATCTGTTCATATGTTCAACCGAAGCGGCTGCAATGCTGGCAAAGGATATTCAGGAAAAAGGGCTGAACAGGGTCATCGTAGCGGCCTGTACCCCCAGAACGCACGAACCATTATTCAGGGATACCCTGCGCGAAGCCGGAATAAACCAGTATTATTACGATATGGCGAATATAAGGGAACACTGCTCATGGGTGCATTCGAAAGAAAAGGAAGCGGCTACCCGGAAGGCAAAGGAGATAATTAAAATGTCTGTTGCCCGGACATGCCACCTGGAGCCGCTGCAGGAATTTAATCTGCCTGTCAACAAGGTGGCAATAGTCGTCGGCGGAGGCGTATCCGGAATGACAAGCGCGCTGTCCATAGCCAACCAGAGACACGAAGTCCATTTAATTGAAAAGGAAAAGGAACTGGGAGGATTGGCGCGGAAACTTCATTACACGCTCGAAGGGCTGGATGTTCAGAAATATTTGAATGATCTTATAAAGAAAGTATATCAGCATCCTATGATACATGTTTACACAGGCGCAACCATACCGGAAAGCTCAGGCTATGTAGGTAATTTCGCAACAAAAGTTAAATCCGCAAGGGGTATAACGGAAATAAAACACGGCGCAGCAGTAATAGCGATCGGCGCGGACGTATATAAACCGGCGGAATATCTTTACGGGCAGGATGAACGCGTATTGACTCACCTGGAACTGGAAGAAAAGATCACCAGAAGAGAGCCCGGCATAATTAACGCAAAAAATCTTGTGATGATACAATGCGTAGGCGCAAGATGCGAGGAACGGAACTACTGCAGCAGGATTTGCTGCAGCGAGTCCGTTAAAAATGCGCTGAAGCTTAAAGAAATCAATCCCTCGATGGATATATATATATTCTTCAGGGATATGAGAACCTACGGATTCAAGGAAGATTATTACCGCGAAGCGGCGAATAAGGGCGTAAGGTTCATCCGCTATGAACCCGGCGATAAACCCGCTCTTGAGCCCGGGCAGTCAGAAGACGGCCGTCCCGTAATCAGGGTTACCGCGACTGAGCGTATTCTAGGTACTAAAATCGAAATAGAGGCGGATATAATCGCCCTGGCTGCCGCGATAATTCCGTCGGCAGGAAGCCAGGAAGTGTCCAAATTATTCAAGGTAGCCCTTGGCCCGGACGGCTTCTGCCAGGAGGCGCATGTCAAGTTAAGGCCCGTAGATTTTGCGGCTGAAGGCGTTTATCTGTGCGGGATAGCCCATTATCCCAAACTGATGTCCGAATCCATCAGCCAGGCGTATGGAGCGGCCGGGCGGGCGTTAACGCTTCTCTCGAACGATACCGTGGTTGCTTCCGGGTCCGTGTGCGCGGTAGAAGAGAAAATGTGCATCGGCTGCGGAGCTTGCGCCCCTGCCTGTACATACGGCGCTGTGCAGATACAGGAAACGAAACAGGGAAGGAAAGCGACGGTCATTCCGGTTCTATGTAAAGGATGCGGGCTTTGCAATTCAAAATGCCCCACAGGCGCGATACAGCTGAAACACTATACCGATAAAGAGCTGTTCAGCCAGATTCTTGCTGGGCTTAACATGGGCAAAGAAGCAGAAGCTAATTAAAATAATTAAAATTGAAAAAACTTAGCTAGGACGGAAATCCGTTCATCTAACGATTAATTCAGGAGGTAATTGACAAATGAGTTCAGAAGGTAAATTCAAACCAAAGATGCTGGGAATTATATGTAACTGGTGCTGTTATGGAGGCGCGGACCTGTGCGGGGTTTCCCGCTTTCAATATCCGACATATATAAGATTGATAAGAGTGATGTGCTCAGGCAGGGTCGATCTTAAGCATATATTTCTTGCTTTTGCAAACGGGGCGGACGCGATGTTCGTAGGCGGTTGCCACATTAACGACTGCCATTATAATCCGGAGGGGAACTATGACGCTCTCAGCATGGCGAATCTGTGTAAAAAATTACTGGAGTATGCCGGAATAAATTCAAAAAGATTGAGAATAGAATGGGTTTCTGCAGGTGAAGGAATACGCTTCGCCAATATAATGAATGAATTCGCGAAAGAAATCGAAGAACTGGGGCCTCTCGGAAAAAGCGAAGGAATTGACGGGGCCGAATTAAAATCCAGGCTTGAAAAGATCGCAAAGCTTATCCCTTACATTAAGCTGGAAAAAATGAAAAAGCTGGCTCTGCACGATATTAAACTGGCCAATGAAGAATATTATTCAAACCTTTATACAACTGAAGAAGTGGAAAAACTGATAAATGAAGCACCATCGTACTGGATCGATCCCGATAAGTGCCAGGCATGCATGTCCTGCGCGAAAAGATGCCCAGTCAACGCAATTATAAGCGTAAAACAGCAGGTGCATATCGTTGATCAGGAAAAATGCATAAAATGCGGCACATGCCTCGCGGCATGTCCTCCCAAATTCAAGGCGGTAGCCAAACTGGTCGGAGTGCCTGTCCCGCCTCCGCTTCCCGAAGATAAAAGAGCTATTGTGAAAAAAAATAAAGAAAGCGCAGCTTAAATCCTGAGGTAAAAACATGAAAAAAATGTTATTCTCAATTATTCTGTGTTATTTAATATCCTGTAGTTCTTTGTTCGGAAATCCATCAGTAAATTTCGATAAATTAGAACACGACTTTGGCACAATAAGACAGGAGAGGATTGTTAGAGAATCCGTTAGATTTAAAAATAACGGAAATTCTGTTTTAGTCATTAAAAAAATAGAAGCCAGCTGCGGGTGTACGGGAACAAAAGCAAATAAGGATAAAATAAGACCCGGAGAAGAAGGAATCCTTGAAATTACTTTCAACTCCGGGCATTATAGCGGTAAAATTACAAGAACAATTCATATTTACACAAATATTCCTGATAAAGAAATGATCAGTTTTAAAATTACAGCAAATGTAACAAAATAAGTTATCTTAGTATTGTTTAGTAAAGCAATAGCAAAGGCCATAGATAAAATGATCTGGGTGCAGTCAATTTCCCGTCGTACATACCCCCTCCAAGGACTCTGCGGCGTGCGGCAACATCCATGTTTTTTTAAAATTGATTATAATTTGATCATATTATCGATTGATCTGTGATATTTTTGAAAAAAAATTCAGTCAGCTTGAATAATTAATATTTTATTCTTTAACAGGCAATACATGAATCGCTTTAATTATAAGCCTTACTTCATCACCCTGCTTTAATGCCATCTGTTCAACCGATTCGGTCGTGAGAACCGATGCCATTTCTGCCAGCTCGGTGGCATCAAATTTTACCAGCGACATTACGTCGCCCTTTTTTACGGATTTCACCTTTGCTTTAATACTGTTCCTTGCGCCGTATTTCATTGTGTAAGCCTCCCAATTTTATTATTTATAAATGATACCTTAAAAAAATTTTTTTGTCAAAAAATAATATTAATTTTTTTTATTGACAGTAAAATCTGCCTGTATTTTTCTGTTAAGCAAAGTCGAATAACGATCTCTTATGATTTGGAGAATGAATTTTAATTAAGAACACCGTTAAAAAATTCACCTTATAACACAATAACAATGTTATCAGATTTAAAAAATAAAATATTTATACAATTACAGTGAGGACTGGACCGGGAGCCCGTGCGGCATCCCTTTATGATCCTTACCGCCTTACCTACGCCTTAAAACCTCAGCAAATCTCCTGAGAAACCGGGCGCCATGAAAGGCGGCCGGATCTTTATTTCTTAAGGGGGTTTAAAAATACCTGATTAATCAAAAGCTTTAAACCAGAGCTTAATCAATATTTAATATCAAGAAATATTCGGCCTTTAAATGTTCTTAATATGCCGGAAATATTTATACCCGCAGCCATAAATCAAAGAACAAGCTGAAGATAATAAATTGCGGTGATTGCCGTGACGCATGTCCTGTCGATACAATTAAGCCCGGCAGGGAAAAACAACTTTGAGGAGTTTAGTGCTGAAAATATTTATTTTTTAATGCCGTTTATATGATTTCAGAGGAGATTAACTTGAGTCAAAAAAAAAGAAAAGATTTAGTTCAACAATTAAATAACGCGCTGATTCTGGAAAGAAGAATAGTCGGAGTTAAATTTCTTTACAGCAAAAAGAAATTCGATGCGGCAGACGCCAAGCAACTGGCTCATTTTTTACCTTATTGCGTAATGGTTAAATCGGCTGCTTCAGGAGCAAGTCTGAAAGCGAGCAAAGAAAATTTCGGATGTCCGGATGGAGCAATATCGCTCGGAATTTATGATCCCATAAAAGACGGTTTCGAAGACAAAGAACCAGGATTCTTTATTTCCGGAAAGCGTTATTCGGAACCCGGCGTCTACAAGGATCTGGCTACGTCAAAAAAAACCATGAGGAACATTGTAATCTTAAAAAAAAGAGCTTACGGGATTATGCTGAAACCTCTTGAGGAATTTGCTGAAAATCCGGATGTGGTAATAATAATTTCGAATCCGTTTAATATGATGAGATTAGTCCAGGGTTATAGTTATGAATACGGCACATTTAGTAAATACAGATTAGCAGGAAATCAGGCTATATGTTCAGAATCGACTGCGTATCCATTAATAAATAATGACATCAATGTTTCTCTGCTTTGTTCCGGAACAAGACAGAATTCAAAATGGCAAGATTCGGAAATGTCAATGGGTATGCCGTATGGTAAATTTGCACCGATTGTAAACGGTTTATATCAAACTATTAATCCCCTGGTAAGAGATGAAGATAAAGCCCGTATTGAAGCCAACATGAAAGCTACAAATCAGGAAATAATTAAAATTGAATATGGGGAAAACTATGATTCGGGTATTTATCGATTTGGCGCAGATATACGCAAATAGCATCGAATGATTTCACAAAGCGGAATCTAACATGAAAAATTTGCATTATTGTTTTATAAATTTTATCATAGGGACACGGGCATAAAAATTATGTCATATGGCGTCCGGAAAATTATATTAAAATAATTCGCAATGCTTAAGGAATTTCAAAAGGAGTAATTAACATGACCCGGCAGAAAAGAAAAATTCTTGTTCAACAGCTTAATAATGCCCTTGAACTCGAAAGACAAATAATCGGTGTAAAGTTTTTATACACGAAAAAAGATTATGAAAACGCAGATGCGCAGGCATTAAAATCTTACCTTCCATATTGTGTAATGGTAAAATCCGCCTGCGCCGGAGGCTGTTTCAAGGCAAGCAAGGAGAATTTCGGCTGTTACGGTGCATCCATATCATTAAACGTTATCGATCCGGCAGAAGCTTTCCCAAATGAATCGCCTGATTACTATATTTGCGGCGAGCATTATTATAAAGACTTTAAAATTTACAAAGATCTGGCAACCGCAAAAAAAACAGTTCAAAATATAGTAATATGCAGAAAAAAAACATACGGAGTTATGTTAAAACCATTGGCGGAATTTACAGTCGATCCGGATGTTGTTATTATTATTTCCGATTCATACAATATGATGCGTCTTATTCAAGGGTATAATTACGAATTCGGTACTTTCAGTCAATACAGGATGGCCGGGAATCAGGCTATTTGCTCTGAGACAACGGCATATCCCTTTGAAAATAACAATATCAATATATCCATGTTATGCGCGGGAACAAGACAGAATTCAAAATGGAAAAGAACAGAGATTTCTCTTGGTATTCCATACGGTAAATTTGAAGCAATGGTAAACGGCGTATATAAAACAGTAAATCCTTTGGAACGCGATACGGATAAAAAACGAATTGAGGAAAATATGAAGAAAACAAACCAGGCTATTATTGATATAGAATATGGAAAAAATTATGATACCGGCTGCTATCGCTTTGGGAAATCCGGTCATAAATAATAATAAAAATTAAATTAATCTATTAAGGAGAATACAAAAATGTCAAAAAAAACAATAACTATACTAAATATGGTACCTCTGATTCTGTCGCTGGTAATCATGGGCAGTGTTTTACTCTGGTCTCCTGTTTGTCAGGATAATCTTAAACTTGCAAATGGCCTGGAAACGCATATGAAATGTTTTTATACAGGCAAGGCGAGCATTCTTACAGCCCTGATCTTACTGATTGTTTCAATAGAAAATCTGATAATGAAGCGAAAGGCGCCTTTTGCTTATATAATTATCGGAATTGTTTTATTCATTCTCCCGGCAACTTCACCCATAAGCATTGGAATTTGCATGAAAGAAACAATGATTTGCCAGTCGACTGCGATATGGCTGAAAGTATCCTCAATTCTTATTATCCTTTCAGGCATTGCCGCTTTGCTGGTGAAAGGAAAATACGATCTTTCCTAAGTAATAACGGATCTTGCTGAAATGAAAGAAAAAAAATTCAGAATAATTACGATCGGACCAATCCTTGCTGCTATAGTTGCATTTCTTTTTGATGTGTTAATTCCTCAACATTCCCGCATTCAGGCAACAGAAACATCTTATTTCGGGATTCTGATGATTATCCTTATTATATTTTTTTTCGTTTTGGCTTTATATAGCTTTTTTAATAGGAAGTACAGAAAATCCTATACTGATAATGTGATGTTTATTACGGTTTTGGTTTGCTTTATAAACCTTATCAATGTGATTACAGGCAAGACTGATTTATTGCCGCTGATCTATTTCCCAAGTCTTAATAATATATTACATGTCTTAGTTGTGGACAAGGAGTTGTTATTTACATGTATACTGTATTCTTTACGGCTCTTTTTTACGGGCGTGATATACGGCGCAATTGCCGGTATTGCAACGGGGATCGCAATCGGCTGGAGTAAAAAACTGAATTATTGGTTCTTTCCGCCAATTCGCTTTATCGGCCCCATTCCTCCGACTATATGGATACCGATTTCTTTGATGATATTTCCGACAATTTTTGGAGCCAGCGCTTTTATTGTCGCTCTCAGCATGTGGTTTCCGACTACTATACTAACTTACTCTGGCATTTTAAATATTCCCAAAGAATATTTTGAGGTTGCCAGGACTTTAGGCGCAAACACCAAATATCAAATAATACACATAGCAATACCCGCTTCCCTCCCTTCTGTCTTTGTAGGCATATTCTATGGAGTTACCTCAAGTTTTATGGCTCTCATGGTAGCAGAGATGATAGGCGTTAAATACGGCATCGGATGGTATGTAAACTGGCAGCAACAGACAATGTCCTTCGCAAATGTATATGCCGCATTACTTATAATTGCTTTAATGTGTTTTTACTTTTTAAAACTATTGTTTCGTCTAAGGGATAAATTTTTGAAATGGCAAAAAGGAACGATCAGATGGTAGTTGAAATAAAAACCGGCCGGATTGAAATAAAAGATGTTATGAAACAGTACTCTTCTCCATCGGGGGAAAAACTGACAGTACTGGATCATCTGAATTTAACTGTTGAACCCGGCGAATTTATTTCTGTGATCGGTCCTTCCGGCTGCGGAAAAACCACTCTGCTGCGTATTATTTCCGGCTTAGCAAAAGCAACCGGAGGAGAAATCTTCTTAGACGGAGAAAAAGTAACTGATACTTCTCACGAACGAGGTTTCATGTTCCAATACCCGGAATTATTCAAATGGATGAATGTTGAAAACAATGTCGCATTTGGCTTAAAAGCGCGGTCAATGTACAAGGAAAGAAAAAAAGATGTTCAAAAGTACATTGAACTGGTCGGATTAAAAGGCTTTGAAAAATCGTACCCACATCATTTATCCGGAGGAATGGCACAACGAGTAGCGCTTGCCCGAGCGCTGATCAATCATCCCAAAGTTCTATTATTGGACGAGCCTTTCGGTTCTTTAGATGCATTTACCCGCGCTACGATGCAACAGGAACTAACAAAAATATGGTCTGAAATCAAAATGACGATGATTATGGTTACGCATGATGTTGATGAAGCTGTTTTTTTAAGTTCAAAAATTCTGGTTATGTCACCCAGGCCGGCAAAAGTCGAAGAAATCCTTGTTAACGATCTACCCAGGCCGCGTGAGAAGTTAAAACAACCATTCATCAAATTAAGAAATAAGATATTGGATTATAATGCTCCTCCTGAACTTGGAAGAGAAATCTTTTCTGATATTCAGGTAAACATTTAATTAAAATTTATAAAAATTTAAAAATTATAATTAACATACCTCACAATAGAGGTGATCGTATATATCCAGGCCGCAGGGAGAATATTAAAATTCGGATATTTAATAGCTGCCGGAAAGGGCAGTATTATTCAATAAATTTATTTTGAAATAAACAAATGGTTTAATGGAATGTTGAAGCTTGCATTTTTAAATGTTAAAAGAAGAAAAAACAAATCTCTTATAGCAATTGCTGTAAGTTTAATTACTGCTTTCATTTTTGTTGTTCTCTGGTCCGTTTACAGCATTATCCAATCCGGCATCACTTTAAGCAATGAAAGGATGGGCGCTGACATTATTATATTACCAAATAATGCAAAAGCGGATAATATGGATTTTATTTTTACCGGAAGTTCACAGATGATCTACATGGATAAAAATGTTATCGATGGAAAGCTTCCCATGGAAGATATAGAAGCGATTACTCCCCAATTCTTTTTAAAAACCTTACCCGGCGCGGGTTGCTGCAGTACAGATCAGGAATTGAGGATTGTCGGCATCGACTTCAAATCGGATTTTATTCTAAAACCATGGTTTAAACAAAAAAAAATTACAAATTTTTCGAAAAATGATCTGATCCTGGGAAGTAAAACAGTTAACTCCTTTGATAAAAAGACTATTATTTTAAATTATATTTTTGATATTTCCGGGGTGTTATTCGCGACTGGAACCGGAATGGATGATTCAGTTTTCATGAATATTGATAAAATCAGGTTCCTGGCGACTAAAAGTTTTACATCAAAAACATTCAACAACAAAGACGTGAAAGACATTGTTACCGCGTATTTAATTAAATTAAAAGATAGTGCAAATCTTGAAAAATTTTTAAAGAAAGTCGAGAGCTCCAATATTAATGCACAGGTTATATCGGTATCCAAGGCTCGGCTGGATTTAAAGAAAAAACTCTCACAATTTTTAAATATATTGCTGCTGTTTTGGATTGCAGTGGCTTTTACATGCTTTATATCCCTTGTGGCTCAATTTAACGGAATGATCGCTGATCGTAAAAGAGAAATAGGATATTTAAGATCGATCGGTATGAAAAAAAAGGAAGTCTTTCGAATGATTCTTTTGGAAGTCGGAATCCAGGGCGGGATCGGCGGTGCGATAGGAAGCCTGTTCGGCGTCCTTTGCGTTCCGTCCGTATTGGCACAATTACATAACTTCTTAACCATTACAGAAGGAGAGTGGACGGCCGCATCAGGTCTGGCGCATGTCATGGGCGGTATCATTTTATCCTTTATAATTTGTTTTGCTGCCTCTGGTATACCGGCAATGAAGAGCGCAAGAATGGAACCCCATGAAGCCATATCACAAGGAGAATATTAGATGATATTATGTGAGTTAAAAAAAATCACCAAATCTTATAATGTCGGTGAAACGATTAATCCTATTGAAAATCTGGATTTAAAGGTTCCTGAAGGCGCTTTTATTTCGATACAGGGCGGGTCGGGAATAGGTAAAAGCACATTGCTCATGATAATGGGCGGCTTAATGAAACCGACAAGCGGCACAGTCCTGTATAAAGAAAAAGCGATCAGCGATTTTCCAGATGATCAACTGACCGAATGGAGAGGGAAGCATGTAGGGTATCTTTTCCAAAACATTCAATTGGCCAGGGCATTAACCATTGAAGAAAATATTCAGCTTGCAGCAAAGCTCAGTAAAAATGATTTAAAAAAATATGATATTACTACTGAGCAAATTTTAGATAGGCTGGGACTGAAAGAGAGAAGGGACTTTCTGCCTTACCAGTTAAGCGGCGGTCAAAAGCGCAGAGCGATGATTGCAGTAACATGGGCTCGCTATCCGCAAATAATATTGGCCGACGAGCCGACTAACGATTTGGATGATTTTTGGGCTGAAAAAGTAATGAATCTTTTTACTGAATGGACTGCTGCGGGAAAAGCTGTAGTGCTTACTACTCATCATGCAAGATGGGCGGATATAGCTGACAAAAAATATAAAATTAAAAATAAATCTCTTATAGAATACAACAATAATTAATTTTTATGTATTTATCGCGGTTTTTATCAGGTTTACCGAATGCATTTATACCGCTTTTTTTAAATACAGTATAAGAGAATAATTAATTCAACAATAAGGAGGTGAACCACAGGTTCGTTATTTTAAAGTTTTTTTAAAAAGAATACTCTCAGATTTATCTCTGAGAACACCATAATAATTTAAAGAGGTTAGAGTGTATGAAAAAATATAATTTATCAGTATTGAACTTACTTATATGGATATTAGCGGTTATAATTACAACAGGGTGCAGTAAAAAAGATGATTTTATAATGCAAATTTCCAACAAACCTATTTTATGCCAGGCACCAGTACATATTGCCGACGCAAAGGGTTTTTTTAAAGAGGAAGGTTTAAAATATAATTTATATAATACAGCGATTTCGGATTATGATTTATTGGTATCAGGTAAAAATGACGTGATCTATGGATTATTGCCTACAATGGTTCAGCGTATCAATAACGGGATGGATCTTCGTATTACATTAGGGGCACATTACGGGTGTATTAATGCTGTTGTACTGAAAAAATCCGGTATTAATAGCATTAAAGATTTAAAAGGTAAAAAAATCGGCGTACCGGGGCTGGCATCTGATCCTGCAATTTTATTGCAAAGAATTTTAAAGGTTAATGGAATTGGATCAACTCCAGGCAATATGGAAGTTGAATTAGTAGTATATAACGATACTGATCTGGAAATGGCATTAAATAAAGGTTTGGTTGATGCAATAATTTCATGGGATCCGTTTGCAACAGCAGTTGCAGAAAGAGGCAACGGCAAAATACTCTTCAATCAAGCCACAGATAATTTTACTAAAAATGAATATTGCTGCGTTCTTGCATTTAGTCCGGAATTTTTAGAAAAGCACAGAGATTATGCTGTAAAATTCTGCCGTGCTATTCAAAAAGCTTGCGACTATATCAGAGAAAATCCAAAGGAAGCCGCAAAATTGCAGTATGATACTAAAAACTGTTCTAATAACGATTTAAAGCTCAATGCCAGATTATTGGATTCTTATAAATATAAAGGCAGAATTGAAAACGCCAGGCAGTCGTTAAAGAGGAACGTACAGGACTGCATTGATTTAAAGATCATTGAAACCAAGCTTACAGCGGATCAGTTTACCAATAAATACTTTGCAAGTTTATCCGGTGTAAATGAACCGAAATAATATTTTTTTATAATTAGATTGCGGGAAGTTATCCTTAAATTTTAAGTCTTTTCTTTGTTGCATATGCCCGGATAGCTTATTTACTTATTTTGGAGTTACTGATGATATCGGCAGGCATAGACATAGGATCGCGCACGGTGAAGCTCGCGGTACTTGAAAATGGGAAACTTGTTCTCAGCCGAAAGTCAGTTACATCGCACAATCCGCTTGCAACAGCCAGAGAACTAATGCGGGATGTTCAATACGAAGCAATTGCTGCTACCGGGTACGGCAGGCATCTCGTGAAGACTTCTCTTGGATGCGAAGTTATAAGCGAAATCAAGGCTTTCGCACTTGGAGCGCGCACTCTCTCCGCGGGATGCAGGGCAATACTGGACATAGGCGGCCAGGATACAAAGGCCATCTCTCTTGACGAGCGCGGCAAATTGAGCAAATTCGAAATGAACGATAAATGCGCAGCAGGCACCGGACGCTTTCTCGAGATAATGGCAACAGCGCTCGGCTACACGCTGGAAGATTTCTCGAAAGCCGCGCTGTCTGCCGGGCGCGCGGAAAAGATCAACAGCACATGCACTGTATTCGCGGAGTCCGAGGTAATCTCAATGATCAATCAGGGTATAGGGCGCAATCAGGTTGCGCTCGGAATACATAAAGCAATTATAAGCAGGGCTGTCTCAATATTGAAACGCGTCTCCTCTGATGTAGATATTTTTTTTGCCGGCGGTGTAGCTCTTAATGAATGCGCGCGGAGACTTCTCTCAATTGAGACCGGCAGGCAGGTTATTGTGCCTGATGACCCACAGATCGTGGGAGCCATAGGGGCAGCGATATATGCAGGATATGATTTAAAAAATGATTAAAATATGGAGCAGATATGAGCACAAACTTTGAACCTCTCATTAAAGACGAATTCACAGGCGAGCCGCCAACTAAAAGACTTCTTGCTTACCTGCAAGGCAAGCGCGAACAGGGAAAAAAGATAGCCGGAGTTTACTGCGGCTACGCACCCGTAGAGCTGATACGCGCGATGGACTTGATACCGGCTACGCTCTGCGCGTTCTCAAATAATACAATAGAGCCCGCCGAAACGGTTCTGCCTGCGAACCTTTGCCCGCTTATAAAGTCAAGCTATGGCTTTATCATCACCGACACATGCCCGTTTTACGCAATATCCGATATTGTTATCGGCGAAACAACGTGCGACGGCAAGAAAAAGATGTTTGAGCTTATAGGCGAAAAGAAGCCCACGCATATAATGGACCTGCCTCAGCTGCCGGATGAAGAAGAAGCCAACGCAAACTGGACTGCGATGATACGCAAACTTCAAAAATTCCTTGAGAAAGCATTCAACACTAAAGCTGAAGACAGCAAAATAGAGGAAGCGATAAAAGACACCAACCGCAAGAACGTATTGATGCGCAGGCTGATAAGCTATACTGCGCTGAGTCCTTCTTTATTAGGCTGGAAAGAAATATATGATATTACTTTTCTGAATCAGTCTGCATCAGGAAAAGAAATGGAACCGTTCATCAATGAAGCGATAAAAAAACTTGAGAACCGAAAAGCATCGGGTTACGCTTACAAGGCAAACGGCTCTCCGCGCATTATGATTACCGGATGCCCAATAGCAGGCGATGCGCAGAAAGTATTCAGCATTATAGAAGACGCGAACGGAGTCATCGTAGCGCTGGACGCATGCTCAGGATTCAAGCCTTTCATGACTGATATCGAAGAAGACACAGGCGACCCGGTTAAGGCGCTTGCGGAACGTTATCTTAAAATACCGTGCTCGTGCATGACGCCGAACATGCGCCGTCTCACGGAAATAAGCCGCATGATAGATATGTTCAAGCCGGACGCCATAATTGACGTTGTGCTGCAGGCCTGTCATTCATATAACATTGAATCATACAAGATTGAAAAACATGTACAGAAAAATCACGGCCTGCCGTTCCTTAAAATAGTGACGGACTATTCTCAGAGCGACGCGGGCCAGATGCGCACGCGCGTGGAAGCTTTACTGGAGTCATGTTAATGGATAAAATATATTTCGACAACGCTGCGACTTCATGGCCGAAGCCTGACGCCATGATAAAAGCGATGATTGAATTTAACTCTAACGTCGGGGCGAATCCCGGACGCTCGGGCCACAGGCTGTCGGTGGAAGCCGGGCGTATTATATATAACGCACGCGAGACAATCGCCCATCTTTTCGGAGCGGACGATCCGCTTTCGATTGTTTTTACCCGCAACGCAACCGAAAGCATTAACACCGTTTCACACGGGCTATTGCGTCCGGGGGATCATGTTATCACTTCAGGTATGGAACACAATTCTGTAATGCGGCCGCTCAGGGCAATCGAAAAAACCGGTGTTGAATTATCTGTTATAAAATGTTCAGCGAATGGGGAGCTTACGCCGGAGGATGTCAGAAGAACGATCAAAAAAAATACAAAGCTGATTATCATAACGCATGCTTCAAATGTCACGGGAACAATCATGCCTGTCGCAGATATTGCGAAGATCGCCAGCGATGCTGGCGTGATCTTTTGCGTGGATGCCGCACAGACAGCAGGGAGCATACCCATCAATGTAATAAAAGATAATATCGATATACTTGTGTTCACGGGACACAAGTCGCTTTACGGGCCGCAGGGTACAGGCGGTTTTTATATACGTAAAGGAGTTGAAACAAAAATAAGCCCGCTGGAATACGGCGGCACCGGCAGCCGCTCCGAGTTTGAAGAGCATCCCGACTTTATGCCGGACCGCTTTGAATCAGGGACTCCTAACACGATAGGAATTGCCGGGCTTTATGCCGGCGCATCGTATGTTGCAGGTATCGGTGTCGAGACCATCCGTAAAAAAGAGACTACCTTAACAAATATTTTTATAGAAGGCATGAGTTCCGTTAAAGGAGTTAAAATTTATGGCGGCATAAAACCGGAAAAGCGCACTGCTGTTGTTTCATTCACTATAGATGGTATAAGCCCGTCTGATATATCTTATCAGCTCGACGAGAAACACGGCATCATGTCGCGTCCGGGACTTCACTGCGCTCCTGCCGCTCACCGCACTATCGGGACATTTCCGGAAGGCACGGTGCGCTTCAGCTTCGGAGCTTTTACGACTGAAGAGGAGATTAATATTACATTAAGAGCTATTGGAGAAATTTGCAGAGAGGCCCCCTAGGCCGCTTTGCGGCCATCCCCCTAAAGGGGGACTTGAAAAGTTAAAGCCTCCCATGGTGGATAAAAAAGCTCCCTTTTGTCCCAAGGGGAGGCTTCGCACGGGGTTTGGGGGCTAAGGCGGCAATAATTATTTTTTTAGGAGAAACACTATGTCAAAAGAAATTAACGCGAAGGGACTTGCCTGCCCGGAGCCTGTGATCAGAACAAAGAAAGCGCTGGAGACCGACAACGACGTCACTGTGTTTGTTGATAACACAACGGCAGTCGAGAATATAAAACGGCTCGCATCCAGCATGAACTGTTCGGTAGATATTAAAGAAGAAAGCGGCGGAATATACAGACTGCGCCTTGTAAAAAAAGGCGGCGCAGTGCCTCAAGCAGAGCCAGAATATCTTTCGTGCGGAACAGCGGCAGGCGCATCCGGCCCGACCGTTATTGCGTTCACCTCGGATGTTATGGGAAAGGGCAACGACGAACTCGGCGCAGTGCTTGCAAAGGCATTTGTTCACACTGTTACGGAACTCGAAAAACTTCCGGATGTGCTAATATTTTACAACACAGGCGTAAAGCTGGCAGTTGAAGGTTCCCCAGTTCTAGAAGATTTAAAAGCACTCGAAAAACGCGGAGTGAAAATTCTGGCATGCGGAACATGTCTTAATTTCTTAAACTTAAAAGAGAAGTTAGGCGCAGGAATAGTTTCCAACATGTACGACATTGCTGGCACCCTCATGAACGCAGGAAGAATTGTAGAACCGTGAAAGACCGCCCGGAATATTTATTAGCGCTGTTTAAATCAGTCAGCCATGTGCTTCAGTCTGAGAAAATACTTATTAGGCAGGGGATTCCTCACAAGATCATCCCTGTCCCTAAAAAGATCAGCTCAGACTGCGGTGTATGCATCAGGTTTCTACCGGCGCACAGGAAAAATTTAGAAAAAGCGCTTAAAGACAAAGCCGAAGATTTTGAAATCAGATCCATATAAAAAAATATACGGATTTTTTTATATAGTTTGTAATATGGTCCCTGCAGATTGAAATCCTGCAGTAATGTGAATTCCATCGATATCAGCTTTAACTTATAGCTCTTTCCGAATTCTTGGGAAATTAAATTTCCCTCCCCCCTATCCTCGT
>CAZVDF010000050.1:0-9573 GCA_964626055.1 uncultured Leptospirales bacterium
AGATAAGTAAAAAACTCATCTTGACTGACTTTTTTATTAACATCTGCGATAGAATGATCAGATTATTATCAATTTTAAGGCAACATGGATGTTGCCGACCGCCGAAGAGTCCACGGATGGGGTATTTGAGGCGGAAAATTGATAATAATCTGATCATTCTATCGATAGTATTAAGAAATAGTGTAATAAAAGTCAGTCAACTTGAGTAAATAATATATTTCAACTCAAGAAAAACACTTATCAGTAAATTTATTTGCTAAATAATATTTCAGGAGAGGGGCCGGGGGTGAGGGCATTAATTTATAAATATTTATCCAGGGCATCGAAGCTTTCAGGCTTATGGGTTTTTAAATTTGCCGCATGGTGGATATCCACAGGTTATTTTTTTCTGTTCCCCAAAAGAACAAAAATCGGCTTGGATTTTTATAAAACTCTTTTCCCTGAGAAAAATATATTATTTTATCTCCGCTGCGCATGGAAACAGTTCCACAATTTCACAAATGTGTTCATAGACAGGTTCATCCTGCACGATCTAGACGACATCACCTATACTTCCGAAGGATGGGAGCATATTGAAAACGCAGTCAGAAAAAAGACCGGAGGGATACTCGTCATGTCGCATATGGGCAACTGGGAGATCGCAGCGCACCTGTTAAGACGCAAAAAAGTAAACATGCTTTTATTCATGGGCATTAAAGAAAAAGAACAGATCGAACGCACACAAAAAGAAAGCCTGGCTGAAAGCGGGCTCAGAGTGATTTCCGTTATGCAGGAAGAAAGTTCGCCGTTCGACATCCTTGAAGGCATAAATTATTTAAAGGAAGGCGGGCTGGTATCGCTTACAGGCGACCGTACCTGGAGAGGGGATCAGCGCGCAATTGCCGTCTCCTTCCTCGGCGGAAACGCAATGATTCCCGAAACTCCTTATATTTTCGCTATGCTTTCCGGCGCGCCGTTGTTTTTCTTCTTTGCTTTCCGGACCGGCGACAAACAATATCATTTTAAGATATCACCGCCTATGTATATTAAAATTGTATCGCGCTCGGAACGAAAAGTTTTATTTAAAAAAACAGCGCAACATTATGCGAATTTAATGGAAACTAATCTCCGCCAATATCCTTATGAATGGTTTCATTTTGAGAGGTTTATTTCTTCTTCCTAATCCCGTGTGCAGCCTCCCCCCGGGATAGAGGGAGCATAAAAACATTTACTATATAATTTATTTCTGTTTCTAATTGCCGAATTATCCAAATAAAACATTAAAATTATCAGTAAAAACCATCCTAACCGGTGCCCCCTCTGGGGGATAGGGGGCTGAAAAGTCACTCCACAATCCTTATACATTTTTTCCCCTACCTCGAAATATGCAGATAGATGTCATTTTATCCCAATAGGATGTTACATATGGAAATAGGGGGACTTTTACACCCTTCCGAACTTTACGCCTGCGAGCCTTCTTTCCCTGTGCCTGTATGTGTTGTCCAGCTTCTCTTTTTCCACTACTTTCTTAATAAGCTTGAACATTTTATACGGTTGAGGCTCGTCTTTATAGAAAGTATCCCATGCATACTGAAGCAATTCCTGAAGCCTGTCGGGTTTAATAAGCTTTGGCTGGAAAACGACCTTATCCGCAGTATAATTATCCCAGTCGTAAGAGAATATTCTGTTTTCTCTCTTAAGGTCTTCAAATGATTTCGAATGAGGGAACGGGGTCAGCACAGTGAACTCTGCAAGATCCAGATCGATCTCAAGAAGAAAGTCTATAAGTCTTTTAATGTAATCCTCCGTATGATCGTCGAGTCCCAGCAGTATTGTGCCTTCGACCCCTATGCCGAAGTCTTTATAGCGCCTGATCCTGTCGCGGATATAATCCGACATGTCGAATATCGCCTGGTAAACATACCAGGCGCCGGCTTTTGCCGCGAGTTCGAGAACTTCCATATCGTCTTCGATCGGATGACAGCACCATTTCTTTTTAAGAGGTATCATCTCCCTGAAGAGCTCCATCTCCCATTTCTTGTCCTGGGCGAGAGAATTGTCAACAATGAACAATCTGTTATTGTCTATAGTTTCCAGCTCTTCGATCACGCGGCCGATAGGCCTGGGCCTGAACTGCCTCCCGCCGAGATAAGGCGTGCAGCAGGGATAACAGTTAAAACGGCATCCTCTGGATGCATGGAACAGATCCACCATCTGGATGCCTTTATAATAATATAATTCCTTCTTTAAAATATCTCTTCTGGCGGGCCCGACGACATCAATGGGCATAAAGTCGTTTAAATAATTATATGTTTTTTTAAGGCTGTTGTTTTTAAAATCCCCGAACACTTCATCCATTCTTCCTTCTGCTTCGCCGATAAAAACGGAATCGGCGTGCAGAGCCGTCTCTTCGGCATGCAGCATTGTGGATATTCCGCCGAATATCACTTTCGCGCCCCGTCTCCTGTACTCGTCCGCGATCGCCCATCCGCGCTTTATCTGGCAAGTAAGCATCATGGAAATGCCGACAAATTCGGCTCCGTCGTTAAAGTCGACCTTTTCCACATTCTCGTCCACAAATTCCATGTCGACATCATCCGGAAGCGCGGCAGCCATGACGACAGGGCCGTGCGGGGGCAGATAGAACTCGGTCTGGCCGGTAAGCTTTGACCATCTGGGATATATGAGTTTGAATTTCATTAAAGCACAGCTCCGAATAAAAATACTCCTGTCATTTTCACGGCAGGAGTATTTTTTATCAACTCAATTATATTACCCGGCTTTAATTCCGGTAAGATAAATAGTAATTGTCTATTTCTTTTCCGGGGTTAATGTCTCAAGCAAACGACAGCCTTGTATATCTGCTTCGCCCTGCGCCTTTGGTACAACTTCCATATAAGGGCGTCCCGTCCAGAATCCTACGCCAACGCTGCACCATACGTAATACGACTCACCTGCTTTGATATTGTTGACAGCGACTTCTTTTTCTGCCTCTGTTCTTGCTTTAAATAAAGCTTTGCCCGGATTTGCAAAATAAGGATAATATCCGCCATTGTACATATGAGTAAAAGGCTGGCTAGTGCCGTCCAGCCATATATCATAAGAAACAGCTCCGCCAAAAAATGCTTTTGGTCTATAGAAATAAATAACCGCTTTCCCTTCAGGTATCTTTTCAACTTTTTTAAATTCAGGGCCCTGAAGGCTGGCGCAACCAAACATAAAAACTGCACATGTAATTATTACAATGGGCAGAAGAAAAACACTTATTCTTTTTTTCATTTAATCCTCCTGTAATGTTATTTTATTTTACTATTATTTATTATTTTTTAATCGCCCGTTTTTTACATAAATCTTTATATTCCATATATCGTTTATTGTTTTCAGGAATAGCTTTTAAAACCATATTACAACAGTCATTATTATCCCTGGCACAGGCATCGATCAAATCCATTGCCAGTTGGTTTGCATAAGGGCTTTCAGGATAATTTTTAAAAAAGTTCTTTGCACTTTCTATTGAAAGCGTACTTAGTACTTGTTCATATGCCTGCTTATCTGTTGGTTTCCCGCAGAAAATATTTAGTAGAAATAAAATAGAACATAAATAAAAAAATTTTTTCATTATCAATACTGCGACGATTATTTATTTTGTTTATTAAATATTATTTGAAATATCAAATAATATTTCGCCCTGTCAATAAATAATAATAAAAGCAAATCGACTTATATCTTTTCAACATTCACAAGTTCCATATAAAGCGAATAACCGAAAATACCGGGTGAAATCAATTCAAGCTTTTCCGGAAGGTTTTCTTTATTCAAAGAAAAAATATTTATTGTCCGAAGCAAGCTGTTGCCGCTATCGTATTTATTAATTATTATAGCGCCATTTCCTTCATTGATCAAATCAACAGTAATGCCATCGCCGCACTTATATCGCTCGACAAATTTACCGTTTATTTTACCGGGCTCCGAAACGGCGCATTCCGGAATAAAATATATCAGCTTTAGATCATCCATTAAACCATTTACGAAGTTCGTGGAATCTTCCGGGGATATCCCGGGCATTCCGCGAATAATTGTCACCGTATTGTTTTTATAACCGGCATCGAACAGGACCAATCCTTCCACTGTCATCATAACTGCATGAATAGATCTTAGAACCGGATCAACGACCGTTAAGCCTATCACTAAAAGAATGTCGCCGTTCGGAAGGTCCGCTTTGATTGAATGCGTAAGCTGGAACTTTTCCCGCGGGAAAGGATTGATATCCGGTTTAAAACCTGTTCCGGCAGGCTCAACAACAGGAAGGCTTTTACAGGATGAATAAAAAAAACAAATAACGGCAAATAAATAATAAAAATATTTTTTCACTTCGCTATGGCTGCCTGTATAATTTTTCATCGACTTTTTTATTATGTTCAACATCCCTGAATAAAAGCAGTGTGTACGAATCGCTGCTCTCGCTTATCTTAACGGATTTAATCGTTCCTTCCGCCCGCGAAATTTCGAGCTCAATACTGCTGATGATATCCCGGAGAGATTTGTCTTTCGGCGTAAGAACAATTTTATCAGTCCTGTCTTTGATCAATGAGGCGACGAAATTAGGATCGTCATGGAACCTGCCGTTAAGCCATGAAGTAATCTCCTGCATTACTATCTCCATTGCCTGGGCTTTGGCCCTTGTATCTTCGACAAGCCCGTTCCTGCCCTGTATATAGCTTTTACCTCTGCCGTTATCCAGAATCAGAATGCTTTTTACCGGGGAAATATATTCCCATCGAAGCGATTTGGGAGCCGTAAAAAAGAACCTTCCTTCCGACCTGAGCGGCTTAACCAGGATTTTCATGTGCTTTTCCTGGGTAAATTTTGCGCTTATTGATTTTATTTTTTTTGCCGTATTCGCAATCTCGTCCCAGTCGTCGGCAAATATGATGGATGTATAAAAAGAAAAAATGCTTATAAAAAAAATAATAATTTTTTTATTCATGACTACTCCATTTAAAAATTCAACTATCCACATTTATGAATTATCAAATTAAGGGCAGCTCGACAACTAATATTTATAGCGATGACTGTTTGAGTCATCCATGTCATTGTCCGAGTTCCGCAGCTATAAATATTAGTTGTCAGGCTGCCCTATTGTAATTTAAATAATTTGTATATCCTTATAATACAAAATTTCTGGAAGTCATCTCAAAATTATAAATGCATGTAAATGATTAACGATAAATTGGAATATATTAGAAAATTTTCTGCGGAATCAGACCTTCCTGGTCAGTTTTTTATGCTTCTGATGGCCGTTGCATCAGGTCTGAAAGGCGTCCTCAAAAATTTTCTAATATATTCCAATTTATCAACAAATAAAATATAATTTTGAGCTGGCTACTAGTACATCCCTCCGTTCGGGGATATGACCTGTCCGGTTATATAGGAAGCGTCACCCGAGCAGAGAAAGCGAACCACTTTTGCGACTTCTTCCGGCTTTCCGACCCTGTTCATCGGTATCATCTGCTTGATCATTTCCAGGGGCACATCCTTTATCATCTCCGTATCGATAAGGCCCGGCGCAACGACATTAACCCTTATGCCGAGCCTCGCGACCTCCGAAGCTATCGACCTGCTGGCTCCTATTATTGCCGCCTTGACAGCGGAATAGTTCGACTGCCCCCTGTTCCCCACAAGCGCCGAGACGGAGGCTATCGAGACGATCGATCCTCTGTGTTTCGGAACCATTTTCTGGAGAATTGGCTTTGTTATGTTATAAAATCCTTTGATCGTGACATCGATCAAAGAGTCCCAGTCTTCTTTTTTATGCATAAGGAAAAGTCCGTCCGCCGTAATTCCGGCATTATTCACCAGAACATTGACATATTTAAAACGCGAAATAATATCCTTTACGCATTTCTGGGTTTCTTCATAATCGGCAACATCGAATTTCATTATCTCTCCGCTGCCGTTTGCCGATTTTATCATTTCAAGCGTCTGCCGTGCCGCCTCTTCATTTGATTTATAATTGACTATTACATAATAGCCGTACGCCGCGAGCTCGATGCATATTGCCCTGCCTATACCCCTGCTGCCTCCTGTGACAATTGCCGTATCATTTTCCATTTTATACTCCATTAAAATTATCCTTTATTCCGGGCTGTACACCTGCAGCTCGATCTCGCAGAAAATTTTTCCCGCCGACGCTTCTTCGACAGTTCCTTTAAAAACGGCATAACCCTCGTGCTCGTGCTTTGACGAAACTCTGTTGATCAGTCTGGTCCCGACCGGGATCTCGCTGACCGAAAATTTCGCTTCCTTAATCCCGACAATCCATCCGTAAACTCCCTTGCCCGTATCCTGCAGCCTGTGAAAGCCTACTCCGACGCCTATGCTCTGAGCTATCAGTTCAACCATAATTATCGGATTCACGGCATTGTCGCGTAAAAGAGGCCATCTTTCGCTAACCGTAGAGGCTGTCACGGCTTTTTTTTCCTCAACTTCAACTATCTCGTCGATCAGTTTCATCCGGTCGCGGTGCGGAATTAACTGTTCAATATCAACATTATTCATAATAATTACTTTTTTTATAAAATTGTTAATTGGATATTATGGGGAAATCAATACAAAATTAGAAATATTAAAAGAATGAAGTCAACTTAAAAAAATTACTTATTATTGCCCTATAATTTTTATAAGTGTAAAAAATCAAACTTGACTAATATTTCTCAGGGATAATATTTTAATTAAAAGTCATTTCATAAAATCCTTTTATGAAGATATAATAGACTAATTGTGAAACTTGGAAATCATGGGGAATTCCCAGAAATAATTTATATTATAAGGTTTCTGTTCTATGAAAAAAGTTAATATCGGGCTTATAGGGTTTGGAACTGTTGGAAGCGGAGTATATTCGCTTTTGAAAAAAAACGGCTCTTTAATAAAAGAGAGAGCTGGCATAGACATTAATATTAAATGCATATGCGATATAAGGGCTGACGAAATAAAAAGTAAAATTAAAAACTCGGCAGTTACCAAAAACTGGAAAGAAATAATTAATGACCCCGGGATTGATACCATTATTGAGTTAATCGGAGGGATTGAGCCCGCTAAATCCATTGTGATGGAAGCCCTAAAAAAAGGAAAGAACGTAGTAACTGCGAACAAGAAACTCCTTGCGGAAGAAGGCGACGCCATATTCCAGGTTCAAAAGAGATCCGGGGCAAACCTTTATTTTGAAGCTTCGGTCTGCGGAGGCATTCCCTGCATTCAGGCTTTAAGAGACGGCATGGTAGGCAACCGCGTTAACTTAATTATGGGCATATTGAACGGCACAACTAATTATATACTCACGAGAATGGAGGATGACGGACTTTCTTTTGAAGAAGCTTTAAAGGACGCGCAGCATAAGGGATTCGCGGAAGCCGATCCTACTTTCGATATAAAAGGATACGACGCGGGCCATAAACTGGCTGTTGTATCGCGGCTGGCATTCAATAAAAAGATCAATTTTAAAAGTATGCCGATTGAAGGGATTACCGGGATCACCATAGATGATATTACCTGCGCGAGAGATATGGGATTCGCAATTAAACTCCTGGGCGCCAGCAGGCTTATCGGAGAAAAAATGGAGATATCGGTTGCACCGGTTATGCTGCCGCTTAAGCACCCGCTTGCTTCGGTGCATAATGAGTTCAACGCAATAATGTTCTCCGGCGATATGACAGGCCCGATAATTCTTTACGGTAAAGGCGCCGGCAGTCTGCCGACCGCGTCCGCCGTAATCAGCGATGTTGCGCAGATTGCCCGGAAAAATACTATGCCGGGAATTGCCGTTAAAGCCGCGGGCACAATAAAACTGCTTGAATCAAAGGATAAAATGCACCGATATTACCTGAGACTCAACACGCTTGACAAGCCCGGTATTTTATCAAAGGTATCCGGCGTGCTTGCCAAAAATAATATATCCATCGCCTCTGTAATGCAGAAAGCCGAGAACGGCAAGTATGTGCCGGTTATTATAATGACGCATAAATGTTCGGAGAAGGGAATACTTCTGTCCGTAAAAAAAATAAACTCGTTTAATTTTATGGAGCGCGGCATAACGTTTATCAGGATAGAAGAATAACATCCGAAAATGACGATACATCCGTGTAGCGCATAGCAGTTTCCTGTTTTTCAGGTAACTGCTAATTGAAACAAATAAGATTCAATTTTAAAATGACCTGCAGAGGAAGCCAATGAAAAAAAATCAATATTCAGCTGTATTTCGCTGCATCAACGGCTGCGATGTTGAATATCCGCTTGATGAAATCGTATATACATGCGGCAAGTGCGGCAGCCTTTTGGAAGTAGTTCATGACATCAAAAAACTCAAAAAAAAATCCGCATCGGAATGGAAAAAGTTATTCGATTCAAGAGTAGGGACAACAAAATGGCCTTATGGCAGCGGGGTATGGAGCAAGAAAGAATGGATATGCCCCCAGATGGACAGCGAAAATATAGTGTCAATGTTCGAAGGGAATACAAATCTTTTTTGGGCCAAAAGGCTCGGCGAATATCTCGGGATGAAAGACCTCTGGATAAAAATGTGCGGGAACAGCCATACGGGTTCATTTAAAGACCTGGGTATGACGGTCCTTGTCTCGGAAGTGAACGAAATGATCCGGAAAGGACGCAATATAAAAGCCGTCGCCTGCGCCTCGACAGGCGATACCTCCGCAGCGCTTGCGGCTTACTGCGCTTACGCGGGCATACCTTCGATCGTGTTTTTGCCGAGCCATAAAATATCGATGGCGCAGCTTGCCCAGCCTGTATCGAACGGATCAATTGTTCTCTCTCTCGATACCGACTTCGACGGCTGCATGAAAATAGTTCAGGAAGTAACCAAAGACAATACCATATACCTTGCAAACTCAATGAATTCTTTGCGGGTTGAAGGCCAGAAGTCGATTTCAATTGAAATGGTTCAGCAGTTCGACTGGGAAGTCCCGGATGCTGTGATAATCCCGGGCGGGAACCTGGGCAATGTATCCGCTCTCGGCAACGGATTTAAAATGATGAAAGAGCTTGGACTAATTAAAAGAGCTCCCCGGATTGTCCTCGCGCAGGCGGAAAAAGCCAATCCGCTTTATCTGTCATATCTGAACGGCTTTAAAGATTTCAAACCGGTCAAACCTGAAAAAACCCAGGCAAGCGCAATTCAGATAGGCGACCCCGTGTCAGTCCAAAAAGCGATTCGCGCACTTAAAGAATTCGATGGGATCGTTGAGCAGGCAAGCGAAGACGAGCTTTCCAATGCCTCCGCGCTCGGGGACACAACCGGGCTGTATGCATGCCCGCATACGGGAGTAGCGCTCGCAGCGCTCTTTAAACTGGTTGATAAAAAAATAATATCTAAAAAAGACCGCGTAATAGTTATTTCAACGGCTCACGGGCTCAAGTTCTCGGAATTCAAAGTAGGATATCACGAATCAAGACTTGACGGCGTCATCAGCAGATACGCAAACAAACCGATTGAGCTTGAAGCTGATACCGGGAAAGTGCTGGAAGTCCTGGAGCGCGAATTCGAAAAAAGAAGGGCGTCGTTCGAAGCAAAACGCGGATAGA
>CAZVDF010000050.1:9673-24347 GCA_964626055.1 uncultured Leptospirales bacterium
TCGTAATCAGTCTCAGCAAGAGCAAGAACCGTATTGTCTATTCTCATAGAATCGTTATTGCCTACTTTTAATTTCAGCAATATTTTGTTTTCCCCCGGACCTGCCGGCGTATCCCGAATATCAAAGTCAACGACAGCATCGGAAAAGCAAATAGCCTTTCTGCCTTTTTCCGACTCCTTTATAAAATCTTTTTTCAACTCCAGATTTTTTAAAATATTTTTATAAAGAACATCATCATCGGCTATTATCTCAAAGAGTGAAGCCGATGTAAAACTCATTAGCGATTTCCCGCCTTCCATATATTGCGCATCAAGCACGGTTATCCCTTCCGGCAGTTTTGTATTTAAAATATCCGGAAATTTGCTTATATCAATTTCATCGAATAAATCCAAATCGCATAATTCGTAAATGCTTTCAATACCTACCGGGAGAGGATATCCCATGGCTATTCTCTCTCTTTTATTGAATCCCTGCGTGAATGCGACCGGCATTTCTGCCATCCCCAGGGCTCTTATGATAATCTGTATAAAATCCAGGTGAGAAATAAATTTTGCGAATTCCGTCTTTGCGAGTTTTATTCTTGCCCTTTTTTTAACTTCGTATTTTCTTTTAAAAAAATTGAACGAATCCGTTATTGCGGTTGTGTTTAATTCATCAAACGGTACTGTTGCCGCAGATATTTTAGCTTCTGCCTTTATCTTCTCTATCTGCGATTCGATTATCTTTTCAAATCCCGTTTTAATAAAACTCCATGGTAAGAGCTCGTTCTTATCCCTTGCATCGAGGTATTTCTGCCAATTCGTGATATTATCCAGATTCTTTTTCCAGATATCGAACTTGAAATTTTCCCTCCACGAATCGAGGCGCGCGCCTTCCATATAGGAATTAAAAATAACCGGATTCAGCTCGGAATCGCCCCGCGCGATAATTCCTTCCAGAAGAGATGCATTAATATCGTGCGCTTTTATCGCGATCTGCCTCGGCAGTGCGCGTTTGACTTTTAAAATTGTTTCCGCAAAATATTCGGAACTCATCTGTTTCTCGTATTCGAACGGGGTATGCGGTTTTGGGACAAACGGAGAAATGGTCACATTAAGATCCCGCTTTTTACCGCCGGAAAGATGCAGCTTTTTGAGGAGTTCTATCATTGAGCCGGCCTCATCGTAATATTCGCATCCGGGCAGCCCTATCATAAAATAGAGTTTAAGAAGTTTCCAGCCTTTGCTGAATACATATTCGGCTATTGACAGTATATCCTCAGTTCTCAGTCTTTTATTTGCAATATTCCTTATCTCTTCGCATGCGGATTCCACGGCAAATGTCAGCGAAGCCTTCCTGATATCCGAGAT
Source organism: uncultured Leptospirales bacterium (assembly GCA_964626055.1). GTDB lineage: Bacteria > Spirochaetota > UBA4802 > UBA4802 > JAFGDQ01 > JAFGSG01. The sequence continues at coordinate 11,023 of CAZVDF010000050.1, forward strand.
CTGTTCGATTATCGGAAGCGTTCTTTTATCCACACGTAAAGACGGAAGGGATATCGAAATGCCCCTTTCTATCAGTACGGGCAGTATTGAGTTCAGCAGGGGAATGAGATATTTGTAATCGCTGATAGACAGGGACGAAAGCGTAAGATCGCTGTAATAAGAATTTTTTACGAGTCCCAGTATCTGTTTTATAATTGCATCCGGAGAACCGCGCCTGTACGGCAGCTCATAATATCCCGAACGACAGTAATTGCATAAATTTCTGCATCCGCGCGTTACTTCCACAACAAGTCTTTCCTGGGTTATCCTCAGATTGGGCATAAGAGGCTTGAGCGGATTATATATTGATCCGGCTTTAACGAATTTTTTTAAAACATCGGGATTATCCTGTTCATATCGATTTATATTCCCTGAAACTGGTACTGTTACCGAGACTGACGGTACGTACACGCCTTCAATTTCGCTCAACAGCGCAAGCTTATCTTTCCGCTTCAGCGATTCAAGCTTTGCGGTACGAATAGCATCCAGAATTTCGATGATCCCGTCTTCCCCGTCGCCGATGAAGAACGCGTCGAAAAAATCCCGTACAGGCAGCGGATTGGATACTGCCTCTCCGCCGGCAATCACGACAGGATGCTCATCGCCCCTGTCTTTGCTGATAATAGGTATCCGTCCCAGATCGAGTACCTGAAGCGCGTTCGTGTGCAGAAGTTCGTATGCCAGGTTAAATCCTATTAAGTCCAGCTCACAGAGGGGTGTAAAGTTCTCAAGAGTATAAAGCGGAAGCTTCATTGATCTTACTCTTGCTTCAAAATCGCCGCTTACCGCGAATACCCGTTCGCAGCTTACATCGCGGATGCCGTTTGCTATATCGTATAATATCCGTATGCCGTTGTTTGACATTCCCACTTCATATAGATCGGGATAGCAAATGGCCATTCTGATAAAAGGATTATCTTTTTTAATCTGGTGCAGTTCCCCGCCGATATATCTGCCGGGTTTCTGAAGATTGAACACAATCCTGTTGACGATACTGTTGCTGAGATTTCCCATACAAAAACATATTCGGGTAGATGTTTCTATGAATCAAGCAGATTTTGGAAAGTGGATTGACAAACTTGAATTGATATATATTCTTTAAACAACAATCTTATTAAAACTCTGTATGCACTTAGATACAAATTAAAAAACAAAAATACATTCAATCATAAGGCAAAGCAATGGCAATCACAAAAGCCGAGAAAGTAGCGTACAACAACTACGTTAAAGAGCATCAGGAAGAAATCGAAAAGCTAAGAGCAAAATATAAAGAACAAACTTCAAAAATGAAATCCATGCGAGGCATCGCGGGTTATTTTAACATCGAAGCCATTATCGACTATGTTAAAATTATAAAAACATATCTAAAAATGAACGATATTTCCAATGACATGCTCGGCCAGAAAAACGAAACTTATCTGAATAATGCAAGAAAAGAAATTTATAAAATAATACAGCTGGCGGAAGAAGTAGTGGGTAACGATCTGGACAGATCTTTAAAAGAAAATGAAGATTATCTGAAGAAAATCGAAAAAGTAAATTCCGCCCAGATACTGAATATGTTAAAGCTTATAAATAATGTCATTGAGAAGCTTATAAAAGGATTCGGAGAAGGCTCAAAATGGAAATGGTCCTTTGTCGATATTCAGGGAAGAATGGCCATAGTAATCAGAAATTTTATCAACTTTACCGAAGTTCAAAAAACCAGGGATCCGAGATTGCAGTTTTACAAAGAAAGACGCGAATTATTAAAATTATGCAAAAGCTCGTTGAACAACGCAGCCCAGCAGTTCAGGACGAGATATGAGGTTTCCACCAATGTCCCTGCCGATATGATAAAATCAATTGAATTGCTGTCCGCTCTAAGGAAAATAAATATTTTATCAGGCGAACCCGAAGAAGCGGAGAAACTCAAAAATACAATCGATGCTCTCAGGGAAAGACTTGAGTCAGATGAGAAAAAGAAGAATGAAAAGAGGAAAAAAGAATAAAATTTTTTATAATAATATATACAAAATAATTTTTTTGGCTTGACATGATCCTTTTTTTTGTTTAATTTATTAGCACTCAATATAGAAGAGTGCTAATAAATTAAATTTTTGAAGTAAAGCAGCATGGAAAAAAATAATTCGCAAAACAGGCAGCTGGATGAAAGAGAATCATCAGTATTAAAAGCACTGGTCTATGAGCATATCGTAACAGGAAAGCCAGTTGGATCAAGATCTTTTGTAATAAAGTATTCTTTTTCAATATCCGCAGCTACAATGAGAAATATAATGTTTGACCTTGAGAAATTGGGCTTTTTGACACAGCCCCATACTTCGGCCGGAAGACTTCCCACTGATAAAGGATACAGATTCTATGTAAATTCCCTTTTGGATTCGTACGAATTTTCGGTGAATAACAGCTCAAATATAAATGAAGAAACATTAAAGAGAGAAATGCAGATCGATCATATGTTTTCTTCTATTACGAAAATGCTTTCAGCCGTAACAAAATATGCGGGCATTGCCCTCAGCCCGATCCCTGATCATTCAATTGTCAAACATATTGAGCTTGTCCCGCTGGGAGAGAATAACATACTGTTCATCATGGTTACCAGGATGGGCATGGTACTCAACCAGAAGATCACAATATCATCCAGTTTCAGCCATGATGATCTGCATGCCTATTCGAAATACCTGACCAGCGAATTATGCGGATTTTCTATTTTTGATATTAAAAAGGGCATATTTAAAAATTTAAGAGAAAACAGAAAATTGACGTCGAGCGAAGAAATAGCCCTCGATATAGCCGAACTGGCTCTTTCAAAAAGCGAAAAATCCAGTCTGTTTATAGACGGAATTGAAAACTTATTGTATATCCCCGAGATGATCGAATCCCATCATCTGGAAACTCTTCTTTATTTATTAAAGAAGAAAGATATTTTAAAATTAATAATGGAAAAAAATATTGGGACGGACGGCGTAAATACAATTATCGGAGAGGAAATTGAGGGTGAAGATATTTCAGGTTGCAGCATCGTATCTTCTTCATATAAAATCGGGAATCAGAATGTAGGCTCTCTCGGGATTCTCGGACCTACAAGAATGGATTACGAAAAAGTCGTTCCTCTTGTCGATTATACTGGAAGAATGGTTTCCGATCTTTTGACGAAAATGGCCAAATAGTCGTTAAATGTTTTATTCATCTGCTAAATTCATAGGTTTATTTTATTAAATATTATTATATGTTACATAATATATTTACGCAGGTGAATTATAATGAATAAGCTTAAAAAAAATCATAAACAGGAAGAGATCAAGGATTTGGAAAACGACGTAAAAAATAATGGCACGGTCGAAGGATCACTTCCGGAGTCAAACGCAAAGGACTCTCCGGAATTGAAAAAGCTTCAGGAAGAACTTGAAAAAAAGACAAAAGAGGTTGAAACCCTGACCGATACGATGAAAAGACGGCAGGCTGATTTTGAAAATTATAAAAAGCGGATGATCAAGACTCAGGATGAAGTGAAGAAGCTTGCGATAAAGGATTTCGCTCTTGATATAATAAATATCAACGATGATCTTCTGAGAGCCTTTGAAGCTTCCTGCAGCGTAGACAAAGGGAAGGCAGTTGACGAAATATGCAATACTTTTACCGATGGCTTTTCCATGATTTCGAGGAAAGTGGAAGATACTCTGAAGAAGTACGGAATAGAGGAAATAAATTCCCTTAATCAGGCCTTTGATCCCAACTGCAATGAAGCTATTGAAATGGAAAACAACGAAAACGTTGAGTGCGATACGATTACAAAAGTACATCAAAAAGGTTTTCGTCTGGATGATTATGTAATAAGATCGGCAAAAGTCAGAGTAACAAGACCGAAAAAGCCGGCAAGTAATGATTTAAAACAAGAAATTAAGAATACAAATAAAAATATTATCGATGAAAACAATAAAGCAGAAGATGATACAAATTTTAAAGCATAGTGACTTTTCAATTAGTATGCATTGATTAAAAATGAAAATAATTTCAATCTAATATAGGAGAAAAAAAATGAGTAAAATAATTGGCATAGACCTTGGCACTACTAACTCATGCGTTGCTGTCATGATGGGCGGAGAACCCGTCGTGATACAGAATTCCGAAGGGCAGAGGACCACTCCTTCTATTGTAGCCCTGACGGATAAAGGCGAGAGATTGGTCGGGCAGGTCGCAAAAAACCAAATAATCACAAATCCCGTGAATACTATAAGATCCATAAAAAGGTTCATGGGACGCAGTTTTTCAGAAATAACCGAAGAAAAGAAAATGATTCCCTACAGGATTGTAGACGACGGCAAGGGCGGGATCAGAGTTAAAACCGATTACGAAGATTTATCTCCCCAGGAAGTATCTGCAAGGATACTTCAAAAGATGAAGCAGACTGCCGAGGATTTTCTCGGAGAAAAAGTGGAAAAAGCGGTCATCACAGTACCGGCCTACTTTAACGATTCACAGCGGCAGGCAACCAAGGATGCCGGCGCGATAGCAGGTTTAAAAGTAGAACGAATAATAAATGAGCCCACCGCAGCGGCTCTGGCTTACGGTCTGGACAAGAAAAAGGTGAATGAAAAAATAGCCGTGTATGACCTTGGCGGCGGAACATTCGATATATCGATCCTGGAACTCGGCGACGGCGTATTTGAAGTAAAATCAACAAACGGCAATACACATCTGGGCGGCGACGACCTTGACCAGAGAATAATGGATTGGCTGATCACCGAATTCAAAAAGCAGACCGGAATTAATGTCGCCACTGATAAAATGGCATTGCAAAGATTAAAAGAAGGAGCCGAAAAAGCCAAAATCGAGCTTTCCAGCAAGCTGCAGACAGAGATCAACATACCGTTCCTTACCGCGGATCAAAGCGGGCCGAAACATCTTGTCATCACGCTTACGCGCGCCAACTTCGAACAAATGGTAGGCGATCTTATTAAATCGACCAAAGAGCCGTGCATGAGAGCCATTAAGGATTCAGGCTTCTCCGTTACCGAAATTGACGAAGTAATACTCGTCGGCGGATCGACGAGAATACCGGCCGTCCAGGAACTCGTAAAAGAGATATTCGTGAAGGAACCTCATAAAGGGGTAAATCCGGACGAAGTCGTCGCGGTCGGAGCCGCAATTCAGGGCGGAGTTCTTGCAGGGGACGTACATGACGTGCTTCTTCTCGACGTTACTCCTCTGTCGCTGGGGATTGAGACTCTCGGCGGCGTAATGACAAAACTCATCGAAAGAAATACGACGATACCCACGAAAAAGAGCCAGGTATTTTCAACCGCCGCGGACAATCAGCCGGCGGTTTCCATACACGTTCTTCAGGGAGAACGGGAGATGGCAAGCCAGAACCGCACACTCGGCAGATTCGAGCTTGTCGGGATCCCGCCCGCTCCGAGAGGCGTTCCTCAGATAGAAGTCGCTTTCGATATCGACGCGAACGGCATTGTGCATGTATCCGCTAAAGATCTTGGCACAGGCAAGGAGCAAAAAATCCGGATCGAATCTTCCAGCGGTTTATCCGATGAAGAAATCAAGAAAATGGTCAGAGATGCCGAAGAACATGCCGACGAAGACAGAAAGGCAAAGGATCTGGTACAGGTGAAAAATGAAGCCGATACGATCATTTATTCACTTGAAAAAATGATCAAAGAGAACGAAGGCAAAATAAATGCTTCCGAAAAACAGGATATCGAATCCGAGATAAATAATCTGCGGTCAGCAATATCAACAAATAATATTGATGCGATCCGCACAGCCAAAGGAAAACTTGAACAGGTTTCTCATAAATTCGCCGAACGGATATATAAGGAATCGGCCCAGAGCGCCAATACTGGTGCGAATACCGAAAGCGGAGCATCTAATGCCGGCACCCAGGGCGCAGGAGGCTCTTCCGGCAATAAAGATTCAGGGCAGAAAGTATATGATGCGGATTATACGGTTGTTGACGACGATAAAGATAAATAAACAGACGACGGAATTGCCGGGGGAAAAACCGGCAATCGCCGTTAAAACCGCCGACAACCCAGCCGGCGGTTTTAAAGATGAGGTAAAAGTTGGCATCGAAAAGAGATTTTTACGAGATACTTGGAGTCAGTAAAACTGCGGGTGAAACAGAGATAAAGCAGGCTTACAGAAAGCTGGCCCTGCAATATCATCCCGACAGGAACAAGGACAATCCGAACGCAGTTGAAAAATTCAAAGAAGCGACTGAAGCCTATGAGGTATTAAGAGATCCTCAAAAACGGGCGATGTACGACAGATACGGCCATGAAGGCGTATCCGGATTCGACGGATTCGGCAAAGGAGCGGCGGCCGATTTCTCCGATATATTCGGGGATTTCGATTTTGATCTCGGAGATATATTTGAAAGATTTTTCGGCGGCGGAGGAGGCGCCAGAAGCAGGACAAAAAGAGCCAAAAGAGGCGCAGATCTCCAGTATGAGCTTACTATTACCCTGGAAGAAGCCGTTTCCGGGAAAGAAGTGCAGGTGGATATACCCAGGAATGAATCATGCCCTACATGCGGGGGAAGCGGGGCGGCGGCAGGATCGCAGCCAACGGTATGCTCGGTCTGCAACGGCACAGGACAGGTAAGACAGACGCAGGGCTTCTTTTCCGTTACCCAGACATGTTATAAATGCAAAGGCGAAGGAAGAATAATCTCTTCTCCTTGCAAAACATGTAAAGGCAACGGCATCGTTGCGAAGAAAAGAAAAATCACCGTTAAAATACCGCCAGGTGTCGAGTCAGGATCAAGATTAAAGATAAGCGGCGAAGGCGAAGCCGGCCCGAATAACGGACCGAGCGGCGACCTTTACGTATTCATTCATGTACAAAAGCATCCTGTTTTCGAAAGACATGGTAATGACCTGCTGAACATCGTGGACATTTCGTTTCCCATCGCGTGTATCGGCGGCGAAATCGAAGTACCGACTATCTCCGGGAAAACTGCGAAAATGAAAATACCGCCGGGAACCGAAAGCGCTCAAATATTCAGATTAAAAGGGAACGGCATTCCTTATCTCGGATCTTACGGAAGAGGGGATCAATTGATTAAAGTAAATGTTCTTATTCCAAAAAAATTAACTCCCAAGCAGAAAGAAATTCTTAAGGAATTCGACAAGCTTAAAGGCGAAAAAATAGCTTTTTAATACATATACTTTGCAGAGTCGGAGATGTATCATCCAAAATATTAAATTGTGAAGTTTATCATAAATGCAGTGACCGGTTTCAGCGATCTACTGCTTATTCCGTTTGACTTCATATATATAAAAAATCAATCCAACGGCTGACAACAAAAAGAAAAATATCATTGTATTTCTGGTGAGCAAAGCGCCCATCTCGCGTCTTTCGAGAAGCAATTCAAGATATCTTCCGTCATTCTTTTCGAACAGGATATTCTTTTCTATTTTTTCATCATAGACCCGGATAATGGTTTTAATTCGCATTCCGGGCTGATCGAAATTTTCATATCTGGCAAAAATTTGCGGATCCTTCAATTTAACAAAGGCCGTTTTGTAATTTTCGCCGATATTATCTTCGCCGGAAAGCAATCGCCTGATTTCAGGCTCGACAAAAATGGCCGAATACGCAAAAATCAATCCCAGAATAATTCCTATTGTAAAAGTAATTATTATAAAATAAAAATAAAGCCTGCTGTCATTTATTCTTTTCATGCATTTTACCTTCAATAAATATGGTCTGATTTTTTAACAATACAATCATATCCGCGAACGGAATGATCGGAACTTATTTAAAATATTAATGAATTTTTAAAATGAAATATTTAGAATACCGTACAAGGATATTTCAAAACATAATAATTAATGACCATTGTGCAATCAAATTATTTATTTTTATGCAGGTATTCAGGCCGGATGAAATTTTTAAAGAGGTAATTTATCGTCGTAATAAATTAAATATTTTTTTCTTATTTCTTCAAATGTATCGATTTCATTTTCCAGTTCTTCTGAATATTTTTCAAACGCGACATCGTCTGTTATTGCTTTTCTGAACCCATCAGTGCCTGCCAGTTGATCGATATTATATGTATTCCTGTGCGATTCCCACCTGAATTGCTCATAATTTTTCTGTATATAAGAAATGAGCTTAAACGAAACTTCCACGGGGCTGAATTTCCCGCCCGTGTATATAACCTGGACTCCGCCGCATTTTTCATTTTTATATTTGGAAAAAGTAGGCTCAAAATAAACAGGTCTGAATACAAAATTCTCCAAATCAAGGCCTGCAAGCCCCCTGCAGAAACTTACAGGCTCAATCCAAGGCGCGCCGATATATTCAAATGGCTTTGTCGTACCCCTTCCGACTGATATATTTATTCCTTCAAGCAGAACAACGGCTGAATATACTATCGAACTCAGATATGTCGGAAGATTCGGGGAGGGCGGGATCCAGGGAAGATTCGTATCGCTGTAAAGCATTTCACGGGAATAACCTTCCATCGGTATTACTGTCAGATTAATTTTGTTTAAATATTCGCCTTTGTAATAAAGAGCCGCTTCGCCTATTGTCATATCATAAAACAGCGTGGCAGGAAAAGAGCTTATATGCCTGGAATAAAATTTTTTTTGCAGAAACGGACCGTCGATATCGAGAAATCCCAGCGGATTGGGCCTGTCTAAGATTACCAGCTCTTTGCCGGTTCCGGATAATGAATCCATAACAAACTTTAACGATGAGATGTATGTATAACATCTCATACCCATATCCTGCATATCGAAAATTACGAGATCTGCGACTTTTGTCAGATGCCTGAATCTGTTTTGATTTAGCTGATGCAGATTATAGATGATGGCATTAGATGTATCGTCGTCTATATATGACAGCTTGTCGTATTCGTTCTGATACCCGTATATTCCGTGTTCCGGGGCGAATATCATTACTATTTCCAGCTGCATATTTCTGAACAGGCAGATATTATTCTGTAGATAGAAATCGACTCCTGAATGATTGGTCACAACTGCGGTTTTCCTGCCTTTGTATTCGGACGAATAATTTGCAAGGAAATTTTCAAGGCCGAGTGTGATCTTTTGTGAACTTCCATTTGTAATATTATAGGATCGCCCGCAAAAGATTTCAAAAAAAAGAAGAAAAAATATAAAAAGATAAATTAGTTTACTCATTTTTCAAAAAAAATCTCTTTCAATTAAAATATAAGCTCAGTCACTTTTAATTTTCGGCTGATGAAAAAGATTTTTATCTTATTATTTTTATTGAAAATCAGCTTATATTGTTTATATACTATTATAAAGTCATATTTAATTTTATAAAATTAAATATGACTGCGTACTAATATAACAATAGATTCTTTATCACGAGAGGACCGCTGTGACCATAAAAAGGATGCTTATATTATTTTTCTTCATAATTTTATCAGGCTGCTCTTCCGCCGACTCAAGGGAGGAAAAAATATTAAAATATTCCGAGGATAAAGACAAGGCAAACAAATACGCAATTTATCTCGTAAATCCCGAAAACTATACAACCGCGGGAGCCGAATATCACAATAAATATTATCCTTATCTAATTGGGATCGCCCGCACGGTAGCGGAAGAAAAAAAGATAATCCTGATCGAAAACAGCATCGGCTTTTATTACGACAAAAGAGAAGATAATAAAAACAAGCTTTACCTGGGTGTCGACATTAACGCGCAGAATGATTCATCAAATATTAATGCAAATTACCAGGCAGCTGCGCTTTCGCAGTTAAAAAAATATCTGGGCGACATTTTATTCGTTCTGCAGTCATGCAAAAGCATTTTCACGGAAAAAGAGGTCATGGGATCCGTGATCGGGATACGTTGGCAACAGGATAAAACCGTCAATGCTGTAACAATATGGATTTCCAAGAACGACGTAGCCCGTTACGAAATGAAAGAACTGACTTTTGACGAAATTATACAGCGTAATTTCGTAACAGATACGGAAGGTAAAATCATACGGATCTTAAGATAGCGGAGAGCGCGGTTATCAGGGACTTGATCTGCATCATGGTCCCGACAGTTATTCTGACATAATCCGATTGTATTGGACCTTCGAAATACCGGATTAATATTTTCTTCTTTTTAAGCTCTTCATATATCCGCTTTGCCTTAAACTCAGGATGCGTACTGAATAAAAAATTCGCCTTTGACGGTATAACTTCAAAACCCAGTTTTTTAAGTTCTGCTTCCAGATAATCCTTATTATTGACCAGCATCCCTATATTATAATTAAAGCTTCTGCTGTCGTTTATAGCCGCAATTGCGCCGGCTTCCGCAATCCTGTCTATATTGTACGAATCCTTCAGCCTGAACAGGCCTTTTATGATATCCGTATTCGCAATCGCAAATCCGATGCGCAATCCGGCGAGCGAATACGATTTTGAAAGCGACCTTGTGATTATCACGTTATCGAATTCACCCGCAAGTTCCATGGCAGATTCGCCGTAAAAATCCACATATGCCTCATCAATTACGAACAGCCCCCTGAATTTTTTAAGGAATTTTCTCATATCGTCGACATCGCAGCCGCAGCCTGTCGGATTATTCGGATTGGCTACAATTACAAGGTTGTATTTCTTCGCAAGAAATTTGCTGAAATCCGTCCTGAACGGTTTAGCTGAATCGATTTTTTCATATTTAATACCATGTGCCTCCGCCATTGTGTAATACAGCGAATATGAAGGGTACTGGAAAGCGGCAATTCCGTTATGCTCAATAAAACCGCGGAAGATAAGCGTAAATATTTCGTCCGAGCCGTTGCCTGCGAAAATATTCTCCTTTTTGAGCTTATTTGCCCTTGCAAATGTCTCTCTGAGCCGGGCAGATAAAGGATCCGGATAAAAACGAAGCTTCTCGTCGGCGGCATTCTTTATGGCTTCAATAACAAGCTTCGACGGAGGGAACGGATTTTCGTTCGAATTCAACTTCATATATTCTTCAACATTAGCCGGCTGTTCCCCGGGCATATATTCAGTCATGTTATTCAGCGTTGAGTTCCAGTATTTCATTCAATTCTCCAAAAATTATCGGTGAGCAATCCCGACAAGTTCATTAACATCTCCAATTTTCTCTTTTATCATGTATTCTTCAAGTTTCACAATGCACTCGGAAGCAATTGACGGGTTTATTAAATTCATCGTGCCGATACTCACGGCGGATGCGCCTGCCATAATGAATTCAAGAATGTCTTCAAAGCCGGCAATGCCGCCAAGACCTATTATTGGAATATCGACCTTTTCAAATACCTCGTATACTGTTCTGACGGCAACAGGTCTTATTGCCGGACCGCTTAAACCCGCGGATTTTCTTTGAAAATACGGCTTCCCTGATTTTATATCTATTTTCATTCCTAGAAGGGTGTTGATTGCAGATATTGCGTCCGCTCCCAGGTCCTTCGCAGCTTTTGCAAACTCAACAACATCAGCGACATTGGGCGACAATTTTGCTATAAGAACGCCCTTTGTCGCTCTTCGTGTTTTCTTCAGCAGTTTTGAGAATATACGGATATCCCTTCCGAAGGCCATTCCCCCTTCTTCCACGTTAGGACACGATACATTCAGCTCAAGAGCGGAGATCCCGTAGGTCTCGGAAAGGATTCCGCACAGCTCGACATTTTCATCAATGGAGTGGCCGGCTATGTTGGGAATAACTACGGCGCCTTTGCTGATTAAAAATGGCAGTTTCTCATCAATGAATGACTTTAATCCCACATTCTGCAGACCGATCGAATTTAAAATCCCGGAAGGAGTTTCAATTATTCTGGGCCCGGGGTTCCCTTCCCTCGGTTCCAGCGAAAGCCCTTTTGTAAATATTGCCCCGAGTTTCGAAAGATCCAGAAACGCCGACAATTCTTCGCCGTATCCGGCTGTCCCTGATGCGACGGTAACCGGGTTTTTTAGGATAAGACTGCCAATTTTTACAGATGTTATCAATTTTATTACCGTTTATTTTATAATTTAATTCTATTCAGGGCTATGGAACGCTCTAATAATATTTAGCGAACGGCTCACAGTTTCTGTTTTGTCGAATCAGTAAAATGTCACATTTATGCCTGTGATAGAATAATCATCAGTTTTATAACAGACACAAATGAATATGACACTGCACTGTTTCACCAGATACTTAATAGTCACATGAGAATTATAGTCAACCATTTTGCATATAGTAAAGACACGTTTATAAAAATATTGGAGCGATCTTAAAATTAGGTTTTATACTTTAATAAATAGTTCAAATGAATTAAAAGCCATCTAAAAATTATAGATTCATGCAGGTGATTAAAAATAAATCGGGATGACTTCCAGTATTGCAGAAACGTATTTATATTAAAAATTAACTTTACAATATTCATGTTTTTGATATTAGTGTAATATGAAAATAATTCCGGCAATTATTTCTTATTTCGTTTTTTTTCGAATAATTTTTAATTTAAGAGTGCTTTATGACATGCCTTGCCTTTGATATCGACGGTACTTTATTTGACTGCAGTGATATTATCGTGGACGCATTTCAGAAAGGGATCGGGCTGTTCAATAAAAACAACGGGAAAAAAGTCCGGATACCGTCCAAGGAAAAAATAATCGCTGTCCTCGGAATCCCGACAGATACGATATATCAGAATCTTTTCCCCGAGCTCAGTCCGCCTGACCAGCAAACAATGAACAGCCTATGCACAAACACGCTTTCCGATATGATTTATGGCGGCGCCGGGACATTATACGACCATGTTTATTCCACACTCGAGCAGCTGTATAACGATGGCTATAATATCTTCGCGGCATCAAACGGAAAATCAAGATATATTGAATCGATTCTTGAAGGAAATGATATAATGAAATTTTTTAAAAGGCCGATAATTGTACTCGATTCGTATTTCAGATCAAAATCGGATATAGTAAGATATTATAAAACTAATTTATGTAAAAACGATCTGATGATTATGATCGGAGACCGTTCGACCGACAGGCTGGCTGCCGGGGAAAATGATATACCGTTCATAGGATGCGCTTTCGGACACGCGGGCTTCAGCGAACTCGAAGGCGTAAAATGGACAACGACTGATTTTAAAAAAATTTACGAAATCGTAAAGGATATTGAAAAGGTTTACGGCAGGCAGAAATGAAAAAACCTATTTCAGCAGATACCAAATAATCCTGGTGAAATAGGCTTTAAAAATGCCGCGAAAGGGATTTGAACCCTTACAGGCGTACGCCCACCAGACCCTGAACCTGGCGCGTCTACCAATTCCGCCATCGCGGC
>CAZVDF010000051.1:0-7314 GCA_964626055.1 uncultured Leptospirales bacterium
TCATTCTATCGATAGTATTAAGAAATAGTGTAATAAAAGTCAGTCAACTTGAGTACTTTAAATATTTGTTAATTCCCTTTACCAGTTCTTCAACTGAGAACGGCATTCCGTCGTATTTAAGAATGGCATGATCAAAACAATGTCCTGTCTCCGATTTGATCAGTTTACCGAATTGCGCAGTTGCATTTTGTTCAATTATAATTGTTTTTCCAGCTTTATTTAAGAAAAATGCCGTTTTCCCGGATAAAGGATACAGCTGTGAAAAATGCAAAAATGCCAGGTCTTTATTCTTAATTGTTTTGATCGCTTCATCGATCGCGCTGAAAGTCGAGCCCCACCCCACAACCAGGTATTTGTAATCTTTGCTCCCGATTAATTTCGGCGGAATAACGTCTTTATTTATCGCCTTCATTCTCCTTAAACGTTTATCGACCATCTTCGTTCTTGTTCCCGGATCTTCGGTTATGTAATCCGCTTCGTCGTGTTCGTCGCTGTCGGCGCATACTATCCCGCTTCCGTAACCGGGTATGCCTCTTGGTGAAATCCCGTTCGCAGTAAAAGCATGTCTTTTGTACCTGGGACCGGTTTTAATTAAATATTTTTCTAGCTTCAATTTCTTAAACTCGATTACGGAAATATTGCATGCCGAATCTAGAAAGTACTGATCAGTCAGAATGAATACGGGGATCTGAAATTTATCCGCAACGTTAAAAGCGTTACATGCAAGAATGATCCCTTCTTCTTTAGTTCCGGGGGCATATATCACTCTCGGGAATTCTCCGTGGCCGGCAAAAAGCGTCATTAGAAGATCGGCCTGTTCAGTTCTTGTGGGAAGCCCGGTTGCAGGGCCGGGCCTCTGCGCGAGATGTATCACAAGAGGGGACTCGATCGCTCCGGCAAGGCTAAGCCCTTCGATCATGAGCGCGAATCCGCCGCCGGAAGTCGTTACCATCGCGCGTCCTCCGGCGAACCATGCTCCGATGGCCATATTTACGGCGCATATTTCATCTTCCGCTTGCTCGACTACTAAGCCGAATTCTTTCGCCTTCTGGGCCATGTATACCAGAACGTTAGTTGAGGGCGACATCGGGTACGAGGAGACGAAATTGCATCCTCCGGCCAGGGCACCTACACCGATTGCGTCGCTCCCGTATAAAACAGTTCCATTGCCGGCGTATTTACCTGCTTTTATCAACGGGCACGACATCCGGGAACAAAGGCTTTTCTGAAAGAATTCATACCCTTTTTCGAGTGAATAAAGATTGTCGGAGATTTTTTCATCGTTTAATGCGCTGAAATGGATTTTAATAATACTTATTGCAGCATCGATGTCTATATCCATTAGAGCTGAGATTATGCCGAATATCAGGATATTTACAATCGGCTGTCTGCCGGTTTCTTTTCCGCCCGGATCGTCGACAAGAAAGGCGGTATTGAACCTGCCGTCTTTGTAGGCGGAATCCACATGCTTTTGCAGCCCGATTATCAGCGTATCTTCAGTAAGCCTTTTTTCAAAGCGGGACATGGCTCCTTCTTCAACGGGGAAGAAAATATCTATGCGGTCGACAAATGAAGCCGCGCGTTTTTTGGATACTCTGATCTCCGTGGAGTTGTTGCCGCCCCTGATGCGGGACATAAATTCGCTGTATGCAAAGACGTAATAACCGGCGGATTTCATGACGGAAAGCAGAAGCTGTTCCAGGGTCTGGAGTCCTTTACCCGCCGATCCTGAGATGATTATGGAGATTTCATCCTTATTTTTTAATTTCCACATTATATCGATCTATAATTTGGCATCCGCTTCCCAGTATCCGTGTAAATTGCAGAATTCGACTACCTTAATAGTGCCGGACGCGGCTTTAAGATGAATACATCCTGCCGGATTAACGCCGAACGGAGTAAAAAATATTCTTTCAATGTATTTGCTGTCTAGATAGCAGTCCGCCCACTGAATAAAATGCTTTTCTTCCATTGGATGCAGTGTCTTCCCGATCCGGAACAAAACGTCCGCACAGGACTGCTCCGGGATGAGGCCGCAGCTTTTGCTTACTGTAACGACCGGGATGTGTTTTACCGGCGCTTCCGGGCTTTTTTCCGCTGATTCCTTAAAAATATTATCGTTCTGATTAAATTTGTTTTTAGGCGCACCGCAGACAGGACATTTTTCCGGCGCTTCATTGAACTCTATGTGACCGCACATCTGACAAATAAATGTTTTCATTGAAATTCTCCTTGATATTTATTTATGTTCCCACAATCTTAATACAATTTTATTTCAGCAGGGCTTATGTGTCAATACATGGTGTTCATGAGTATTTATTAATGGATGACATTAGGTAAAAGAAAAAAGATTGTTTCGTTTGATGATTATGATAAGTTCAAAAAAAAATAAAATCAATCTATTAATTGTTTTTAATTATAAAAAAATAATTTTTATTCTGACAGGTATTGTCGCTCTGCTGTCGTTATATTATATCAGCACTGTAAATTTTCTACTTTTCCACAGCCTTGCCGAATTATTCGGAATCATCATCATCTGTGTAATTTTCACAATTGCTTTGAATCTAAGGGATAGAATTTCAAATAATTATATATTATTCCTGGGATACTCATTTCTTTTTACAGCGATACTCGGTATTCTGCATACGCTGTCCTATAAAGGGATAAATATCTTTTCAAATCATACGGGCGCCAACCTGGCCACGCAGATGTGGATCGCTGCAAGATATTTTGAAAGCATTACTTTTCTGGTTGCCCCGTTCTTTATTGGAAGAAAAATAAGGCATACTGTCATTATTCCAGTTTATGCGCTGCTTACCGCATTTGTCATCTTTTCAGTATTTTATCTGAATATTTTTCCGGTGTGCTTTGACGAATCATCGGGTTTGACAAGCTTTAAAAAGATCAGCGAATATATTATATCGATTTTATTATTATTGTCGATTTTTACTCTTCTGGCTAAAAAAGAATACTTCGAAAGAAAAATATTAATTCAAATTTTATCGGCGATCACATTTAAAATAATATCCGAATTATCCTTCACGGAATATTCATCGGTATTTGATATTATTAATTTTACCGGGCATGTGTTTGCGATACTATCATATTATCTCATTTATTCTGCGCTGATTTCCACTGTTCTGACAAAACCCATTGATCTGATATTCAGGGATTTACAGAACAAAAATACCGAATGCATCAATGAAATCGGTTTTGTAAAAGCGGTGCTGGATGCGGCGGATATTCTTGTGACCGTAACCGACAAACACGGGCATTTAATGCTCTTTAACAAAAGCTGCGAACAATTGACCGGTTATTCTTTAACGGAACTGCGGCGCAGGCCTTTCTGGGAGTTTTTCATCATTGATGATGAGATGGAGACGGTTAAAAATAATTTTTCCAATCTAAAATCTGGCAGGTTCCCGGATCAGAATAAGAATTACTGGAAAATAAAGGACGGCTCATTGCGATTTATTTCATGGTCAAAGACGGCTCTCCTGGATAAGAACAATAATGTCGAATATATCGTAGCTGTCGGGAGAGATATTACCGATATTACGAACTTACAGCGCGAAAATAAAAATATCGTAAGCATGATCGCGCACGATATGAAATCTCCCCTGCTCTCCGTTCAGCTTTTCGCAAATCAGCTGATTAAAAAATGGCATAAGCTGGATGATTCCAGGATAAAAGATTATCTCGATATTATCAGCAAGGAAGGAGATAAACTGAACACCCTTATCGATGAATTTCTGGAGTTTTCTTTAATGAGGTACGGACTTATCTCTCTTGACTTTAAATCCGTGAATCCCGACCGATTGATAGATGAATTATATACTATTTATTCAATTAAGGCAAAACAGCAGAATATAAAACTTTTTAAAGAATGTTCCTTCGATCGGGAAATTACCTGTGATCCTTCCCGTTTAAACAGGGTTCTGACCAACCTTCTCGATAATGCCATAAAATTTTCAAAGGAGAATTCATCCGTAAATATAAGGACTTCAAAAGAGAAAGATTTATTTAAAATTGAAATTGAAGACAGCGGTATCGGAATTCAGGAGGAAGATATACACAATATTTTCCATCCGTTTATGCGCGGCAAGGAAGCTTCGGATAAAACCGGATATGGAGTCGGCCTTGCCTACGTAAAAACAGTTATCGAAAAGCATAACGGAACAGTTTCCGTGAAAAGCAAACCGGGGAAAGGAACTACTTTCACTATATTATTGCCTTTATCCGCGGGCGATGACTGCACCGGGGTAAAAGAAATGGCACTGGCCGGAGACCGGAGAAATTAATTATTCAAAATTCATTTAAAGCTTTAAATGGCCTGCAGTAATTAATGGATAATGGGAAAATAATCAGGTGCATACGCTGCGGCGCATGCTGTCATGTTGACATGCTGGCGTATGTTACAGCAGAGGATATCTCGAGATGGGAAAAGGAACAGCGCTTCGATATTCTTGCAAGGATACGTAATAAAAATGTAATCTGGCTGGGTGACCGGATCGTTGATGATTTCGGAGAGAAAATCACAAGCTGCATTTATCTCAATCGCGATGGAGCGTCATTTTTTTGTGAAATTTATGAGACTCGTCCGATGGTATGCCGCAACTTCATTCCCGGCTCCTCCGAGCTATGTCTGCAGTATAAAGCCGAAAATAATTAACGGCACTCAATAAAATAAGAATATTAAATGTCGTTAATTTTTTTTTGTCGTTCATTTTATCTTTTTAATTTTAGTTTTATTAAAAAAATTCTTGACTGTTTTTTTTCTATCTAAAATTGTTTTGCAGAAGCGATTTGGATCGCTGTTAAATGATAAATTAACCAGTTCACTTTAGTACAGCTATCAAGTGAAGGAAAATATTCTCATGAGTGAATTAAAATCATCTTTAAAATTGTCATACGGCCCGCATATCCGGTATCACCATGGGCTTTCTACCGCTCAAATAATGTGGCGGGTCAATTTTTCTCTATTACCCGCTCTTCTCTGGGCTGTTTTTATTTTCGGGATTAATCCCCTGCTCGTGACGCTCGCGTCAGTAATAGGCGCGCTTCTGGGCGAATATCTGGTGTGCATTGCGACAAAAAAACCGTCGACGCTCGGAGACGGCTCTGCGGTTTGCACCGGAATTTTACTGTCTTTTACATTGCCTCCCGGATTGCCTTTCTATATGCCGCTGGTCGGAGCTTTTCTGGCTATCACGCTGGCAAAAGGGGTTTTCGGTGGATTGGGTCATAATATTTTCAACGTGGCATTGATCGGCAGGGCAATCATGATGGCATCATTTCCGGTTGCCATGACTACCCTGTGGTCAAAACCGCGCTTTCTCGGCATTTTGAATTTTGACGGCGCCACGATGGCCACGCCGCTTGCCGTTCTCAAAAAAGACGGGGTAAATGCGGCTGTATCCCTTTTGTCACAGGTAGACGATGCAGCGCTCGGAGGAGGAAGCTACATTTTAAAGTTAGTTCTCGGGCTGCGTCCGGGTTCTATAGGGGAAGTTTCCATTGTACTCATATTATTGGGAGCGGCTTATCTTTTATATAAGCGCATCATTAAACTTACTATTCCTGTATCCGTAATAGCCGGTGCCGCAATAATGGGTTTTTTCTCGTCATCGCCTCTTATCCAGGTCGTCGGCGGCGGATTGTGGCTAGGCGCGTTTTACATGGCTACCGATTATGTTACATCGCCTACCACTTTTAAGGCGCAAGTAATATTCGGATTAGGAGTCGGTATTCTTACGGGACTTATAAGAAATTTCGGAGGCTATCCTGAAGGAATATGTTTTGCCATCCTTCTGATGAATATAATGACTCCTGCTTTAAACGACTGGTTTAAACCGCGTAAATTCTCTGAGAGGGCAGTAATTCATGAGTGATATAAACGTTACATGTCAAAATAATTGCGAGTCCTGTGCGCCTGCAGCTCCGAAAAGGGCGCCGGCGCCTCCTCCAAATGCGAAGGAAATGTTTAAAATTGCGCTGAATCTTACTATCGCATGCGCTGTCGCGGCAGTAATTACAGGCATAACATTCGTTCTGACGGATCCTGTAAAAAAAGAAAATCAGCTTAAAAGAGAAGAATCCGTTATTCGCAAACTTCTGTCATTAAATGAATCCGCGACAATAAGCGACGTATCCCGCGTAATTATCACGCGCGGCAATAAAACGCTTATCGCCTATCAGAAGCATGATTCCGCAATTCTTTTCAGCGAACGAGGTGAATTTAAGGAAAAGCTTGATTCCAAAAACGAAGAAGCACTGGTGCGGAAATTCGGAAAGGACAACGTTAGATCCGTTGGCCGTTTCTTCATAGGGCGGGAATCTTCAAAGATAAAAGGATTTGTTGTTGAAGGAGTCCAGATGGGATTTAAAACTCATATTAAATTTTTTCTGGCTCTGGATGATTCCCTGAATATACGGGGAGTTGAGATCCTTGAACATGAAGAGGACCCGGGTCTGGGAGCAGAGATAGTCCGCCCGTATATGAAAAATCAATTCGCCGGCAGAAGCGTGGATGATATCGGCGCGATCGAGGTTGTAAAAGAGCCGCTGCCTGCTGAGTGGAATACGGAATTAAATCTGCTTGAAAAAATGGCGCTGGACCAGTGGAAAGAAAAGAATAAAGCGCTTCTCGATTCCAATAAAAAAATATATGCAATAACCGGGGCGACCATATCGACCGTTGCCATAACCGACGGCGTAAAAAAGACTTTATTCAATTTTAAAAAACGTATTGAACTTCTGAGGCAATATCTATGAAACAATCCAAATATAATTACACGGACCTTATATCGCGCGGGCTTTTTGCCGAAAATCCCGTTTTCAGGCTTGCATTAAGCCTTTGTCCCGCTGTTGCAGTTACAACATCCGTCAAAAACGGTCTTCTGCTGGGAGTAGCTGTTTTCTTCGTACAGGTTCTGTCAAACCTGTCAGCAGCCGCGCTTAAAAGCGTAATAAATTCAAAAGTACGCGTCCCAGTATTTGTTCTTATTATAGCGATATGGGTTTCAGTTATGGACATGACGCTTGCCGCTTATTTTCCGAATATTTACGCTGAAATCGGACTTTATATTAAGCTGATAGTGGCTTTCGCTATCATCCTTTCAAGGATGGAGCTTTTTGCTTCAAAGAACCCGGTTCTGCCATCCACGATGGACGGTATTGGCATGGGCGCCGGATTTTTGTTCGCAATGGTTCTTACAGGCGCGTTCAGGGAGCTGCTCGGTTCCGGCAGCATTTTCGGTATTGCAATAATTCCGGGATCCCCTCTCCTGCTTGCAGTTCTTCCGGCGGGCGGAT
>CAZVDF010000051.1:7324-24137 GCA_964626055.1 uncultured Leptospirales bacterium
ATAATGATGCTTTTTAATTATGTAGACATTAAACGAGGAAAAAAATTAACCGGCGGAGGTTCACATGGCGGCGGTCATTAATAATCACGAGATTCTGGTTAAGGAAAAGCTGTCAGAATCTCTTACGCTGACTACGGCAAAGGATGTCGATATACCCATCAAGATAGACCGTATTCAGAAAAACAGCGACGGATCGACCACTTTAATTACAAAGGAAACGCTTGTTCCCGCGGATCATTATGTCATTAAAGACGGTTTAAAAACAATTGATATTCAGCCTTCCATATTCAGCGTATTATTCACGTTGATTATAGGGGCAGCCCTGATCAACAATTTTGTCTTTACAAGATATCTGGGACTTTGCGTTTTCTTCGGAGTATCGCAAAAAAAAGCTACGGCGATCGGAATGGGGATCACTTTCACAATAGTTGGCGTAATAAGCGGAACACTTTCATGGTTGATTAATAACTTCGCGCTTGTGCCTCTTCAGCTCGCTTTCCTGCAGATCATTGTGTTTATCGGTGTGGTAGCGGCTCTCGTACAGGCGACTGAATCGATAGTTAAGAAAGTAAACCCGATCTTACACAAGAACTTCGGCATATACCTTGTGCTGATCACTACTAATTGCATCATTCTTGCTATTCCGCTTTTGAATGCTTCCAATCATTACGGCTTTTTTGAATCCCTATCATTTTCACTCGGCGCAAGCCTGGGATTCGCGCTTGCTCTTTTCCTTATGAGCTGCGCAAGGGAAAAGGTCGATCTTGCGCCTATTCCTTCCGTTCTTAAGGGGCTTCCGATAGCTTTCATTCTGGCCGGGCTTTTTGCTCTTGCCTTTTTGGGATTTTCCGGATTAAAATTTATGTGAGGATATTATGACTCTTGCTTCTATTGCGCTATGGGGTATAGCGATTTTCACGGTTATAGGATTAATTTTCGGAGTAGCTCTTGCCGCTACCGCAAGACGATTTCATGTTGCCAGCGATCCGGTCATCGACGATGTATATGCATGCCTGCCGGCGGCTAACTGCGGCGCATGCGGATTTCCCGGATGCCGGTCATACGCCGAAGCTGTTGTGGAAAAGCCGGATGTCTCGCCCTCTCTCTGCGTGCCTGGCGGACAGGCGGCAGCGGATCAGATTGCGCCGCTTACAGGAAAAACCGCAAAAGCGGTTACGCCGGTTCAGGCAGTATTGAACTGCCACGGAACGCCGGAATTTGCCAAATTTGAGGCTGAATACAGGGGTGTAACGTCATGCGAGGCGGCCGCGCTTATTTTCGGAGGAGCTAAAGCGTGCAAGCACGGGTGCCTCGGTCTCGGGGACTGCACCAGAGTATGCGCGTTCGACGCCATTAAAATCGGTCCGAACGGCATTGCGGAAATAGACGCTTCAAAATGCACAGGATGCGGCAAGTGCGTGAGCGTTTGCCCCAAGCATGTTTTACAGCTGCTTCCGAAAACATACAGGGTACAGGTGTCGTGCTCGACAACCGATAAACCCAATAAAGTCCGGAATATCTGCACAATAGGTTGCATTTCCTGCAAGAAATGCGTTAAAGTCTGCCCTGCTCAGGCTGTTACATATGAAGGCAGAATTAAAATCGACCAGGAAAAATGTATAGCATACGGGCCTGGCTGTAACGAAGCCTGCGTTGAAGGATGCCCGACAGGTATATTTCATAAAGCCGGTGTATTCCCGGTATCAAAGCGTAAAGAAAAAGCTGCTGCAGCAGCAGAATGATATTGCAATTCAATGTTATGAGTTAAAAGGGAATTAATCTATGTTTAAAAGCAAAAAGACATTCAAACAGGGTGGTGTTCATCCTGAAGAACATAAAGATCTTACATGCACGTTGCCGATAGAAAAGCTGCCTGTACCGAAAGACATCCTGCTTTTTACCAAACAGCACGTAGGCGTTGAATGTACGCCGCTTGTAAAACAGAAAGATGCCGTTACAGCAGCCCAGAAGATCTGTTCAACAAACGGAAAACTGGGGGCGGAGCTGCATTCTCCTGTAACGGGCACAGTCAAAGACATTCTCAGCTGGGTGCATCCGGTAAGCGGGGATGACACTGCAGTCTGGATTGAATCCGACGGTTCAAACACTGAGCCGGAATTCAAAAAGAACGACTGGAAAAGTCTTCCTAAAGATGAACTCCTTCGTCTTATCCAGGATGCTGGCATTGTGGGGATGGGAGGCGCAGGCTTTCCGGCTCATGCAAAGCTCAATCTAAAACCTGACATTAAACTTGACACGCTTATCCTTAACGGAGCGGAATGCGAGCCTTATTTGACCTGCGACCATAGAATGATGCTGGAATACGGGAATGAGATCATTGAAGGCGCAAAAATCACCCTGACAATACTCGGTATTAAAAAAGCAGTGATAGCCATTGAAGACAATAAGCAGGATGCTATAGCTTCTTTAAGAAAACTTATCGAAAACAGCGGCAAGGATTTTGATATCGAAGTAATGCCGATGCAGGTAAAATACCCGCAGGGATCAGCCGACCAGATAATGGAAACTGTAACGGGACGCATACGTCCTTCCGGCAAGCGTTCGTCATCCATTGGAATTATCGTTCAGAATGTCGGCACCATAAAGACTATTTACGATGCGGTAGTTCTGCGTAAACCATATTACGAAAAAGTAATTACTATTTCCGGCCATGGGATCAAACGTCGCGCAAACCTTCTTGTTCCAATAGGGACAAAGCTGAAAGATATTGTCGATTATCTTGGAGGGACGACTGAAAATCTGGCGAAGATTGTTATAGGCGGTCCGATGATGGGGGTAGCCGTATCAAACCTTGATGTGCCTATCATTAAGACAACTGCCGGAATATTGTTCCTTACAAAAGACGAGATAGACGACCGGGCCTACGGTCCCTGCATTAACTGCGGTTTCTGCCTTGATGCATGCCCCATGGGACTTGATCCGAGAAGCGTGAGCATATACGTCGAGTCCGGTAAAGGCGCTGAAGCAAAAAAATTCAATTTTGAAGACGACTGCTTTGAGTGCGGCAGCTGCGCTTTTGTTTGCCCGGCAAAACGTCCTCTTGTCCAGTTCATTAAAATAGCAAGGCAGCAGATAAGCAGGGCTGAAAAGCGCGATTAATACCAATACGACACAAATTTTCTTCAGATACGCTGGAATAAATTAATAACTCCAGCGTATCAATCATACGCTCCATTCAAATTTTTCTTTCGTACAATAACCGTCATGAAAAATGCAAAGACTGTTTTATTAGCTGTAATTGTTTTTTACGCTTTATTAATTCCTGCATGCAGAAAACCGGAAAGTTCATATGATACGACTGACATCGCGATGGGCACCATTATCTCACAAAAGGTATATGGGAAAAATAATAAAGCTGCAGCTGAAGAAGGAATTGCGAAAATAAAGAGCCTTGAACGGATGCTCAGCTTTTACCTGCCGGGAAGCGAAATTTCCAGGCTTAATTTTTTCGCAGGCAGGAATAATGTAAAATTAAGCCCCGAAACGTTTTTTATTCTGTCCAAATCAATAGAATATTCGAGATTGTCGGAAGGCGCGTTCAATATAATGGTCGGTCCTCTTGTAAAAAAATGGAAGGTAACTGGGGATAATCCCGTTATTCCTTCTCCTGCCGAAATAAAATCGCTTCTTTCATTGATTGATTACAGGGACCTGATCCTGAACGGGAATGAGCTCTCTGCCAGGCTGCAAAAAAAAGGACAGATGGTAGATCTTGGTGGAATCGCAAAAGGTTTTGCCGCCGATGAGGTAATAAAGATTTATAAAAAACACGGAATAAAATCAGCAATACTGGATATAGGCGGCAATATAAGCGTAATTGGATTTAAACCTGACGGCAGTCCATGGACAATAGGATTGCAGGATCCGTCTAAAGAGAGAGGTGATTACATATGCAGCATAAACGCACATGACATATCATTTTCAACATCCGGAGCCTATGAGCGTTTTTTTAAAAAGAACGGAAAAATTTATCACCATATCATAAATCCTAAAACCGGTTATCCTTCCGAATCCGATCTGTTAAGCGTGACAATTATCGGTAAAAATTCAATTGATACTGATGCTCTTTCAAAAGCTTTTATTCTCGGGCTTAACAAGGGGATCGGTCTGGTAAAAAAAACCTCGTCCGAAGCGATATTTATTACAACTGACAATATAATTCACGCGACTGCCGGCTTAAAAGGTATGATTGAATGTGAAATATCTGTCGTTTACCATTAAGTCTCATATTTTCAGTGGTCATCTCAAAATTTGAATTTTATGAATTTATAATTTTGAGATGACCACTGAATAATTTCATACTCCCCTGCCCTTTCCGGAATCCATTGAAATAATAAGCCGTTATCTCTACAAAATATTATTTTTAACTGCTTCTAAATATTTATTGCTAAAAATATATTTCGGTTTATATAATTACTCATCTTGACTGACTTTTTTATAAACATCTGCGATAGAATGATCTGATCATTCTATCGATAGTATTAAGAAATAGTGTAATAAAAGTCAGCCAACTTGAGTAATTATATGAAATTAATACGGATAAATACGGGAAATATTTAAAACTGTAAATTATTCATAAGGATGTTACCGAGTATTATGAAAAATAAGAAAGTTTTTATTTCACGAATATTCCCTGAAGCTGGAACAGAGTTATTGAAAAAATCGGGATTTTCCGTGACGGAGTGGAATAAAGACAGGCCTATGACGCAGGATGAGATGATAGAGAAGGCTAAGCTTTTCGATGCTCTATATTGTACTTTGACGGATAAAATCGATAAAAAGTTTTTAAACGAATGCTCTCACCTGGAGATAATCTCCCAGTTCGGCGTTGGGTATGACAATATAGATATTTCCGAAGCAACAAGATTGGGAATACCGGTAGGATATACTCCGGACGCCTTGACCGAAGCTACTGCCGATACGGCATTTGGGCTTATGATAGCTGTATCACGTAAGATGTTTTACCTTCATAAAAAAATTATTAACGGCAAATGGGATTATTTCAGACCCAGGGCCGATCTCGGCATAGAGCTGAAAAACAGGACTCTGGGGATATTCGGCATGGGCAGGATCGGTTTTAAAATGGCTGAACGCTGCCGGGGCGCTTATAATATGAGAATCATATATCATAACCGTAAGCCCAATCCAATGGCTAAAGAAATAAATGCTGAGTATGTCGATTTCCCTGCTCTGCTGAAACAGAGCGATGTAATTTCATTGCATTGTACTTTGACTGATGAAACAAGAGGTGTATTTAATAAAAAGGCATTCAGCAAAATGAAGCCGACAGCCATATTAATTAATACCGCGCGCGGTCTGGTTCATAATGAAATTGACCTGATAGAAGCGTTGAATACCGGTATAATATGGGGAGCAGGCCTGGATGTAACAAATCCGGAGCCCATGCAGCCGGATAACCCGCTTTTGCAGATGGAAAATGCAGCGGTACTTCCACATATAGGTTCGGCCACAATTGATGCAAGAACCGAAATGTCAAGAATGGCAGCGCGAAATATTATTGAATTTTATGAAAATAAACGCGTTCCTAATATAGTGAATCCTGAAGCATTGACCGTCAGCCGGCGTATTTTTTAATCCATGCAACGTATTTTTCCATCCAGTTTTGAAAGAATTTTTTACTGCCGGGATTGAAATTCCCGTTACTGTCGAACGTATCATCTTTTAAATGGAAATAAATTTCGGGCTGGCTAAGCGTATGAATATTAAGATATGAAAGAATATTGCGCAAATGCTGCTGGGCAACCGCAGTGCCGATCGGGCCGCTGGAAGCGCCTAAAATAGCCGCCGGCTTATCGGCCCAGGAATTATGTCCATATGGGCGTGAAGCATGGTCGAGCGCATTTTTTAAAGCTCCCGGAATCGATCTGTTGTATTCAGGAGTGACGAATAAAAGACCATGTGCTTTTTTAATATCATTTTTAAGTCGTTTTACAGGGTCGGCCTGATCGGCATCATTATCCTGATTGTAGAGCGGCAAATCGCCGATTTGTACCTGGGTGAATTCAAACTCCGGCGGCGCGAGTTTTATAACGGCATTTGCCAGATTCCGGTTGATCGAGTGCCTGCTGAGACTTCCTACGATAACCGCAATTTCGTATTTATTCATATCTGTCTCCTTTCCTGGGATTTAAATCCTTTACATATAAATGTTAAAAAATCCTGTAATTAAATCGCTGTGATTTATTGAGATTATTTATGAAATATTTTTATGCAGGTTGAGTTTGATATTTATCGAATTGATTTTAAAAAATTATTATTTTTCCGAATCGATGAACCAGCGTATTGCGTAACGTACCAGCTCGTCGGAGTCTTTGAGGTTGAGCTTATTCCTGATGTTCCTTCTGTGTGTTTCAATCGTATTAACACTTAAATTGAGCTGCCTCGCTATTTTTTGCGTTCCTAATCCGCTTCCCAGTAGCTGCAGTACGTCGAATTCCCGATCCGACAGCCTGTCGATCGAACCGTTGACGCTGTTTGAAGACTTATGAACCGTTTTTGAAACAATGTTTATCGACGCTTCGCTTCGCAAATACAATTTCCCTGCCAGAACATCCCTTATCGCGTTGATAATATTTTTTTCTGCTTCGCTTTTCATAATGTAACCCTTTGCACCGGCTGCCAGAGACCGCTCGGCATAAATAAGGTCGTCCTGCATTGAAACAACTAATGAAGGAATGGATGGATAACGTTTTTGTATGGATTTAATAAGATCTAGGCCGTTCACATTGCCTTCCAGCCTTAAATCAACCAGTACAAGATCGGGTTTAAGCCTGGACATCAGTCTTATAGCTTCATTTGCATTCCCGGTTTCGCCGCAAATTATCAGATCATCTTCGTCTTCGATTATCAATTTTAAGCCCTTGCGAACCACAGGATGGTCATCAACAATTAATATACTGATCTTGTCTTTTGTCGGCATAAAAACAGTAGATTTTTCTTTTAGATTTTTTCAAGAACAAATTTATATATATGAATAAATTAGTAGATTTTACTAAAATCGACTCAAGTTGACTGATTTTTATTACACTATTTCTTAAAACTATCGATAGAATGATAGATTATGATCAATTTTCCGCCTCAAATACCCCATCCGTGGACTCTTCGGCGGTCGGCAACATCCATGTTGCCTTAAAATTGATCATAATCTATCATTCTATCGCAAATGTTTATTAAAAAATCAGTCAAGATGAGTAAATTAATAAGTAATAAGAAAAATCTGTTTATTTTAAAAAAGGTGTTTATCGTTTAACGAGTAAAGGTCTGTTATTTAAATAGTATGCTAAAATCAATATCCGGAAAATTATTTAGATCAATGACGGGAATTTCGATCAGACTCGCATGAAACCAGTGCTGACTGATATATTTTTCAAATATATCTCTTGTGTCCTGCACAATTTCTTTCTCCTGTTCCGGGAATAAGTTATAAATAACCCCGATTACGTTTAAATCCCTGGTTCTAAGGGCATCCAGCGTTAACAGAGTATGATTAATGCTCCCCAGTTTTGATGTTGTGACTACTATAACCGGGTAGTTGCGCGATTCCAGGTAATCAATGATCGTGAGATCGTCCGTCAGAGGGACATATATTCCTCCGGCGCCCTCAAGCAAAACGGTCTTATACTTTTTAGAAAGCTCATTTGTAGCCTGATCGACAACATCGATATCGATTTCTTTTTTTTCAAGTTTTGCCGCAAGATGGGGCGATGAGGCATATTTAAAGGTATACGGACAGGTCAATCCTTTAATATCATCCTCATTTAATCCAATGCCCATAATTTTCCTGTGCATCGCTATATCCTGGGATATATTTCCTGAGCCGGTCTGTACTATTTTTTGCGTTATTACCGGTAATTTATTCATGTGCAAATAACGCGCAATAAGCCCTGTTGAGATAGTTTTTCCGGTATCGGTATCTATCCCGGTTATAAATATTACTGACATATTTTTTATTCTCTCCGGAAATTATTTTTTAAATATTTAAGAGTTAAGTACAGGTTGTTCAACGATGAGTCACAGATACGGCTTTAAAATTCACACATCGTTTGATTTTAAAAAAGGTGTGAGTTTTAAATGTGTTTTTAATACCATTTTAATGTACAATAATTCCGGTATATAAGCAAATTAATGTTCAAATTTAAAATTTCATCCCGATATCAGTTCAGGAATGGCTTGTATATCTTTCCAGTCCAGATTGGCAGTAAGCGAAATTCGTATTCTTGATGTTCCATGCGGAACCGTTGGTGGCCTGATAGGAAATAAAAGAAATCCTTTCTCCATCAGTTCCTCGGATATTCTGATAGTCTTTTGTTTATTGCCGATTATAGCCGGCACTATTTGACTTTCTCCGGCGGTTTCAATGTTATAATTTCTTAAAGATCCACGAAGTTTTTCAGCGATATCCTGGAGCTTCCGTCTTTTTTCTCCGAATGCCTGTAAATTCTTTAACGTATATATATTCCAGTTCACAATAACAGGCGGCAGGGCGGTCGTGTATAGAAGAGTCCTGGTTCTATTGATCAGGTAGTCTTTTAAAATCGAGTTCGTAATTGCATAGGCACCCAGCGACGCAAATGCTTTCCCGAAAGTCCCGATTATGATGTCGACATCTTTAATCGCATTTTCCCTTTCGCAGATACCCAGCCCTTTGTTGCCGAATAGTCCCGCGGCATGAGCTTCGTCTATGTATAAAAGAGCGTTATATTTATTTTTTATACCGACAAGTTTTTTGATATCTGCTATGTCGCCATCCATACTGAATATCGATTCGGATATTATTATAACTGTATTGTATTTTTCTCTCTTTTTATCAAGTATCGAAACCAGCTGATCGTAGTTAAAATGCTGATATGGGATGCAGTCTGCTTTTGAAAGCTTTGCGCCGTCAATTATACTTGCATGATTAAGGCTGTCGGAAAGTATAAGGCTGTGTTTATCCGTAATAGTCGAGATAATTCCGATATTTGCATGATATCCGCTGTTAAAAACAAGAGCATGCTTTTCAGAAAAATTTTCATCTTTATTGTTCGATCTGATCGCTGTGTTATATAAATCATTCAATATATTTTCAAGTTCGGGATATAATTCATAATTGCCGCTCAACAGCCTTGACGAAGTGCTTCCCGGACCGAATGAATCAATAAGATTTTGTTTTTTAAACCCGGAGTAAAATTTGTTTACGTATTTCCTGTCGGTAGCCAGCCCGAGATAGTCGTTTGAAGAGAGATTAATATATTTTTTATTATTATATACGACATATTTATCATCTCTTGTTGAAATTGTTTTTAAAAATCTATACTGGCTATCCCGTTTTAATTCGTCGAGTGTATTTCCGAAAAAAGAATATGGATTCATAATCGGCTTAACCTTCTTCCTCGATTGCTTCTGCGATTGCGTCAGTAATTTTTGAAAGTTCTTTCGATCTAATCACATAAGGCGGCATTACGTACACGAGTTTTCCGAAAGGCCTTATCCATACTCCTTTTTCGACAAATCTTTTCGTTATCGACGGGAGGTCAACAGGTCTCTTTAATTCGACGACTCCGATCGCACCCAGCGACCTGACATCATTAACGTTATCATGCACGCCGCATACACCGAGTTCTTTTTTAAGCTGTGTTTCGATTTTTTTTATTTTCGTCTTAAAATCAAAAGAAAGTAAAAGTTTTATGCTCGCGGCCGCCAGACTGCATGCGAGCGGATTAGCCATAAACGTAGGTCCGTGCATTAGAGCCCCGTTCCCGAAGGCGGATATGCTTCCGCTCACTTCTTCCGTCGTAAGAGTTGCTGCAAGCGTTAAGTAACCGCCGGTCATTGCCTTTCCGACGCACATAATGTCCGGTGCGATCCCGGCATGTTCGCACGCGAAGAGCTTCCCCGTGCGCCCGAATCCCGTGGCTATCTCATCGCATATCAGGAGCACTCCGAATTTATCGCAGAGCTCTCTGACCCTTCGAAGATATTGCGGGTGATAAAAGCGCATACCGCCTGCTCCCTGGACTATCGGTTCCAGAATTACGGCGGCAATTTCATTGTGATAGCTGTTAATAAGATTTTTAAAAGAAGCGATATCGTTCTCATCCCATTCTTCGCCGAATCTGCATTCGGGAGCAGACGCGAAGTACTGCAGGGGAAGAACCCTGCTGAACATTTCGTGCATGCCGGTGACGGGGTCGCAAACCGACATGGCATAAAAAGTGTCTCCGTGATATCCAGAACGTATCGTAAGGAGCTTGCTTTTCTCAGGCTTGCCCCTGGAATACCAGTACTGTATTGCCATTTTTATCGCGACTTCAACTGCAACGGATCCGGAATCGCTGAAGAACACTTTCTGCAGATGTGCGGGTGTCAGGTCAACCAGAATCGAAGCAAGTTCGATAGCAGGTTTGTGAGTCAATCCTCCGAACATTACATGCGAAAATTTTTTTAACTGGTCTTTCGCTGCTTTGTTCAATACCGGATGATTATAACCGTGAATAACCGACCACCAGGAGGACATCCCGTCAATCAATTCCGTGCCGTCATCCAGCTTTAACCGAGCTCCTTTTGCGGAAACAACGCGATAGATCTGCCGGGAATCGCTCATTGAGGAATACGGATGCCAGATATGTTCCCTGTCAAAATTGTGAAGCTCGTTTTCTTTTAAGTAAGTCATAATTTATTTAATTATTTGCTTTAATTCATATTTTCAGAAAGACATTATTTGCAGTAATATTTTGTAAGTCGAGTTATTTTTAAAATGAGTTAAAAATCGATATTTGCATCCTTTTGATGCCCGGTTATTGTGTATAAATATAATACTTACTGTTAGTTAACTCATCTTGACTGACTTTTTAATAAACATCTGCGATAGAATGATCAGATTATTATCAATTTTAAGGCAGCATGGATGTTGTCGACCGCCGAAGTGTCCATGGAGGGCGACCAACAGGAAGTTGGAAGTGCCGCTGAAGCCATGGATGGCGGAAGGCGGCAACTATTTGAGGCGGAAAATTGATAATAATCTGATCATTCTATCGGTAGTATTAAGAAATAGTGTAATAAAAGTCAGTCAACTTGAGTAATTAAAATAAATTAGCTGAATGGTTTTTTTGTTGATTTATGTGAAGTAATTTTTGACAATATACACATAAAAAAGCCAACGTAGCTCAGTCGGTAGAGCAGCTCACTCGTAATGAGCAGGTCGTCCGTTCAATTCGGATCGTTGGCTCATAAAACACGATAAAATAGTGTACCTATCAATACTCTCTTCAAGAAACAACTTGTTATTTCTGTGGTAACTTCCGACAGTTACTTAAATAGCCTTTAAATTCAATTTGTATTTCACCCAAAATTTTAAATTATTCCGCATACAAACTTTTTTTATTGAAATAATTTTTGTTTTTCCCAGGAGTTATTTTATTAATATTGCTTCAATCGGTGAAACACTTTAAAATCTTCACGGGAGAATCCGAGGTCTACGATTTTTATTAAAATCTTCCGGATTGCTAACATAATCCGCTATTTCCGATTCAGTATATTGATGAATTGACTGATGATGTATAATAAATAATCCCGCAGACGCAGGAAATCCGATTTAATTTAATCTTTACTTTTGTATCATCCCGTAAATTGCTTTCAGCAGTTCTGCAGAAGAAGCGGTTTTATTTATTAGTGTTTCCGCTCCAGCCTGTCGCATTTTTTTAACCAATTGCTCGTCATCATGAATTGACAAACCTATTATTCGTATTCCGGGTTGTTCTTCTTTTATGATCTTAGCAGCTTCAATGCCGTCCATTTTAGGCATAGAAACGTCCATTACAATAATGTCCGGCCTTAGTTGCTTAGCCTTTTCTATGGCTTCATAGCCGTTCGATGCTTCGCCTATTACAGAAATATCAGGCTGATCGGAGATAAGGCTTATGAGTCCCTGGCGCATTACTGCATGATCGTCCACAAACATCACACGGATTACTCCTGAGTTAATTAATTCGGTACTTTCTGTAGTGTTAATAGGTTGCAGGCGGATTGCTGATTTCCGCCTTTCAACCTGTTTTACCAGACTGAGAGGAATCGTTAGTGTAAAACTACTCCCGTGACCGGGGGAACTATTAATCGTAAAATGGCAGCCTATATAATGCGCTCGATCGAGCAGGCTCGACAAGCCGAATCCGGTATTTTTATCAATATAATTTAATTTATTTGGATTAAATCCTTTTCCCTGATCGCTTACTGTTATTACATAGTTATCGCCGGGAATAGAAAGAACAATACTTGCGTTTTTTGTGTCTGCATGCTTAACTACATTGAAGAGCAGCTCCTGAACTGCCCGGAAAATGAACATTTTAATAGGTATATTTTCGAACCGTTGCGTTTCCTTCGCTTCAATATCTATCACAAGTCCAAATTGTTCATCCATTTGCTTTGCCAGCCATTTTAATGCCGGAATAAAACCAGAATGATGCAGTACCGCGGGACTCAACTCCCTGGACAGCTGACGCGATTTTTCAATAGATTCCCCTATCAGCTGTTTTACATATCCGAGAGCGGGCTCAGCCGGCAATTTTTTACATACAACTTCAAGCTGCATTTTAGCTGCTGCCATTATCTGCTGCAAATCATCGTGCAGTAATTCTGCCAAACGCCGTCTTTCATGCTCTTCAACTTCAATCAGTTCCACAGCAAGTGACTGAAGTTGTTTGGCCTTTGATTCGGCAAGCTGTGTACGTTGCATCACCCGCTGTTCTAGCGTTTCATTCAATAGTTTAAGGTTTTTCTCCGCGCGAATTTGCCTGAAAGCTTCGGTGACAACCGGGGAAAGAGCCTCAAGTGCTTCTAAATCTGCAGGTGTATAACCGTTTTTATTATTTGCAGCTACTACGACTCCGACTGTTTTACTATCTCTGATCAAAGGGACTCCAATAAATGAGTTAATCCCGGGATGACCTTCCGGTAGTCCAATACTGTCCGGATGGGATGCGGCGGCATCGTTAGTATAAAAACCTTTACTCTCTGAAAGAATTTTATCGTATAAGCCATATATTTTAAATTCTCCCGGAAGTCTGCGATGACCGGTTTTGTCCTTCATAAGGCACATATCCCAGCCCATATCACTTATTGCTATATCGTATAATAAACCTTCAGATCCGATCTCAGCAATAAATCCAAAATTACTTCCGGTTACTTTAAGTACAATTTTCAAACATGCCTTGCCGAGACCTTCTTCAGTATCTGAAGATAGCGCCTTTTGGAATATGTAATTGATTCCTTCTAATATATCTGTCCTTTTTTGAAGGTTTTCCTGCATATATTTGCGGTCTGTAATATCCTGTGTGATCCCGAAACCGCTAAGCAAATTCCCCGCTTCATCGAATTCCAGATAAGCTTTTTCTCTAACCCATTTAACGAATCCATTTGAAATTATACGATGCTCAATATCATATGATTTACCGGCTATACCGGCTTTCCACTCTGTATCCACAAATTCTCTGTCATCCGGATGTACTGTCTCCAGAAAAGTCTCATAAGTCATAGCAGTTCCCAATGGTATGCCGAAAATACGATAGTTCTCATCTGACCATATCAGTATATTGCTCTTAATGTCAAGCCGCCAGCTTCCGCTCCTGGCAACCTCCTGAGCACGCGCCATATCCTCACGGCTTTGCCTTAGCTTTTCTATAGTCTGCATATTTTCTGTGATATCTGAAGTAACTTCTCCGGCTCCGACTATTTCGCCGTTCTCGTTATATATTGGGGTATGCCGTGTCTGATAATATCTTCTATAACGGGTCTCATCGCCGAATTCTGTTGTCTGTGTTACCGTCTCCCCTTTTAAAGCTCTGTTCCATAAGTCAAGAGCTACCTTTAACTGATCGGGCATATCCGAAAGGATTTCCATAAGGCTCATTCCAATCTTTACATCTTTGCCGGTTAATAGTTTGACTTCTTTTTGATGTATTTTATTAAAATAAGTATATCTGAATTCTTTATCAATAGTTGAGATTATAAGTCCGGTACCTGCCGTAACAGCATTTAAAAGATCATTTGCTCTGCGTAATTCCTCTTCTGCGAGCTTACGTTTTGTAATTTCGGTACCCAGGACAATTATTCCTTCTGATGAAGGGAAGGAAGTCATACTATACCAGTCATTACTGTATTTACCATACACTTCGAAATTCCGTATTACTCTCTTTTCCATCGTTGCACGGTAATTTTCTTCAAGAATTGTTCCTACATGTTTTGGGAACATTTCCCAGATATTTTTCCCGACGAAATTCTGAGGTTCCTTTCCTACTCTGGACGTGAATTGCCTGCTGGCGAAAACGAAATTCCAGTTGCGGTCAAGCACATAGAAATCATCCTGTATACTGTTTAAAACTTCCGATAACTTTGTATTAGTGCGTTCAAGCTCATCTTCTACGCGCTTTTTGTAGGTGAGATCGCGTATTGTTGTAAGCAAAAATTTTTTTCCATAGATGAGGATCCAATCCAGATCGAGAGAAAGCATAACTTTTTTTTCGGTTCTCGTATGGCGTACTGTTTCGTAATCTCTAACAAATCCATACTCATTTAATATTGCCGAAATCTTCTCCTGAGAAGATTGATCCGAGATGTTTAAATCAACGCTTGTTTTACCTATAGCTTCTTCCCTCGTAAATTCGAACAGATTCAGAAATGCCTCATTAACATCTGTAAGAGTGCCTTCCGGCATTTTAGTTAATGTAAGGGCAAACGGTGATTTTTCGAATATTGTACTATATCTTTGTTCGCTTTCTGCGATTGCCTTTTCAGCTAAAGTACGTTCGCTATTTTCTATAATCTGCCACCGTCCCTCGCGCTTGACCAGTGCAAATTGATGATTACTCATTACATCCATTATCTCAAGAGCGCTGCATTTTTCCAGATTATAAGTGCACATAGCCAGCATATTGTAATTACCAATTACCTGGTTTATTGCTTCCTCATATGCTGTAAAATCCGTCCAGTCCTTCTTTTCCAGCCAGAAAGTATTACCTGTGAGCCGCAAACCGCTATATCCACGTTTCTGCGCACTCTCAAGCTTACTTACCCAGCCACGCAACACCCCTTCAGAGTCGAATTTGTCTGTACGCATATACCATTCGGTATAATCAAGAATTTCAATCCTGCCTCCATTAATGAACTCGCTTAGCCGCGGTTCAGCTGTTTCCAGAGCGGATATCGCTTCCGTTACACCAAGCGGTTCAGATGTGATCCACATGCAGAATTCATTATCCGCAAGCCCCTGTTTGAAATAGGGAACCAGAATATCAATAAGATCCTGTTTTGTACTGTAAAACTGGCAAAAATGTGTGCCCCAGTCGGCATCACCTATAATGTCTATCCCGGTATGCCTTATGTCGCGGTTCTTTATTTTATTTTCTGTATTTTCCGGATGGGCCGGTAATGAGAATTTTATATTTTTATCCGTTTTTCTATCGGAGTTCATTTTATTTATTTTTTTTGACCAAATACAAATAAAATTATTATAATTTAAGTCTTAATCGAACTATTGCAGGCTCTGAAATTCCTCGCGGATTTCAATTAAAAACCTTAACCAGAATTTTTAAAAAGTCAAATGAATATTTTGCAATATACTCATAATTAAATGCTATTTTCTTTATAACAATATCCATTATTAGATTATAATAAATTCAGGCAATTTACATGTTTTAAAAAATTATATAGTATGATTCTAATATTATTAAACATTTAAAATAATAAGGAGGATATATATGTTCGATCCCCAAAATATTTTAATTCCGACCGATTTCTCTCCGAATTCGGAAAAAGCATTCCGATATGCGGTTGACATAGCAAAACGTACTAACGCCAGTCTATATCTCCTACATGTTAATGAAATTATCAAGCAGTGTGTTCTGGAATATTGTCTTGATAATGCTATCGTACAGGATTTAGACAGACAGACAACAGCTTCATCCAAAGAAATGATGAAAAAAATAATAAATAGGTTCCCGGAAGCAAAAGGTTTAAAGATTAAAACGGATGTCAAAGAAGGAACTCCATACGAAGAAATATTAAAGGAGCAGGAATCGAATAAGATAGATCTTATCATCATTGCATCACATAAAGGTAAAAATTTTTTCAATCATCTTCTGGGAGGCGTGGCGGAAAGAGTCACACGACTTGCGAAGTGTCCGGTTTTAGTAGTAAAGAATTAATAATTTTATTAAGAGTTCATCCCAATGCCGAACGGATCAGGTAAAATATTGTTTGTCGATGATAATAAATTGATGAGACAAATGATAAAGGATATGCTTGAAAAGCTAGGTTATCTGGTTGTTATTGTTTCTTTGCCTGATGAAGCCATTAACTTATTTAAAAAAGATAAAAATTCCATAGATTTATTGTTAACGGATTTCATGATGCCCGGATTAAATGGTTATGAATTGAAAAAGATTGTTGAAAATATTATGCCCGGTATAAAAACACTTATTATTTCCGGAGAACCTATTGATACACTTAAAACTTACTATAAAAATATGGAAGCAGTAAATTTTCTTCAAAAACCATTTTCTGTATGCGCATTGGCTGATAAAATAAGTGAGGTCATGGGAGATGTGATCTGATGGATTCGATAAGTTCATTTAAATGCTGGTTTTTAGGTTTAATCTGTCGCACCTGCTGCGAGCATAGCTTTTACAGTTCATTTATTTCAAGGCGTAATACTTCGACGCTTGCGTCGAGCATGAAAGCCTATCGATTTGCGGAGCAAATCGATAACGCCTTGAAACATAATACTCCGCCGACACCGAAG
>CAZVDF010000052.1:0-24055 GCA_964626055.1 uncultured Leptospirales bacterium
CTGGTTGGTTTACCTCGTGCGGATATGTATTAATTCAATCGTAAAATGCTATAGTATGAAATAATTTATTAATGATAATAGATCAGGAATAATATAGAAAACCAATTATAAATAAAGAAATAATACTCCCGAATCACTTTATGGAATTTACCAAAGATATATGGTAATATATGAATGAAGAATTAAAAAATAATCTTAATGCTGTTTTTAAAATACTAAAACATAAGTTTCAGCGATGGTACCCCCTCAGGGGGATAGGGGGGAGGGAAATTTAATTTCCCAAGAATTCGGAAAGAGCTAAATAATTTATAGAAGTCATTGCGAAATTATAGTTTTATCGGCCGGAAATTCATTTGACTTCATCTGGGGAAATGCGGTATTTAATAAATGTATATTTTAAGATGAGCTCGACTAAGGCGGTTTAAACATGAAAAGGATCGAAACTGAAGCTGTTGTGATCGGCGGCGGAGCTACGGGCGCAGGCACTCTCAGGGACCTTTCATTGCGCGGGGTAAAAGCAATCTTAATAGAGAAGAACGATATTGCTTCCGGCACAACCGGCAGAAATCACGGACTGTTGCATTCCGGGACCCGTTATGCGGTGAAAGACATTGAATCGGCAACGGAATGCATTTCCGAGAATAAAATATTAAAAAAGATAGCCCGCAACTGCATAGAAGATACGGGCGGGCTTTACGTTACGCTTCCCGGGGATGACATATCCTATCATACTAAATTAATTGCACAGTGCCGTGTGGCCGGGATACCTTGCGAAGAAGTCAGCGTAAAAGAAGCTCTGAAAATGGAGCCGAACGTTAATCCGGGGATTGTCTCGGCCCTGCGAGTCCCGGATGGCTCGATAGATCCATTCAGGCTGGCTGTGGCAAATATTCTGGATTCCGAAGAACACGGCGCAAGGGTATATACATACACGCAGATCACGGATTTAATCAGAGATGGAAATGCCGTAAAAGGCGTTAAGTGCCATGACAAAAAAAGCGGGGAAGACTTTGAAATTTACTCAGGTATAGTTATTAATGCATCCGGTATCTGGTCGCAGTATGTTTGCGGGCTGGCCGGTGTCGATCTAAAAATGACCGCTTCCAAGGGAACTATGATAGTGATTGATTACAGAATCAATAAAATGGTGATAAACTGGTGCCGCCCGCCAGCTGACGGCGATATCATTGTACCCAGCGATACGGTATCCATAATCGGTACTACATCGAAGAACATCGAATACGGCGCAATAGACGATCCCATGCCCGATGATGACGAAATCGAGGAGATGCTGGCAAATGGCAGGGAACTGATACCCGCTGTGGCTAAAGCAAGGATACTGCGGGTATATGCGGGCGTGCGACCTCTTATTGCAGATTCGGTAAATACAGCAGAGAGCGGAAGAGAAGTCAGCCGCGGCATTGCGCTGGAAGATCACGAGGAGCGCGACGGCATTTCCGGTTTCATCACGATCACGGGCGGCAAACTTATGACTTACAGGCTTATGTCCGAAATGGCAGCCGATCTCGCCTGTAAAAAGCTGAATGTCGGCAAAAAATGCTCAACTCACAAAAGACCGCTTCCCGGCTCTGAAATAAAAAATTTTCCCGGAAAGTCCTCCAGGATATTTACGGGAATTGCGAATTCGGTTGTCGGATCAACCTTTACCCGCCATGGCGGAAGAATAGCGCGGATACTGAAGCAGGATAAAAAAAATTACCGTCTTATCTGCGAATGCGAAATGGTTACTGAAGGCGAAGTTGAATATGCCGTAAAAAATTTTGATGTGAGAGATCTGGAGGATCTCAAACGAAGAACAAGGCTGGGTATGGGGCCCTGCCAGGGCGAACTTTGCGCGTACAGGGCTGCGGGGCTCTTTATTCTTTTTAAAGGGACCCCGCCGGAAGAGGCCGGTAATCTTTTAAAGGAATTTATTGAAGAACGCTGGAAAGGGATCAGGCCTGTTCTATGGGGCGATGCAATGCGCGAGGCGGAATTCATATACTGGATATATCAGGGTTTGTTCGGCATGGGAGATGTGTGATACCTCATCCCCCTGACCCCCTTCTCCCGAAAGGAGAAGAGGGAATGTCTTTCCCTTTCCCCGCGGGGAGGGAGACGGAGGGTGAGGGCTAAGATTGTTTCAGTTAAAAAAAATTAGGAGAAAATTCTCAATTGAATTATGATTGTATCATTATCGGAGGCGGGATTTCCGGGCTTGTTTGCGGGATAAAATGCGTTAAAGAAGGCCTGAACTGCGCAATTATTTCCGCAGGAATGAGCGCGCTCCATTTCGCTTCGGGTTCAATAGATGTTTTCGGATATGACGACCGGGGGAAACATATTGAAAATCCGTTCGATCATATTGAAAAGCATATTGCATCTCATAAAGACCATCCCTATGCGAAATGCGGTATTTCCGATATCAAAGAGGCTTTATTTTTTCTAAAGGAAACAATTGCCGAAGAAGATATTGATTTGAATCATAATGAAGATAAAAATCATTTTCATCTTTCAACGCTCGGCGTGTTAAAGCCGTCTTTTTTTTCCCAGCGAAGCATGTACAATGAAAAGATACGGGATGCGTTTAAAAAAAGATCAAAGATTGCAGTGCTTGATTTTGAAGGATACAGGGATTTTTATTCTGAAATTACAATTGCCAATATCAAAAAGAATCCTTTTTTTAAAGACGTTGATATCATTGCCGGAAATATCAGGTTCCCGGATCCAGGCAGCAATAAAAAAAATCCTTTCGAGTTCAGATCGGTCGATATCGCAAGGATTTTTGACACTGCCAAGTATCTTGAGAATATTTCTGAACAGATAAATTATGTAGCTAAAAATGCGGATATTGTATGTCTCCCCGCATTTATGGGCATTAAGAATTATAAGAAACATCATGAAATTCTTCAGCTATCAACCGGAAAGATCATTTATGAAATCCCGGGTCTGCCCCCGTCGCTTCCTGGTATGAGGCTTGATAATGCATTAAAATCCAGGTTCGCGGCTATGGGCGGCGTACTGATATCCGGGGATAAGGTCATTGGGGGCGGAAAAGAAGGCGGAGCAATAGATCACATTACCACTCAAAATAATAAGGATGCATTATTAAAAGCGCATTTTTATGTGCTGGCCAGCGGCAGTTTTTTCAGCTGCGGTCTGGCGTCGGATTCTGCGTCAATAAAAGAACAGGTATTTAATCTTAAAGTCAATTTTTCAGGCAGCCGCAGAGACTGGGCAGGGGAGATGCTATTCAATAAAGAAAGTCATAAGTTTATTGAATTTGGAGTTGATACTAATGAGTTTTTAAATCCGTTCGACGCTTCCGGTAATATCGTAT
Organism: uncultured Leptospirales bacterium; assembly: GCA_964626055.1. Taxonomy (GTDB): domain Bacteria; phylum Spirochaetota; class UBA4802; order UBA4802; family JAFGDQ01; genus JAFGSG01. The sequence continues at coordinate 3,341 of CAZVDF010000052.1, forward strand.
CTAATTTGTTCTGCGCCGGGGCCGTTCTTTCCGGGTACAATCCGGTTAAAGACGCTTCCGGGGGCGGAGTTGCGGTTTCTACTGGCTATTATGCCGCGAAGAATATTATTAAGTTGTTAAGATTAGATGATTCAAGGAAATGATTTAGAGTGCATCCCAAAACCTATATAAACTAAAAGGCAATAAATGGCAATATCAATACTATCTATAATTTCCTGCGGAACTCGGCCTTTGGCCTCAGACAGTCCTCGGAAATTATAGATAGTATTGATATTGCTTTGCTATTAAAATTTTAAGGATGTAACAGTGCTTGATATAGATAACATCAGTTTCGATCACTGCATAAAATGTACGGTATGCACCGTCTACTGCCCGGTAGCGCGGACTACTCATTTTTTTCCCGGCCCCAAGCAATCCGGTCCGGATTCCGAGCGTTTGCGAATAAAAAATCCCATGCTTCTGGACGAGTCGCTGAAGTATTGTTCAAATTGCAAGCGCTGCGAGATAGCATGCCCGTCAAACGTCAGGATAGCGGATATAATTCAGCTTTCGAAATGGAAATACTTTAAAAAGAGATTCAGGGTAAGGGATTATTTTCTTGCGCGTACGGATCTTCTCGGAGGTTTTGCGGTCCGTTTCTGCTTTATAGTAAATCTGCTTACCGGATTATCTCCGGTCAAATTCATGCTGGATAAATTATTAAAAATACCGTCGAAAAGGATTTTCCCGAAATATGAATGCGGGACATTCCATGGATGGTACAGGAAACTGGAAAAGCCGCAGAAGGCTTTTAAAAGAAAAGTACTGTATTTCCACGGCTGCTATGTTGAATATAATCATCACGAACTCGGAAAGGATCTGATAAAGGTACTGAATGCGATGGACATAGGCGTCGTGATAGCTCCCGAGAAATGCTGCGGAGTGCCGTTAATTGCGAACGGTTACACAGAAAAGGCCCGCAGGAACGCCCGCTTTAACATAAAGTCATTAAGCAATGAGCTTAAGGAAAGCGATATGAAGATAGTTACGACATCGTCAAGCTGCAATATAGCCCTTAAGCATGAATATCCCAGCCTGCTGGAACTTGATAATTCCGGCATTGCGGATCGTCTTAATTTCATAACGCGCTTTATTTATGAAGAGTTCGGCAAAGGCAATATACCTGGAATGAAGCCCGTACATATGAAAGCCGCGTATCATTCTCCCTGCCATCTCGTTCGAATGGGCGGCAATATGTACACTATCGATGTTCTTAAAAAGATTCCCGGACTTGAACTCCGCGTTCTGCACTCGGAGTGCTGCGGGATGTCGGGCACGTACGGCTTTAAGAATGAATTTTACGATATATCGCAGAAAGTGGGGAATGAACTTTTCGATACAATTAGAAAGGCATCTCCGGATATTGTGATTACAGACTGTGAATCGTGCAAATGGCAGATCGAGATGAATACCCCGTACAAAGCTCTTCATCCGGTATCGGTGCTTGCAAAGGCGATACGCTATTCATTCTAAAAACACTGGTTCATTTTTCCCCCTGGCAAAAAGTACTAAATTTTTTCCTCCAAGATATTTTTCCCTGAATTCCGTCGTTTCCGGGAAAAAGAAGTTTGATCTCATTATGTATTCGTAGTTGATATTCGGCCCGCTCGCCTGCTTTATGATCCGTCCTTCTTTTAAACTTGAAATAAGTTTTTTTCGTTTTTTACGCGCATGTTCTGTCTTCAGCATTTTAGGGAACCGGTTGGAAGAAGGAGAAGCGCACCAGTCCCATCTCAGGCAGTCGAGAATATATTCAGGCTTTATTCCCGATGCAATTGCGCTCCCGGCCAGGATCTCGGCAAGGTATTCCCATCGCATCCCGGAATGCGGCTGTGATTTTTTTTCTGCGACGTCCGCAAGGATTTCGAATAAATTAAAAGGGGAAGTTCGCAGAGTCAGCAGGTTTTCAAGAGTCATTTTAAAGCGATGTGAATTATAGATCATATCCACCAGCTTTGCGATCTTTTTGATTTTTTTCATTTGCAGCGCGCTTAGCCAGCGGTTCTCCGTAACCTCGTACGGAGTGTCCGGGTCGTATCGCAGCCACCATTCTTCCCTCCGTTCAATGACTTCGGTTCCGGGCAGTACCTTTAAATATCCGAGCTGGAAATGATCCGCATCGAGAGAATATACTTCGTTGAATGAGAATGCGAGCGAATCGTAATCTTCGAATGGAAGTCCGGCAATAAGGTCAACATGAATTGGAATAGCATTCATCCCGATGAGTGTTTTAATCTTCGGCTTGATGTTTCCCCAGTCCCCTGTCCTGTTCACTGCTTTCAGCGCAGCCCCGCATGTCGATTGTATACCGATTTCGAACTGGAAAAGTCCGGGCGGACAGTTTTTAAGCAGGTTGAAGTCGTCTTCGCCGATAAGATCCGGATGTACCTCGAAATGGAACCTGGTGCCGGATCCCGGATACGAATCCATAATATGTTTCCAGACCGCGTGCGCGTGTTTTTTATTCGAGTTAAAAGTCCGGTCGACAAATTTTATCATTTTGGGCTTATGGTTCATTAATAAATATATTTCTTTTACTATCTGGTCTATTTCTCTAAACCCGAGCCGCTGGTCTTCGCGCGATGAAAGACAATAAGCGCATTTAAAAAGACAGCCCCGGCTTGTTTCGTAATATATCTTTCTGTGTTCGAATGAATCGATGTCCTTATCGGTGTAAGGGAATGGTATTTCCCGGAATGGAGGGTTGTTTTTTTTCAAAAATTTTTTTTCGGATTTAAAGCCGCATGCAAGAAGAGTGCGGAAAGCCTCCTCGCCGTGGCCCTGGACTATATTGTCGATGAAGCCGAATTGAGTAAGCCAGTCTTCCGGATTGTATCCTGCGTCCGGTCCGCCAAGTACTATCCTGGGCCGTTCGCGGAACCTGCCGAGAGCGCTTAAAATTTTCCGCACAATGCCCGTGTTCCATATATAGACTGAAAAAGCGACGGCGTCCGGCCGTTCTTCTTCAATGCATCTTATGATCTCGGCTGCGGGTGTGTGAATGGTAAACTCCCGGATAAGCACATCCCACGGAAGATCCCGTACGTATTCCCGCAGATAATAAAGCGCGGTCGCCGGGTGAGAGAACCGCGCGTTTATACCGATTAACAGAACTTTATTCATTTATAGCATATATAAATAGCGATATTAAACGTCAATTATTTCTTGACTTTATATTTCATAATACTGTTGTTTGTTTACAAGTTATTTTGAGATGGCTTCTGGTAAATTTCAGTTTATTTTAAGGCGTAATGCTATACTTCGATGCTTGCATCGAGGTTATAAAACTTTCTAAGATAGCCTGTAATAACAGTTCATTAATACCATTTTAATGAATGATAAAATGATAATTCAATTTAAAAAGATAAAATGCAATACATAATTGATGCCGGTGTTGAGAATATTCATGTTGCCGTTTTAAATCCCGGAAAGGATAAGTATAATATCATCGGCGATGTCGTGTGCACTGCGGACGACAGGATTCAGGAAGTTCTCAGGAGAACCGGGTATTTCAAGGACGCCGGGGCAGGCAAGCTGTTATGCGATGGCGAACTTTATATAACCGGCAAACTCGCCGACGTAGTGAAAAGCGCATTTGAGTCGGCAACGCTTATTATGCCTGCTGCCGCCATATGGTCGGGCGCGAAGCGCCTTATGCTGCAAAGCGACAACGGGTTTAATTCTCTCGGTATTTTAGACGCGTCGGCATCAGGATATATGACAATTTCGATAGACCGCAAAGGCGAGCTGATCGAGGACAGCCTGGCCGTTAACCCGCACTGCGGAGCCGGATCGGGCATAAATATAAGCAGAATACTTGAGAAGCTGGACATTAAAAGAGAAGAAGTAGATAAGATATTATCGGACTATATCGGGGATCGTGGCAGTGATAAGAGGCGGAATGTGCCGATACGTTCTGACCGGTGCGGGGTTTTCAGTTCATCAGCCACAATATCAGATAAAAATCAGGGTATCCCGCTCGATTTTGCCCTGGCCATCACTTTGAAATCCGAAGTATTAAAAGCATGCCGGAAGCTGGCAAAAGCCGATATCGTATATTTGACCGGACGCATCTTTAACTGGCAGTATGCGCGGGACTGCGCGGATGATTATTTCCGCCAGTCCGGGATCACGGAAATTTTCTTTGATGCGGATCAGACCCTTCTCATTTACGGCGTAAAGCATTTGATCGAGACGATAGGCAAAGATAATTTACGCCGGCAGAATACGAAAAAAATAAGAAAACCTGCGAAGCTTATCGAATATCCTTCCTTTAATCATTTAAAAGAGCATTATGAACGGAGCGGATTATACCTGCGCCTGACTGATCCGGGGATCGCGGACTTAGAATCCCGGAAGCTCAATACTTCGCCGGTAAATATCGGCATTGATGTCGGTTCCACGATGGCCAAAATGGCAATCGCAGATGCGTTAAGCGGGGAATTATTATTTACGAACTCTTACAATAATCACGGCGACACGATAGAAACGATCAAGCATATGTTCGAACACCTGCGTTCGCGCGGAACCGGCCGTCTGAATATTCAGAATATCGGCATTACAGGCAGCGGAAGATACCAGGTGCAGAAGTCTCTCCAGGCCGTATACCCGGCCCTGAGCGAACGGATTTTTACTCTTGTTGAGAATTACGCTCACGGCCGCGGCTCTGTCGATTATGCCCTCAGCCATATAGCTGAATTAAAAGCGAAAGGCATATCCGTCAACGGAGATTTTTGCATTCTTGTCGACATCGGCGGCGAGGATACCAAGATATCTATTCTGGCTCTAAAGAAGAACGAGCTTTTTGATAATGCCATGAACATTAAATGCTCCGCAGGAACCGGGAGCCTTATGGATACTTTAAAAACGCTTTTCGGCATACGCGAGATCAGCGAAGCGTGCCGGCAGGCATTTGAAGCGCCTAAAGCTTTTGGAATAAATGCGACGTGCGCTGTTTTTCTGATGGAGAACGCCAGGAAGATGCAGGCAAGCGGATACGGCAAAGAAGAGATACTCGCGTCCTGCAACTATGCCATTGTTGAGAATATGGCTCGCACGCTATGGAACCAGGTTGAGTTCCCGGAGAATGCAATTGTGCTGCTGCACGGCCAGACCATGCTCTCCGATCCTCTTCCGCTTGCCGTTACAAACAGGATCCAGGAATATACCGGCAGACGGACATACTGCCTGGTGCCTCCGCTTCCGGGCCACAGGGCATGCATAGGGCTCATCCGGAGCATGGGGAAAAACGGAAAAATATCCGATGAATACTACGACCTGAGCGAATTTATCGACAGAACTTATGCGAAAAAAATTATAGAATGCCGCGGCGCGGCGTGCGGGGATAAAAACGCGCGCTGCGCGCGCGCAAGCCTGACATCCGCCGGCCCGTCCGGTGTAATTAAACTTACGCTCGGAGGATGCACGGCCGTAAATGAGCTGCAGTCGCGCAAAGCAGGCGGCGCTTACGTTAAAGCGCCGGATTCCTACAGGGAATTATGGAATTACGTGGCTGCCAGGCTTCCGCGCTCGGAACGCAGCGACAGGCTGGTAATTCCCCGCAGCTTTGCGGTCTCGGACCAGGCGTTCTTTTTGGGAAAGATCTTTGAGCATCTCGGATTTCCCGTGCATTGCGACGATGTAATCGAAGATGATATTTTCAGCGCCCAGCCGCTGTTTGCCATTGACACCTGCGCTCCGAACATCGGCGCGGCGGGCCAGTTCATCCGCCTTGCAGGGAGCGAACACGGATATATCCTCGTGCCGCAGATAGACTATCTGCCGACCGGCGGAGCAAGCCTGGGGCGAACATGCACAACCAACCAGGGCGGGGTAGTTATTGCAATGCATTTTGCCAGGATGAAGCATCCCGGCGCCCGTTTCCTGTTCTTTAATATAAGCTTAAAAAATATCGATCCCGAAGACATTGCCGGCCAGATATTCGGTGACCTTCAGCCTTTATTTAGTCATTACAGGCGTAACATAGCAAAGAGCGAATTAATCGAAGCTGTGAGGAAGGCTCATGCCGACAATTTGGATCTGTACGGCAAGCTGGCTGAAAAGACGGCTGAATATATCGAATATGCGATAGAAAACCGGCTTAATGTCTCCGTAATCTGCGCCAGAGGATATATTCTTAATCCGGGAATTTACGACAGCCATATCGGCAAATTATTGCGGGATAAAGGCGTGGTGGCTTTGCCGTCATATTCTCTTGAGACGGAACTTAACAGGGACTACGGTTACATGTACTGGAAGAATCCCCACGACATTCTGACAAAAATGGACGCTCTCGCCAACAGCAGGCTGCATACAATAGTGACTCATCCGCGTCTGAAAGAAGTTCTGAAAAAAGTTGAGAATGGATTGACCGATACGCTGATTTCGATCGTGCAGGTTTCGACATTCAGATGCGGCCCGGATACCGTAACATGCCCGACAACCACGGAAATAACAAAGAAAACGCCGTCTTTGTTTATACAATCCGATGCCATGATCAAGGAGCTCGCGCATCTTGAAAACCGGGTAAACACGCATTTAAATCAGCTGAACAAACGCCTTCACGAAGAACTTTCCAATAATGAGAAAGGCAATTTCGATATAGAAATACTGGATGAATTCGTTTTTGACCGGATAAACCGCGATACCGATGTTTTATATATTCCAACGATGAGCGACAACCGCATTTTAAGCTCTGTCCTGCGCGCCGCAGGGATTACCGCAATCGATAATTATGAAGACGGCAATTATGATCTGATCTCGAAAGTAAAAACCGGCAGGAAATACGCGGGTGACTCTGTTTGTGTCCCGCTGTCCGCGGTGTATGCGGATATCCTGCTGGCTGTTCAGGATTTTACGGATAGAAAAGAAAGGAATGATCCCATTGTTACGGGGAAAAACAGGGTTCTGGTATTTATGAACGGCGGCGACGGCCCGTGCCGCCTCGGCCAGTATGTTGATATTTTCAAGCTTTTACTGTACAGACAATTCAGAAATAAAAAAAATAGTAATAATTTCCCGATAAAAATTCTGGTAAATATGACAAGTGCCGTATCCGGAGATAATTATAATAATTATATTGAAGAATGGGTAGGGCTGCAGGGATTCCATGCCATTATTTTGCAGGCGGTATTTCATTCGATTTACATGAAAGCTGCCGTATTATGCAGCGATACTGAAGAATACAATCTGTTCTATAATGAATTTCTGGAACTCAAACGAGATGTGTATAATATTCTTGAAAACAATATTAAACCCGGAAGAATGACGCTTTTCATAATAAAGCTGCTAGAGAGAAGATTGCCGAAAGTAAAAGGGATAGTAAAATATTTCGGTTATGGATTGTATAACAACAATGGCATACGCAGCGTTCTTAAAAAGTTTTCCGGGAAATGGATCCGCGGCAGGGAGGCGAATCCGGATTCCGTAAAGGTATATGTTGACGGCGAAGTGTACGTGCGGGTGGCGCAGATAGAGGAGCTGTTTAAACTCCTATTGGACGAGTTCGGCTTTCGATCCTTTGAACTCAATAATACTTCAATCTGGACTTTCCTGGAATATATTCTGCAAAACAGAATACTGGTGGCAAAGGACGAAATAAAGAGAAAAACAGAGGCTCTTGAATCGGCGTCTTCCCGGGATGAAAGAAAAGAGCTCTTAGCATCGATAGAAGAACGTAAAAATTTTATAAGCAGTGTAAAATCTACGGCATCGAATTTCAGAAACATTCTTGCGGCGCCTCTTTATAAAGCCGCAGGTCTCGACATGCCATATGCGATGGAAGATATTTTACAGGAGGCGCAAAAAGTCCTGCCTTCGCTCAAACCGCACGGCGAACTCGCCCCTTATGTCGGAGAAGCGCTCATGAAGCTGCATTCGGGGATAGATCTCTTTTTCAACGCCGCGCCCGAAGGATGTATGGTATCATCGATGGGAGAGATCCTTACACCGAAAATTCTTGAAACCGCAGGGAATTCTGACGGCCGCATTCAATATCTTTTTTCCACGGACGGGGAGATAAACGAAGAGCTTCTGTTTATGGCTTTTTTAAAGAAGATGGGCCCCGAACGCTATTACAGAAAATAATTACGATTTATATTATAAATAGAAGTCATCTCAGAATTAGATTGTTTTGTTTGATAAACCGAAATTCATTACAAAATTTATGAGGACGACTTCCATGCCCGATTCCGGAGTAAATTATGTAATGAAATTCGGTTTACTGAGTTTCTCTCTTTATTTCTCTTAATATTTCTTCCAGTTCCCTTTTGTGCTTCAGCGTTTCATCGGAGATGAGTATTTCGTCCTCATCCTTTTTGTATATCACATCATTATAGATCGACCTTTGCAGCTTTATGCTCTCTTCCTGGATCATCTCATCCAGTTTAATGAGCACGCTCTTATTTATTGCGGTTTTTTTCCTGAAAACGGACTTGAAAGTCTTTTTTATTTTTTTTGATATTACGGGAGATTTGAAAAAATAAATGATTAGAAAAGGAATTATTAAAATTAGGTTTGTTTTAAGGATAGATATGAGCTTACCGGCAAAATCGGAAATTTCCGGGTTGAAGCTCTTTGCCCAGATAAACCAGAAGAGATCCGCAACAGCAAGAGAGCAGAAAAAAGATATTTTGCCTTTCGGGATGCCGAGAAGGGATAGCCCCCCGCTTATAAGAGAAGCCGCGATGAGTAACAGGATAACTTCAATTCCGAGAACAGCGGAAACGGTATTTATAATTGATTTTATGGAATCCAGAAATCTGCCGAAGCCTTTGATTGTTTCCGCAGTTTCTTCCATCGCGGAAGCGATGCCCGAACAGATCGTCAGATCATGATTTGACAAAAGAATACTATTCGCAAAATTTAAAAGGCTGAAGATCAGAAGAATTGAGAAAAGGAACGATACATCGCGGTTTTTGTTTTTCAGAACGGACGGTTTATTGCTGTAGGAACTTGTCATTAAATGATTATTCTGTATGTTCAGTTTATTCAATGTTAATTCTGAAATCAATCTTATTGCCGGCATTATTCCATCTGGGTTCGCAGAAGTGTCTAATTATTTGTATCCCTCTTCCCCTGGGATTCAGCTTTAGCCCGGGATTCTTTCCGGTATACCGGTTTATATCGAATCCGGGACCTTCGTCCTCGATGGATATGGAAAAATAATCGTTCGTTTTTGTAATTTGAACATCGACGTGTTTATTCGGGTCCCAGTTGTTCCCGTGTTCCATGGCATTGGTCAAAGCTTCATCAATAATCAAAAACAGCTCTTCACAATCTATTTTTCTTGAATCAGAATCATTTTTGATTTTTTTTATTATAGTCTCTATGATGCTGTTTTTAATTCTTAATTCTGAGGGGAACCGGTCGCTGATAATTATGCTATCGCTTCGTATCTGCATTACGAACATCCCTGTTTTGCACTTGATGGCTGCGATAATTCTAAAGTCCTTGTATGATAAAAGAATAAAAAGATTTTTTTTATTAGTCGGGGTGGTGAGATTTGAACTCACGGCTCCTGCGTCCCGAACGCAGTGCGCTACCGGGCTGCGCTACACCCCGGACGATTTTAGTCTTTAAAAAAGACTTTTCTTTTTAATCTGGTTATATATTTAACAGGATAGGCTGTTTTATCAATTCTTTTTTTATTATCGCAGTTATTTTTTTGTCTTATGAGGAGCCATCTTATGGATACGAAGAAGTTGTCATTTCAGGAAGCTTTAAATAATCCGGATATTTTATCAGTAACATGGGAACTTGTACCGGGCAGGGGCGCATGGGAAGACTCCCAGGAACATGTATTAAAAATGGCCGAACTTGCTGCCAGGGATCAGAGAATAAACGGAATTACAATTACCGATAATCCCGGAGGTAAACCGGCCATACTTGCAATACCGCTTGCGGCAGAAGCGATAAAATTCGGGATAGATCCAATTATTCATTTTACGTGTAAAGATAAGAACAGGAACGATATTGAAAGCGAGTTGTTCGCGCTTGCCAGATCAGGCATAACCAATCTTCTGGTAATGACGGGAGATTATCCTTCGGAAGGCTATAAAGGTGCGCCGAAACCGGTATTCGATCTCGATTCAGTCCATGCATTAAGACTTGTAGATTACATGAACAGAGGCATAGATATACCGTCCTTTAAGGGGCATGTGACTCTTCGTAAGACAAATTTTTTTACAGGCGCGGTAGTTTCGCCTTTTAAAAAAAGTGAGGCCGAACTTGTTAGTCAGTATTATAAATTGCATAAAAAGATTAAAGCCGGAGCTAAATTTATAATTACTCAGCTTGGATATGATGCGCGCAAATTCGATGAAATAAAAAAATATATGGATGCCTGCTGCATTGATGTTCCGCTGATAGGCAATATTTATGTTCTGACGCCGGCAACAGCAAAACTTATGAATAAAAATGCAATACCCGGATGCATAGTAAGCGACGAGCTTGTTGAAATCATCGAGTCTGAAAAAAGCGGAGGTAAAGGCAAAGACGCTCAGCTTCTGCGGTCAGCTAAGCTCTATGCTATTTTTAGAGGACTTGGCTACAAAGGCGTTAATATCAGCGGTCATGGATTAAATTATGAGGATATCGTTTATATATTGGGAAAAGGAGAAGAATTAAGTCTGAACTGGCATGATATATTGGGTGAGGTCAATTTCCCTCAGAAAAATGCATTTTATTTTTTTGAAAAAGATAAATCGAGATACTTTAATACTGCAATCCCTGTTAATAGAAAGAAAACAGGATCAAGGAAGTATTCCGTATTTTTTGCTGTTTTCAGTATTATACATAAATTTATATTTAACCGAAAGTCAATTCTATTCCCGCTCATGAAGATAATTGCATCCGGAATAGATAGATCGTTTTTAAAAAATCCGGTTACTTTCTTTGAGTATTATATTAAAACATTCACCAACCAGTGCAGATTTTGCGGCGATTGCGTAATCCATGAGCTCGCTTTTATATGCCCAATGGCCATTTGTCCCAAACAGCAAAGGAATGGCGCATGCGGAGGAAGCCGGGACGAGTGGTGTGAGGTTTACCCCGGGACTCAAAAATGTATTTTTGTCGTAATTTACAAACGCTACAAGGCTTTCGGTCTTGAAGAAAAACTTAAAGAGGGATATATTCCGCCTTGTAACTGGAAGTTGCACAGAACATCATCATGGCTGAACTTTTTTTTGGAAAGGGATTATAATGCTAATCAGTTATAGAATACATTCCGCAATATTAATCTTTATAAAGCTTTAAAAATTCCTTGCTATAAGAATGCTAATTAAATAATTTAGCCATATAATCGACGAGGTATGCATTTAAGAACTCGGGGGGTAGAATGCCAAAATTTAAGGAAAACAAAAAAGGCGCGCAAAAATATAAATCTTCAACAGCATTCGACGGGGTAATTGACGGATTTATCAACTCGTTATTGGAGGATTTTGCCGGCTTTTTATTCAGAAAAATCGATTTCGATCCCGAAAGTCTTCAGACATTAAAAGAATACAGCTCGAAAAATAATATAGTATATGTATCTTTTCATAGCTCAAATATTTCCCTCTTGATTTTCTGCCATTTGCTGAAGAAACATAATATAGATCTGCCTATTGTAGCGCTGGATGAAAATCCATATATGATGCAGACAATAAAGCATCTTTCGAAAAGAGTTATTAAATCAATCAAAAAAAAACTATTCAGAAAGAAATATAAAGATATTTTTGAAACTGATTATATAGAAAGACAATTATGGGAGAAAAAAAGCATACTTGTCTCCCTCCTCTCGAGAAAATTCTTTTTAAGAAGATATCTGGAAATAAAATACGACTCTCTTATATATTTGGTAAAACTACAGAAAAATTTTAAAAACCCGATCTACCTTCTTCCGCAAATGATTTTCTGGAACCTGAATCCTGAACGCACGAGCGTGACTGTCGCATCCCAGGCAACAGGGGACAGGGGTCTTATTTCCGGCTTGATAACTACTCTTAAAAGCACAACGCCTGCATTTGTGAGGATTTTGCCTCCCATCAATATTGCCGAGGAGATCGAAAATTCCAGGAGCAAAGATCCGGAACAGATAGCAATAGCGTTGAGAAATAAGCTTCTCGAGAGGTATTATCACGATAAAAGAGCAGCTATAGGGCCTGTTATCAGATCCAATCAGGAAATGATGGAAAAAGTCCTCTATCATAAAGATGTTCTGGAAATGATCGAAAAACAGGCTAAAAGGGAAAAAGTCTCGGAAAGACATTTAAGAAAAAATGCGTATGAGTATTATAAGGAATTAGCCGCGAACTATTCCGTAATAGCTCTAATGATATTAAAGAAAATTGTAACATTCATATTAAACAAAATATTTGACGGCATTCAATATGATCCCGACAGCATAAGGAAAATCAGAGAAGCTTCGAAAAAGGGACCTTTAATATTGCTCCCGACTCATAAAAGTTATATGGATTTTATAGTAGTTCCGTATATATTTTTTACTAATAAGTTGTTCAGCCCGCATATAGTCGCCGGGATAAATATGTCATTTTTTCCATTTGGAATTTTCGCCCGCCGCGCCGGCGCATTTTTTATCAGGAGGACGTTCAAAGGACTTAAATTATATTCCGCCGTAGTCAAACAATATATAAAAACATTGATATCGGATGGTTATCCTATCCTGATGTTCATGGAAGGGACCAGGAGCAGGACTGGCAAACTGCTTTTGCCGAAATTAGGTATTTTATATTATCTGATTGATGCGATATATGCCGGGTATAATGAGGATCTGGTTTTTGTCCCTATCGCGATCGACTATGACAGGCTCCTGGAGGAAAAGGCGCATTCAAAAGAATTAAAAGGCAATAAAAAAGTAAATGAATCCATGTCCGGGATGATAGAGGGCAGAAAGCTTTTAAAAAGGAAGCATGGAAAGGTGTATGTTTCATTCAGCGATCCGTTTACCCTTAAAGACATAGCAACCGGTATTACCGATATTAAATCTATCCCGGATCTCGTCGCAAATACGGTAGTAAGCATGATCAGCCAGGTCACGGTAGTTACTACATTTGCTTTGACGACTACCGCAATGCTGATTCTTTCGGCAAAGGGATTCTCGAAGTCGATATTGAAAAATAATTCGAAAATACTTTTTTCATACCTGATGCATACAAACGCGAGATTTTCTGAAACCCTGCATAAAGATGCCGATATCGATGAAATAATCGAGCATGTGCTGGATTCGTATCTTGACGAGAATATCATCCAGCAGATTAAAATTGAAAGCGGCAATAAAGAGGAAATCGTCGAAGATCTATATGTATTGAAAGATGATAACAGGATCAGAATAAATTATTATAAGAACTGCGTAGTGCATTATTTTTTGCCGGTTGCTTTCGCTTCAATGGCGGTATTATATATCAGCAAAATCGTGGAAAAGAATGAGATAAAAGAAGCTGATGTAAAAAAAGAATACGATTTTATTAAAGATCTTTTCCGGAGAGAATTTTTATATCTTGATGACGGCAATACCTCAGATAGCATACATGATGACATTTATAAATTTTTTAAGCAAAAATCGATTTTATCAAGGGACGAAAACGGAATTCTGGCAATTAATGCCGATCATATTTATAATCTGAAATTATTCGCATCCATTATGAAAGACCATTTCGAATCATATTATGCGGCTTTAAAAACAATGGTGAGTCTTGACAAAGAAAAGGTAAAGAGGGAGGAACTAGTTACGTGTATACGGAAGAAAGCGCTTAAAATGTTTCATATGGGCGAAATAGATCTTTTTGAATCTCTTTCCATGCCTTTTTACGTGAATGCCATAAGCAAATTTTCAGACGAAAAAATATTGAAAGGCGGGTCCCGTAATTCCAAGAACGCCGAAATCACACTTGCGGATATTGAAAAAGCGGAGAATTTCCTCAACAAAATTGAAGAGTATCTGAAAATTATCCGATAATATCTCCAGAAGCAGTCTTAAAAATAATTTTATATTTAAATACACATTAAATTAAAATACATTGCAACTTGTTAAAAAATATTGTTTATTTTTAAGATCGGTTGTAATTAATTTTTGCTGAAAAATACCGAAATGTAATATTCACCGAAATGCGATTAAAATATTAAAAAGGATTCGTTATATGAGGAAATTTTTTATTGTTATATCTTTTATTTTTATGGCCACTTACATTTATTCACAGGGAAAAATCGACGGTTTCGGGAATGTGAAATGGGGCTCGTCGATCAGCGATGTGAAAGCAAATGTGGCAGGAAAAATTTCATATACTGACGATAAAAAGATAATCATTTCCAGGGAAGGAGATATCGAATACCAGTACGGCTTCTTCCATAAAGGAATAGAAACCGGGGAATCGGAACCGGTAAAAAACGTTCCCGCTGCTGCAGCGAAAGAGACCCCTGGAACAAAACCGAATGTGCCGGCGGCAAAGGCAGGGGAGTCGGATATTAAGGTAAAGGATTCAAGATTATTTTTCGTATCCATCAGGTTCCCTTACCTGGCAAAAGACGAAGTAAAGAAGAAGATTGAGGAAAAGTACGGGCCTTCTACGGGAGAAGACGTGAAGGACAATAAAGGCGCGATAGTCTGGACATCCGGAACGACTACAATAATAATGTGGGTGGACAGCTACGAAAAAAAACCATATTGCATGAAAATAAATTATCTTTCAAAGGATATTGCCAAGGAAGTTAAGGATTATTTAAATATTATTTTCACAAGCAGGGAAATCGAAGTCCTGAAGAAGTTGTCTTTATAATTATTATTTACATATGTGGACAGGATGAGCATCTGCCTTTTTCGAATTTTTTTCGACGGAAAATTTTAGTGATGCGCAACGAAGACCGGTATTAATCCTATGCCGGTTTCAAGCCCGTCCAGAGCTTTGCCGATAACCGATCCGATCCGGTCGAATGAGTTAATTTCACCCGACATGCCGCAGCCGGGAGTATCCGAAGTCACTATAAGGTCTCCGGGCTTTATGGATTTTTTTCTTGCATCGACCCTGCAAAGCGTTTTACCCGCCAAAACTATCGGGTATATTTTTTTCTCCTGCCCGCTGTTATTGATGATGACCGACGGATTACCGGAAACAATCCCTATCACCTCTCTTGAATAAACGGACGTCGATCTCGTTAAAATTGCCTTTCCTTTCCCGCTTGCTACCAGTATATCCCCTGCAATTATGATCTGCTCTTCTTCCGCTTCGAACATTTCAATTATGTTTGAAGGCGAATCGTTTTTTTTGCCGGCGTCATTAATTGAAAGAGTGCCCTTGAAAACGGAATTTCCGTTCACCAGGAGCGCATGGCCATTGCCCTTCAGGTTGAAGCTGTCGTCGTATTCCGAAATACCGCCGTACCCGTCGGCAACCAGCGAGTAATTGTGCTCGCTGACAAACACACCGCCTGCGCCGAATCTTGAAATTCCGAGTACGCCTGCTCCTTTGCCCTCGCCTTCGGTATTACCTGTAGATTGCCCGCGGACGCCCGCAAACCTGCCGTGCCCTAAAATTCCGTATGAATGAGTAATCCTGTCATTTTTAGGACTGCTGTTATTGGAAAGACCGGCAACGCCGGCTATACCCACTGCTCCCGGATGTCCGGATTCATTTTTCGCGTATATGACCGCAGAGCGATCGGATGGAGGGACAATTCCATTTATGTTTTCTTCTTTACTATCGATTATTTTAATAGTGCCGGTATGAGTGCTGTATTCATGCATTTTATCTGCATAATCGTGAGCGTGCGGAAGAGGTTTTCTCGCATCGCTCAGCCTGTCGTCGTCAGCCTGGATTACTGCTTCTTTTGCTTTCTCATTATTTTTTGCAAGCCTCACAATGCCGTAACTGTTTATTGTCGCGTTTTTTAACCTGTTATCGTTGCCCTGGACGGCGACGCCTTCTTTGTCCTCGCCGTTTTCGGCAAGCTCGACGATGCCCTTTGAGATAGTGGTGGCGTCTTTCAGACGCTTATCGTTGCCCTGGACGGCGACGCCCTCTTTGTCCTCGCCGTTTTCGGCAAGCTCGACGATGCCTTTTGAGATAGTGGTGGCGTCTTTCAGACGCTTATCGTTGCCCTGGACGGCGACGCCCTCTTTGTCCTCGCCGTTTTCGGCAAGCTCGACGATGCCCTTTGAGATAGTGGTGGCGTCTTTCAGACGCTTATCGTTGCCCTGGACGGCGACGCCCTCTTTGTCCTCGCCGTTTTCGGCAAGCTCGACGATGCCTTTAAAGTTTATTGTAGCATCGCGAAGCCTCTTATCGTTGCCTTGAACAACACAATTTGCGTTAACTTCACCGTTATCAGCCAGGCGTACTATCCCGAACGAATCCGAAGTCGATTTGTGGATCCTGGAGTCATTGCCCAGAACCACTCCCAATTCAGAATACTCGCCGTTTCTGCATATTTTTACAACGCCGAAATTTTCTACTGTCGCTTTCTTTAACCGCGAGTCATTCCCTTTAACGACTACATCCGGATTGTCTTCCCTGTCTTTTGCGAGCCTTACAATGCCGTATTTTAACTCGTCGGCTTTTTTCAGCCTCGAATCCGAAGCCTGTACAGCATTTAAGGGTTTATCGTCGCCGTCATCAGCCAGTAAAACAATGCCTTTATTGAGGTTCGTAGCATCCTTTAATCTTGAGTCCGTGCTCTGGACAACGGTTCCTTCGGCAACTTCCCCGTTTTTCGCGAGTTTAACGATACCGTGCTGGAAAACGGATGCATTGGATACCAGTTCACCGATATTATGCGTGTGAGTAAAATCATTTATAGCTCCGAATATCTGAACCTCGGCAAGTCTTACGGCATGGGAATTCTTATCCAGCCTTACATTATCCATTGTGATGTGGATATATCGCCCTTCAACCGGATTTATATCCCAGTAATATTTTTTTAAAGCTTCAGCTGTAAAACCTCTTTCATCCAGCAGGGATGTCCACAAATCGTTATCCTTGCTTATATTGACGATAAAATTTTCCGGGAAAGCATGGTCGGGAGAATCGATTGATGAAAAGGATATCCTGTTAATTTGAAATATATTTCCAAGGTCGATAATGAGGTTTTCCTTTACTTTTTTCGAATTGATGTTCGATTCCCAGTAAGTGTCTTTGTTCCCATCGAACAGCTTCCCGGGCTCGTATTTATACGATGAAGAGCTGCTCGAAGTGATTTCTCTTATTCCGGCGATGCCGGTCTGTATTTGTCCTATTTCGCTGAAAAATTTTGTTCCGACTTTGCCGGATTTTATTATAACCAGTTTTATAAATCTTAACAAAGTCAACGGAATATGGAGTATGTAATCATTTAAATCGGAAAGATTGAACGATCTTTCAGTCTGGACATTTTTCCAGGTTATTCCATCAATGCTGAACTCAATACGGAAGTCGGTCGGGAAAGCGGTTTTGCCAGAAGGGGAGGCGGAGACCTGAATGAAATTCACAGGTATTTCTTTGGCGTAATCTACTATAACGAAATCCTTAACTATGGAATTGTTTTTTTTTGTAGACCAGAATCCTTTTTCTTTAATTATATTTTTAACTGAGTGTTCGGAGTCAAGTTCGGTTGAAAAATCATGGATTGTACCCGAGTATATTTTTTTGTGGCTGATATTCGTATAAGACATTATTTGCTCCCGAAATATAATTGAATCCGTTATCCCGATCCAATATCCGGATGCTTCTTTTTCCCATCCGGAAATACTTCTGTCAAATATTTTATTTCAAGGCCTCGAAAGATAATATTTTGTCATTATTTAATAGCGATAATATGGTTTTGCCGATGTTAATAATATAAAAAAGAATTGATTTTTAAAATAAATGAGAGTGTAAATATTTTAATAATACATAATTCAGAGTTTTAAATTTATGGACTATATTGAAGAAAAGACACCGAGCGGAATTACAATAAAAGTAATTTTTAAAAGCTGGGAATACACAGCATTTAACAGGAACGGAAGCGTAATTCATTCCAATGAGACCGGCGGAAATGTTCTTCACAAAGTGCCGGTAATCGCTTTTTTCGGCAGGTTTTTAAGTCCTGTTGTAAATATTGATTCGGAACTTATTTTTTATAAAATCATAAAAAATGAAATCATTATACCTTATGTCGAATCGGTACATAATAAAAGAAAATATCTCTTTTTAAAGAGTAATGAAAGTCTGGATCTCATACCTGTCAGAGTGATAAAAATAAACAGCATTTATAACCTTGTTCATGGCATAGAAAGCGGCATTTTATTTAATTATCTGGTTCTGGACAAGAGCATCTCTCAAAATGAAATGGTCATTATTAAAAACAGATGTCCTTCCGCAGAAATAATCCAGACCGGCATAACCGAAGATATGGAAGAATATTTAAGCTGGGACGAAAAGAACGAATCAAATGAGAAAACTTCGAAAGAAACACCGGAGGACGTTGAACCGGAAAAAAATCTGAACATAATGTCAAATAACCCGGTTTTCCTCGCCAAGATACATCTTAAAAAGTTAGCCCTCGCTAATGTAAATCAAATACTCCTTGATTTCGACATATCATCTCTTGAAGCGGAATATATGCTTCGTTTTATTGAGACTATGCTGGCGGATAAAGAGCACAATAAAGAGATAGAGAAAGCCAGCCCGAAGCTTGAAGCCCAGGCCGATGCTTTCAGATTTTATATAAATCTGCTCAATAAAAACGACAGGGAAGTCAGAAGTATGATCGAAGGCATCGATAGTTCAAATAAAGTATCAGCTTACGGCACTCTTCTGGCAAAAGTAAAACTCTTATTCTCAAGGCAGGAAGACATCCTTCTCCTCACGGAATACGAAAATCTCCTATTCGAGATGAAAGACAAAATACAGATCCGATAGCGCCACTGGATGAAAAAGAATTTCGGAATATTATATTTTATTTTTATAATCATTTTTTATCCGGGTTTTATTTACGGCGGGGACTGGTGGCGTGTATATTTCACTTCCCCCGGAGCGAAACAGGCTGCGTCGGTAAAAACCGAAACTCCGGAAATTGCTCTTATAAGAAATATACGAAATGCCGGTATAAGTTTTTACGGAGCGTTCTTTGAAATTAATTCAGGGCCGATCGTTAAAGAATTAATAGATGCCTGCATAAGAGGCATAGATGTCAGGCTTGTGATCGAAAAAGATTATTCCATGAATAATGCAGTAAAGGAGCTTGAAAATGCGGGGATAAAAATCGTTACCGACAACAGGAAAGGGCTGATGCATAATAAATTCGCGGTTGTCGACGGCAGACTGTTATGGACGGGTTCGTACAATCTTACACGCAATGATGAATATAAAAATAATAATAATGTTATTGAGATTCTCTCGGAAGATGTCGCAAAAATCTACCTGGATGAATTCAGAGAAATGTTTGATTACGGAATATTCGGGAACAAAAAAGAACAAAAAGTTTTTTCAGCTTTCGGGAAAAAATATTATGTCAGGATCGACGATACCGACATAAACGTCTATTTTTCGCCTGAAGATAATATCGAAAGGATAATAATCGACAGGATAGGAAAGGCTAAAAATTCGATCCACTTCATGGGATTCTCCTTTACCAGTAAAAAACTGGCCGATGAACTTATCAGGCTGAATAAAAAAGGAATAAAGACATTCGGTATTATTGAAAAAATCGGTTCCAACAGCAAAGATTCGCAATATGTTAAGCTTAAAATTGAAAGTGTGCAGGTCAGGCTGGATAAAAACAGGAACAGGATGCATCATAAAGTAATTATTATCGATGAAAGCATAATAATTACGGGTTCATATAATTTTTCTTTAAGTGCGAACACGAAAAATGACGAAAATATAATAATATTGCATAATAAAGATATTTCTAAACAATATCTTGAAGAATTTTTTAAATTATTTAAATAAAATTGTTGCAATTAATCCGAGTTATTTGTTTATTGTCACAATCGTTCAGCAAATATATTTATATTTTTAAATAGATTGCTTCTTTAAAAAACCAAATTTAACTGCTTGATCTTTCTTGCAAGTCTTTAAGTTTGACAAAAAAAAGCTAAAAAAAGAAAAAATTAAAAAATATGTTGACGATGTTTACCCTCGTTGGTAAATTAGGGATGTAAGTCTATAAATATCGATTTTTAAAATAAAATTAATGATCGATTGAGTTTTTATTCTGATTCCCAGAAAAGAAACGACTGGGGATTTTTTGTCCTCAAGTCAAGGTTTTTTGAAAACTGAGCAGTATTAAGATGGAATGGTTCTGTACACGAACGTTTATTTGTCAATTTTTACGAGAAATCAAAAATCTATAATGGAGAGTTTGATTCTGGCTCAGAACTAACGCTGGCGGCGCGTCTTAAACATGCAAGTCGTACGAGAACCCCGGTGCTTGCATTGGGGGGAGAGTGGCGAACGGGTGAGTAACACGTGGATAATCTGCCTTCAGGATGGGGACAACCATTGGAAACGATGGCTAATACCGAATAACATAACTTTTACATAAGTAAGAGTTATCAACGGTGGGGACCGCAAGGCCTACCGCCTGAAGATGAGTCCGCGGCCCATTAGCTAGTTGGCAGGGTAATGGCCTACCAAGGCAGCGATGGGTAGCCGGCCTGAGAGGGTGATCGGCCACATTGGGACTGAGATACGGCCCAGACTCCTACGGGAGGCAGCAGTTAAG